>NZ_JOJF01000152.1:0-200 GCF_000720265.1 Nocardia sp. NRRL WC-3656 | reverse complement strand
GATGTTCACGGCTGAGCGGGGAATGCGTGCGGCGCGGGTGTTCGCGGTCCTGGTGATCGTGGGCGTCGGTGCCGCCGCGTTCCGCCTTTCCTTCGCCACTCTGCGCGACCTCGCGCAACTGGCACATATCCCGCGCTCGGATGCGTGGCTGTTCCCGCTGATCATCGACGGCACGATCGTGCAAGCCACTGCCGGTGCTC
>NZ_JOJF01000151.1:0-200 GCF_000720265.1 Nocardia sp. NRRL WC-3656 | reverse complement strand
GAGCACCGGCAGTGGCTTGCACGATCGTGCCGTCGATGATCAGCGGGAACAGCCACGCATCCGAGCGCGGGATATGTGCCAGTTGCGCGAGGTCGCGCAAGGTGGCGAAGGAAAGGCGGAACGCGGCGGCACCGACGCCCACGATCACCAGGACCGCGAACACCCGCGCCGCACGCATTCCCCGCTCAGCCGTGAACATC
>NZ_JOJF01000150.1:0-206 GCF_000720265.1 Nocardia sp. NRRL WC-3656 | reverse complement strand
ACGACGCCTTGGCCGAACTGGCCGAATACCGATTCGACCTCTCGACCGAAATCCCCATCCGCGCCCACATCTACTCGCTCGAACCCCAACAGCACATCGTCGCAATCGTGTTGCACCACATCGCTTTCGACGGATGGTCACCGATTCCCATGGCCCGCGACGTCAGCCACGCGTACCGAGCCCGCCGACACGGCCACGCACCGGAT
>NZ_JOJF01000149.1:0-206 GCF_000720265.1 Nocardia sp. NRRL WC-3656 | reverse complement strand
TTGGCGAGCGCGAGGGCAAATCGGGTGACCCGAACCTTCTCCAGCGAGTCCTGCTCGCAGCGAGGGCATGTCATAGTGCCAGACTCTCATCATCTGGAGGACTGGCCGCCCGTTGACCGTACCGGCAGCGGCTCACCGGGCTGAGGTCGCCGAGCCCCTTCGTGTCGCAGAGTGGATGGGTGTTGAGTGGCCCCGCCTGTTGCCTC
>NZ_JOJF01000148.1:0-206 GCF_000720265.1 Nocardia sp. NRRL WC-3656 | reverse complement strand
TTGGCGAGCGCGAGGGCAAATCGGGTGACCCGAACCTTCTCCAGCGAGTCCTGCTCGCAGCGAGGGCATGTCATAGTGCCAGACTCTCATCATCTGGAGAACTGGCTGCCCGTTGACCGTACCGGCAGCGGCTCACCGGGCTGAGGTCGCCGAGCCCCTTCGTGTCGCAGAGTGGATGGGTGTTGAGTGGCCCCGCCTGTTGCCTC
>NZ_JOJF01000147.1:0-215 GCF_000720265.1 Nocardia sp. NRRL WC-3656 | reverse complement strand
ACAACACATCGAGTAGGTCGACGACCACGCCGTCTTGTCCTTACACAGCGATCGGATCGCGTCTCTCAATCAGCGGTCGAGTCGTCGCAGAACGGCGGGCGGCCAATCCTCCTCGGCCATGAACCTCGGCAACGACCATGAAGCCAAACCCACCGCTCCCAGGTGATTCGGAACCCGATGGCTGCGGGCTCTATCACCACGAAAGAAAGGTAAGG
>NZ_JOJF01000146.1:0-221 GCF_000720265.1 Nocardia sp. NRRL WC-3656 | reverse complement strand
TTTGCGGTGCCGGTGATGTAGGCGACGAGGCGTTTGTCTCCGGGGTGGTCTTCGCGGGCGATGACGGCTGCTTGTTCGATGCCGTCGAGTTGTGTTAGCGCGGTGCGGATTTCGCCGCATTCGATGCGGTATCCGCGGATTTTGACTTGTTCGTCGGCGCGGTCCACGTAGTGGAGTTGGCCGTCGCTTCCCCAGCGGACGAGATCTCCGGTGCGATACAT
>NZ_JOJF01000145.1:0-230 GCF_000720265.1 Nocardia sp. NRRL WC-3656 | reverse complement strand
AAGAACCTGTTGGTGGCGATCATGCCGTGGGAGGGTCACAACTACGAGGACGCGATCATCCTGTCGCAGCGTCTCGTGGAGGAGGACGTGCTGACCTCGATTCATATCGAGGAGCACGAGATCGATGCTCGCGACACCAAGCTCGGTGCCGAGGAGATCACTCGTGATATCCCGAACGTGTCCGATGAGGTGCTGGCGGATCTGGACGAGCGTGGCATCGTGCGCATCGG
>NZ_JOJF01000144.1:0-238 GCF_000720265.1 Nocardia sp. NRRL WC-3656 | reverse complement strand
CGATGTGCTGTTGGGGTTCGAGCGAGTAGATGTGGGCGCGGATGGGGATTTCGGTCGAGAGGTCGAATCGGTATTCGGCCAGTTCGGCCAAGGCGTCGTCGATGTCTTGTTCGGGCAGCGGTATTACCGCGGGGCCGTCGCGTCGCCACATTCCTGGTCGGGCCGGCAGTACCTGCTGGAATGGCACGCCGTCGGTGGCGGGGAATATGGTGCGCAGTGATTCGTGGCGGGCCAGGAC
>NZ_JOJF01000143.1:0-238 GCF_000720265.1 Nocardia sp. NRRL WC-3656 | reverse complement strand
CGATGTGCTGTTGGGGTTCGAGCGAGTAGATGTGGGCGCGGATGGGGATTTCGGTCGAGAGGTCGAATCGGTATTCGGCCAGTTCGGCCAAGGCGTCGTGGATGTCTTGTTCGGGCAGCGGTATTGCCGCGGGGCCGTGGCGTCGCCACATTCCTGGTCGGGCCGGCAGTACCTGCTGGAATGGCACGCCGTCGGTGGCGGGGAATATGGTGCGCAGTGATTCGTGGCGGGCCAGGAC
>NZ_JOJF01000142.1:0-252 GCF_000720265.1 Nocardia sp. NRRL WC-3656 | reverse complement strand
GTCCACATCGCTGAGTCCTGCACGCTCGCGCGCCTTCGCGGGGGCGGTGGCCTCGACATGTTGCCGCAGCGCCTCGGCCGTGGCGGGCGCGATACCGGCTCGATTCAGCAGTTCGCGCACCGGATCGGTGGCACCGTTGCGTTCGAGTTCGGTGATCTGGTTCGTGACGGCCGGAGCCGGGATTCCCAGCAATCCGGCCAGCCGTGTCGCTTGGTCCGCCGGCTCGTCCGGGCGAGTGAAGTCGGGTTCGCC
>NZ_JOJF01000141.1:0-252 GCF_000720265.1 Nocardia sp. NRRL WC-3656 | reverse complement strand
GTCCACATCGCTGAGTCCTGCACGCTCGCGCGCCTTCGCGGGGGCGGTGGCCTCGACATGTTGCCGCAGCGCCTCGGCCGTGGCGGGCGCGATACCGGCCCGATTCAGCAGTTCGCGCACCGGATCGGTGGCACCGTTGCGTTCGAGTTCGGCGATCTGGTTCGTGACGGCCGGAGCCGGGATTCCCAGCAATCCGGCCAGCCGTGTCGCTTGGTCCGCCGGCTCGTCCGGGCGAGTGAAGTCGGGTTCGCC
>NZ_JOJF01000140.1:0-256 GCF_000720265.1 Nocardia sp. NRRL WC-3656 | reverse complement strand
CACGACCAGTCGGCCGCCGTGGAGTAGCGGGCTCCAGATTTCCCATACGGAGACGTCGAAGGCGAGTGAATGACACTGTGCCCACACCTGTTCCGACGCCGGTGTGGGGCCGGTGTTCAAGGTTGTCAGTAGTTGGGTGACGTTGTGGTGGGTAGTCGCTACGCCTTTGGGGATCCCGGTGGTGCCGGAGGTGTAGATGAGGTAGGCGATGGTGTCCGGGCGCGGTGCTGGTAGTGGGCTACTGGGTTGGGTGTCG
>NZ_JOJF01000139.1:0-256 GCF_000720265.1 Nocardia sp. NRRL WC-3656 | reverse complement strand
CACGACCAGTCGGCCGCCGTGGAGTAGCGGGCTCCAGATTTCCCATACGGAGACGTCGAAGGCGAGTGAATGACACTGTGCCCACACCTGTTCCGACGCGGGTGTGGGGCCGGTGTTCAAGGTTGTCAGTAGTTGGGTGACGTTGTGGTGGGTGGTGGCTACGCCTTTGGGGATCCCGGTGGTGCCGGAGGTGTAGATGAGGTAGGCGATGGTGTCCGGGCGCGGTGCTGGTAGTGGGCTACTGGGTTGGGTGTCG
>NZ_JOJF01000138.1:0-265 GCF_000720265.1 Nocardia sp. NRRL WC-3656 | reverse complement strand
GTCGGGCGGTGTGAATGTCGCGCCGCCGTCGATCGCCGGCGGATGGGCTCCGCTGCGGGAATACACGCCCCCGGCGAATGCGCCGTTGAGCAGCGGCGCGAGCACCTGGTCGTAATGCTGCGGCCAGCCGGCCACCAGCGACGCCGCACCCAAACCCGATATCGCGCCGGCGGTGCCGTGTACCAGGCCCATGGCCAAGCGACTGCTGCCGATCCGGGGGAACACCATCGGCGCGAACTTGCCGGCGACCATGCCGCCCACCGCT
>NZ_JOJF01000137.1:0-265 GCF_000720265.1 Nocardia sp. NRRL WC-3656 | reverse complement strand
GTCGGGCGGTGTGAATGTCGCGCCGCCGTCGATCGCCGGCGGATGGGCTCCGCTGCGGGAATACACGCCCCCGGCGAATGCGCCGTTGAGCAGCGGCGCCAGCACCTGGTCGTAATGCTGCGGCCAGCCGGCCACCAGCGACGCCGCACCCAAACCCGATATCGCACCGGCGGTGCCGTGTACCAGGCCCATGGCCAAGCGACTGCTGCCGATCCGGGGGAACACCATCGGCGCGAACTTGCCGGCGACCATGCCGCCCACCGCT
>NZ_JOJF01000136.1:0-275 GCF_000720265.1 Nocardia sp. NRRL WC-3656 | reverse complement strand
TCGCCGAGCATTTCGACGCGATCGTGAATGTGCTGGAATCTGCTCTGGGAAAGTCTGTTTCGCTGTCGGATGCGTTGGCCGACGGGGATCTGGTCGATCAAACGGTGTTCGCGCAGGCGGGTTTGTTCGCGTTCGAGGTGGCGCTCTTCAGGCTGCTGGAGTCGTGGGGTGTGCGGGCGGATGTGGTGGCGGGTCATTCCATCGGTGAGGTCGCTGCCGCACATATTGCGGGTGTGTTGTCGCTCGAGGATGCGTGTGTGTTGGTGGCGGCGCGT
>NZ_JOJF01000135.1:0-278 GCF_000720265.1 Nocardia sp. NRRL WC-3656 | reverse complement strand
CACCACCCGCTCGAGATCCCACAGCACGCGGTCGGCGTTATCCGCCGGGTGCGAGACGCCGTGCGCGCGTTACCCGCTCCGACACTTCCGCGGGACATGCTCGCGGCAACGACGGTGGGCGATCTCGCCTTCACTCACGTCATCGACGCCCGCACTCTCGCCGTCGTCGCCCGCAAGGATCGCCACATCCAGCCGATCGCCGCGATGATCACCGAACACCTGCTCGGCGTCACCGCGACCGTGGTCGGCAGCGCGATCACGGTCACTCTCCGCTGACC
>NZ_JOJF01000134.1:0-303 GCF_000720265.1 Nocardia sp. NRRL WC-3656 | reverse complement strand
GAGCGGTTCCGGGGGTGAGGATCTCGCGGACTTGGTGGACCGGATCACCGCCGGCTTGCGCGCGCTCGCGCCGCCGGGATGGCAGCGGCTGGAGGCATCGTTCGCGTTGACCGTTGTCACCGAATCGGCGTTGTTCGTGGTCGATGACGGGCACGGGCCGGTCAGGTGTCAGGTATCGGATGAGGTGTGGGCGTCGGTGCGCCGGCACCGGCAGGTTTCGGCTGAGCTGGAGAGCGAGCCGTGGTGGCGGATGGTGGTGCGCGCCGACGCGGAGGACGTCGAGGTCGTCGTCGATCACGGGGC
>NZ_JOJF01000133.1:0-307 GCF_000720265.1 Nocardia sp. NRRL WC-3656 | reverse complement strand
TCGTCGCGGAAGGAACCGTGGAGGCGGCCATTGCCGGCAGGCTGTGAGGGGCTGGCGCCTTTCAGCTTGATGAGCAGGTTCAGGCATGCCGGCTCGGGCGAAAGGGGGCAGTCAGCCTCCAGGACTGCTCGCCACGGTTGTGATCGAGGGCGCCAGTCAAGATCACCTGGTGTTCCACGAGCCTTAGGACTTCTTCGAGCAGTCGGTAGACGGGTGTGGCGGTGTGCGATTTGGTGGGCGTCGGCGGCACCCTCGACAGCGCCTGGTTCCAAATGGGCTTGCAGTGCGACAGCGACCAGCTGGGACC
>NZ_JOJF01000132.1:0-312 GCF_000720265.1 Nocardia sp. NRRL WC-3656 | reverse complement strand
TCGAGTGCAGTACCATCGGCGCAGGTGGCCTTAGCTTCCGGGTTCGGAATGGGACCGGGCGTTTCCCCACCGCTATAGCCGCCGTAACTCTATGAAACTGTCACGCCCGTGACAGGAAGGAATCGAGGGACTTCCCCTCACACACCCCTTTCTGTTCCGGCCGAAGCCAGAACAGGGGTTCGGGGACCAGGTCCCCGCTCCTTCCCAACACACGAGCAGTGTGTTGTTTCAGATACCGCACAGTGGACGCGTAGCAGCTTTGTTGGTAAGTCCTCGGCCTATTAGTACCAGTCACCTCCATGCGTTACCGCA
>NZ_JOJF01000131.1:0-319 GCF_000720265.1 Nocardia sp. NRRL WC-3656 | reverse complement strand
GACCACAAGGCGATGGGGATTACCGCGAAGGGGGCGTGGGAGAGTGTCAAGCGGCATTTCGCGGAGATGAATGTCGATACCCAGCGTGAGGAGTTCACGGTGGTGGGTGTCGGGGATATGTCGGGGGATGTGTTCGGTAACGGGATGTTGTTGTCGGAGCATATTCGGTTGGTGGCGGCGTTCGATCATCGGCATATTTTCATCGATCCGGATCCGGTGGCGGGGGTGTCGTTCGCGGAGCGGAAGCGGTTGTTCGGGTTGGCGCGGTCGTCGTGGGCGGATTACGACACCTCGCTGATCAGCGAGGGCGGCGGCGTCT
>NZ_JOJF01000130.1:0-321 GCF_000720265.1 Nocardia sp. NRRL WC-3656 | reverse complement strand
CGGTTTAGCCTCTTCCGCTTTCGCTCGCCACTACTCACGGAATCACTATTGTTTTCTCTTCCTGTGGGTACTGAGATGTTTCACTTCCCCACGTTCCCTCCACACCGTCTATATATTCAACGGCGGGTAACACGACATCACTCGTGCTGGGTTTCCCCATTCGGAAATCCTCGGATCTCAGCTCGGTTGACAGCTCCCCGAGGCTTATCGCAGCCTCCTACGTCCTTCATCGGCTCCTGGTGCCAAGGCATCCACCGTACGCTCTTACACACTTACTAACAAAGATGCTCGCGTCCACTGTGCAGTTCTCAAACAACACAC
>NZ_JOJF01000129.1:0-327 GCF_000720265.1 Nocardia sp. NRRL WC-3656 | reverse complement strand
TGCAAGTCGTTCGCGGATGCCGCGGATGGTGTGGGTTGGTCGGAGGGGGCGGGCATGCTGGTGTTGGAGCGGCTTTCGGATGCGCGTCGCAATGGGCACGAGGTTCTTGCGGTGCTGGCGGGTTCGGCGGTGAATCAGGATGGTGCGTCGAATGGTTTCTCCGCGCCGAATGGTCCCTCGCAGCGGCGGGTGATCCGGCAGGCGTTGGCCAATGCGGGGCTCTCGCCCGCCGAGGTCGACGCCGTGGAAGGCCACGGCACGGGGACGACGCTGGGTGATCCGATCGAGGCCCAAGCGTTGCTTGCCACGTATGGGCAGGATCGTGCT
>NZ_JOJF01000128.1:0-347 GCF_000720265.1 Nocardia sp. NRRL WC-3656 | reverse complement strand
GATGCGGTATCCGCGGATTTTGACTTGTTCGTCGGCGCGGTCCACGTAGTGGAGTTGGCCGTCGCTTCCCCAGCGGACGAGATCTCCGGTGCGATACATGCGTGTGCCGGTTCCTCCGAACGGGCAGGGCACGAACCGCGTTGCGGTCAATGTGGGTCTGCGCCAATACCCGCAGCTGACTCCGTCACCGGCGACATACAACTCTCCGGGCACACCCACCGGTACCGGCCGTAGCCGTTCATCCAGCAGGGACTGTCTGAGATCTTGTGGGCGGGACGGTGATCGGAGAGGCTGAGGCCGAGCGTCTCAGCGGAAGGGATCATCGTGTCGGAGGAGTCGATGCCGGC
>NZ_JOJF01000127.1:0-348 GCF_000720265.1 Nocardia sp. NRRL WC-3656 | reverse complement strand
GGTCTGATCACGGCGCCGGCGACTACTACTTCGTCGTCAACGACGGTGCTACGGGCGTCCGTACCTGGGTCAAGTCCCTTACCGTGTCCTACTAAAACTCTGCTCCTCCGGTTGCGCCCACCCCATGTCGGCGTAGCCGGAGGAGTCCCGCTCCGGCGCCGAGGTACCACCGATGCCCTTGCACTACCAGTCCTGCACCTTCCGTTATCCCCGCACATCACGCCCAGTCCTTAACCAGCTCGACCTGGAGTTTTCACCGGGCCATACTGTGCTCCTCGGACCCAACGGCGCTGGCAAGAGCACTCTGCTCTCTCTCGGCGCTAGTGCCTCGCAGCCGCAGGCAGGGCT
>NZ_JOJF01000126.1:0-366 GCF_000720265.1 Nocardia sp. NRRL WC-3656 | reverse complement strand
GCTTATTCCGTAGGTGAGCATGGCATCGGCGACAAGACGGTTCACATCCGGTAGATCATTCGAGGGGCCATGCTCTTCCAGCATTTCCTCCAGCGCCTCGTCCGGGAATAGGAAATGTCGAGAGAAAGAGTCCGCGATGATCTCTGGAATTGCGTTGGAATTCTGCGCCCGGTCGATGATTATTTGCCCGCTGTCCTGGTATAGGACATGGCTCAATTCGTGTGCGAGCGTGAATCTCTGAAGCGCCCAATAGTCGTCCGAATTGATGAGGATTGCCCAAGTCTGGCGGTTTTCGTGGATTTCTGGGACTGAAATGCCGTGAACGTTCTTCGGCAACGGCCGGTACTCCACCAGGCAGCCCAGGCT
>NZ_JOJF01000125.1:0-373 GCF_000720265.1 Nocardia sp. NRRL WC-3656 | reverse complement strand
ACGGTACTAGTCCGCTATCGGTCACCAGGGAGTATTCAGGCTTACCGGGTGGTCCCGGCAGATTCACAGCAGATTTCACGGGCCCGCTGCTACTCGGGTATCAATCACACAAGCCGTCGCGTTTTCGCTTACCGGACTCTCACCGTCTACGGTTGGCCGTCCCAGACCAATTCAGCTAACACAACGGTTTCTGACTTGCGCTCCTCACGGCAGTGAGAAGAAGAAAGACCCCACAACCCCGCATAGACAACGACTGCCGTCTATCACATCTACACGGTTTAGCCTCTTCCGCTTTCGCTCGCCACTACTCACGGAATCACTATTGTTTTCTCTTCCTGTGGGTACTGAGATGTTTCACTTCCCCACGTTCCCT
>NZ_JOJF01000124.1:0-373 GCF_000720265.1 Nocardia sp. NRRL WC-3656 | reverse complement strand
AGGGAACGTGGGGAAGTGAAACATCTCAGTACCCACAGGAAGAGAAAACAATAGTGATTCCGTGAGTAGTGGCGAGCGAAAGCGGAAGAGGCTAAACCGGTTGTGTGTGATAGACGGCAGTCGTTGCATAGCCGGGGTTGTGGGACTTGCTTTCTCAGATCTGCCGATCTGGGCGACAGTCAGAAAAGATCGCGTTAGTCGAATTGGTCTGGGACGGCCAACCGTAGACGGTGAGAGTCCGGTAGACGAAAACGTGTTCTCTGTTGTAGCAGGCACCCGAGTAGCAGCGGGCCCGTGAAATCTGCTGTGAATCTGCCGGGACCACCCGGTAAGCCTGAATACTCCCTGGTGACCGATAGCGGACTAGTACCGT
>NZ_JOJF01000123.1:0-386 GCF_000720265.1 Nocardia sp. NRRL WC-3656 | reverse complement strand
GAATATTGCGCAATGGGCGAAAGCCTGACGCAGCGACGCCGCGTGGGGGATGACGGCCTTCGGGTTGTAAACCTCTTTCAGCAGGGACGAAGTTGACGTGTACCTGCAGAAGAAGCGCCGGCTAACTACGTGCCAGCAGCCGCGGTAATACGTAGGGCGCAAGCGTTGTCCGGAATTATTGGGCGTAAAGAGCTCGTAGGCGGCTTGTCACGTCGGGTGTGAAAGCCCGGGGCTTAACCCCGGGTCTGCAGTCGATACGGGCAGGCTAGAGTTCGGTAGGGGAGATCGGAATTCCTGGTGTAGCGGTGAAATGCGCAGATATCAGGAGGAACACCGGTGGCGAAGGCGGTTCTCTGGGCCTTACCTGACGCTGAGGAGCGAAAGCG
>NZ_JOJF01000122.1:0-389 GCF_000720265.1 Nocardia sp. NRRL WC-3656 | reverse complement strand
GAGTCGCGCAATACCGCGAGCACCTCGCCGCGCCGCCCACCACCGGCCCCGGTCGGCGTCGCACGCGAACTGGACGGCGTGGCAGCGGACGTCGTTTCGCGCGTCATGGCTGGGCACTCCGTTTCGGCAGCGCGGCAACCAGCGGCGTATCCACCCCGACGGGGCCGAGTTTGGCTGCGCCACCGGGAAATCCGAGCGGTTCGCCGCGACCGGGCAAGGTCTCGCTGAAAAAGGCGGCATTGTCGTCGAGGTAAGGCTCGAGTTCAGCCGGCAGGTCGTCCTGGTAATAGATCGCCTCCACCGGGCAGACCGGCACACACGCCCCACAGTCCACACACTCGTCGGGGTGGATATACAACGAACGAGCACCCTCGTAGATGCAGTCGACC
>NZ_JOJF01000121.1:0-390 GCF_000720265.1 Nocardia sp. NRRL WC-3656 | reverse complement strand
CCGCTTACGTCCTGCCATGTCTTTCAGTGTCCCTTCCAGCCCTTCCAGGGCCAACAAGGACTCTAAAACCAAGCGGCCCTATTCACCGGGGACAGGCCAACACGATGTCGCGGTCGACGAGGTCACGGTAGACGCTGTCGTCGCCGCTGATGAATGACTCATAGAGCCTGCGCAGGGCGGCCTCGTTGGGATGGATTTCTGTCATGACGCGTCTCTTTCCGGTGAGTGTGGTCGAAAGTCAGCTCGGGGGCGGACCACATGGGGAACCGCGGTGACGTTGATGTGGTAGGTCTAGGTCGCGTCTCCCAATAGTGTTTGTCGATCGGCCTGCTGTGTGGGGCCGATCGGGCATCATGTTCGCCGTGGTGACGGTGGTGGGTGATCGGTATC
>NZ_JOJF01000120.1:0-406 GCF_000720265.1 Nocardia sp. NRRL WC-3656 | reverse complement strand
GACCCCAGCGAACAGGAGGACACCCCAGCACTGACCGCCTGACCGACCAGGATCACGCGGCAATCACCCCGATACACCACGCAATTGGACTTGACCCCCAAACTTCCACGCTCATATGATCATTCACGCGATGATGCAGTGATCCCTCGGACCCAAGGTTGTTAATGGGATGCCGCGCTGGGGAAGGTACGCCTGCGCCACCCGGCCGTGCTGAGCGGTGACGGACAAGTCAACCATCGCATCGCCGAGTAGTTAGTTGGTCGTTCTCGGTATCGGCGCGGTTCAGTGCGGCAGTTAACGCCCATCGCTAGTGCCGTGTCCAGATAGGTTGCTGCGGTAACCGGGTGTCGGTTTGCGTTGGTGGCCGGGTGCGTTGATGCTGCCGGTGGAGGTGGTGTCGTGGCTC
>NZ_JOJF01000119.1:0-408 GCF_000720265.1 Nocardia sp. NRRL WC-3656 | reverse complement strand
TTGGCGGCTTACATCGGGCGCGGTGAATCCCAGTCGAGGCCGCCGCGCGCCGCCTGGGACGGAATGCGGACGGACCGGCGGGCGGGCGTGCGGGCGGTGGCGGTGGCCGGCGAGTTGCCGGACCTGCGAACACTGTGGGCGCGGTGGGCGGTGCTGGCCTCTGCCTTCGTGGCGGCCGGCTCGGAACGGGGGCCACGGATCGGTCCATCCGTGGGCGTCTTCGAAAGTGCGGGACACAGCGGTTCGACGCTGACGCTGCTCCCCGGAGACCGGGCGGTGCTGTCGGGTGGAGTATGGGAGGCCCCCGCATTGGACCTCGCCTACAACGGTGGTGGCGCGATGCCGAATGTGTTTGCGGGAGCACCTGATTGGGTGGCCGACCCGGTGCTCAATCCGCGGGTGATGACC
>NZ_JOJF01000118.1:0-412 GCF_000720265.1 Nocardia sp. NRRL WC-3656 | reverse complement strand
GCACCTGGCCGACCAACATTCCCGCACTGCTGGGATCCCCGATCGATCACGTCTTCGCCACCCCGGTCTGGGACATCGCCGGCATGAAGGTACACAGCGAGTTCGATCAGGCGGGCAGCGATCACCGCCCGATCACCGTGCGCCTGGAACCGGCCGCGGCGGACTAGCCCCGAACTTCGTTCCGGATATGCCTCGGATTCTCAGCTAAGTCTCGTTGGTTTTCCATAGCCGTGGCCTCGTCCGCGACATAACCTTCAACAAGGTATCGCCTCGTGCCCCCGACGTTGACGTACCGTCACATTCGGACGAAAACGAGGTTTTCACAATGAACTATGGAACGACACACAAACCCTGGACGGAACGGCTCGAATCACTCGATGTCTCCGCTCTGATTCCCACGCCAGCACTCGCC
>NZ_JOJF01000117.1:0-416 GCF_000720265.1 Nocardia sp. NRRL WC-3656 | reverse complement strand
GAGCCGGACCAGCTGGCGGCGTGGGCGGGCGCGGTAAGGAGGCCGAGTACAGCGGCGGCACCAAGGCCAACAGTGCCTATTCGCCGACCAGACTCACGCAGGGTGATGAGACGTGTAGATCTCACGGGTTTCCCCCCTTGGGAAGTTGAAAAAGACAACCGTGACCGTAAGTAAGGGACGGCGTTTGATCAACGATCAGTGATGTTTAGGCCATGAGTTCGTCACATCAACATGTTGGATGGCTGAGAGTCCTCCAGACCTGCGTCGACGTGCGGTCATTGGGCGTGCCTTGTGGCGAAGTCGGTGACGCCGTCACGATGGGGCATTTGGACCCAGAGGTGGGTAGTGACCTCACTGCGGCGACAGGTCCGACAGCGCATTTATCGGCGTAGGCGAGACCCTGCGGGGTGCGCAAG
>NZ_JOJF01000116.1:0-428 GCF_000720265.1 Nocardia sp. NRRL WC-3656 | reverse complement strand
GACAGCACTTCGACGTTGAGGCACAGCGACTGCAGTTCCTTGAGCAGAACCTTGAACGATTCCGGGATACCCGGCTCGGGAATGTTCTCGCCCTTGACGATCGCCTCGTACACCTTCACACGACCGACCACGTCGTCGGACTTGATCGTCAGCAGCTCCTGCAACGTGTAGGCCGCGCCGTAGGCCTGCATGGCCCAGCACTCCATCTCACCGAAACGCTGACCACCGAACTGCGCCTTACCACCGAGCGGCTGCTGAGTGATCATCGAGTACGGACCCGTCGACCGCGCGTGAATCTTGTCGTCCACCAAGTGATGCAGCTTCAGGATGTACATGTACCCCACCGCCACCGGATACGGGAACGGCTCACCCGAACGACCATCGAACAACACCGACTTACCGTTGGCGTCGACCATGGTCTCGCCGTC
>NZ_JOJF01000115.1:0-432 GCF_000720265.1 Nocardia sp. NRRL WC-3656 | reverse complement strand
TGCCGGTGCGGGATCGGGTGGTGCGGGAAGATGACGAATCGAAGTGATGTCGGATGGGAGGCGAGGAGCGGTGATGGAGAAGTTCTCGGTGGACGCGGTGGCGCGTGAACTGTTGCAGCGAGCGGGCGCGGTCTCGGCGGGGCGCGCCGCGGAGACCGTGTTCGGCGGGCACGAGCATCGGCTGCGGCAGACCGTGGTCGCGTTGGTGGCCGGCGCCGAACTGGCCGAGCACGACAATGCGGGCGAGGCGACGCTGCTGGTTCTGCGCGGGCGAGTCCGGCTGCGCAGCGCGGACACCTCGTGGGAAGGACGCCATGGTGATCTGCTGGTGGTGCCGCAGGCCCGCCACAGCCTCGAGGCGATCGAGGACAGCGCAGTGCTGCTGACGGTCGCGAAATAGTCTGGCCGGCCGGGCCGTTCATCACGATCGGC
>NZ_JOJF01000114.1:0-438 GCF_000720265.1 Nocardia sp. NRRL WC-3656 | reverse complement strand
GGGTCGGTGTAGTTCGAACCAGGAGGATTTGCCCGAGCCGTCGTCGAACGTGGTTATGCCGGATTCGTCGGCGGCGGCCGCCATCATCGGCAGGCCACGGCCACGTTCGGCGAATTCGTCCGGCATATCGCCGATTTCGGGTACGAAGGCGCTGTCGTCGAGAACTTCGAAACGAAGTTTGCGCTCCGCTTCGGTGTCGGTCTGGGTGATGACGACCTCGACCTTGCCGTCGGTATCGGCGAGGGAGTTCGCGATGAGTTCCGACATGAGGATGACCGCGATGTCGACGCCGTCGGAGTCCAGCCAGCCGAAGGATTCGTTCAGCAGTTCCTCGAGGCGGTGACGTTCCGCGGCGACTGCGTGGGTGCGGGTTCTCTCGCCCTCTCTGCCGGAGGGGCCCAGTGCCGCGCCGGCCGCCCGCACGGTGTACTGCTCGCG
>NZ_JOJF01000113.1:0-442 GCF_000720265.1 Nocardia sp. NRRL WC-3656 | reverse complement strand
ATACGTTCAAGTTCCCCACCGTGATAGCGGCGGTAAAGGGTACTCCGACTGAAGTTCTCGATCTCCGCCCGACCCGATCTAATAATGCTCATGTTCACTCCTCCATCTGGAACATAATGCTTACAAGTAAATTTATCTGATTACGTTTTGTTTCACCACTAGCGAGGCTTCTCGCCACGGCACGGTGGATGTCAACGACCGCCGATTCCCCAGCAGAATAGGCACCGAGAAAACGGTAAGTACAGGCTTTGGCGCACTAGGTTTCGCTACCATTGAACCCGCACCCCGGGATTCCGGCGATGCCACCGAGTTCGGCAGAAGGAGCACACCCATGGAACAGCGCAGTCTAGGAAAAACCGGACGATCCGTCTCGGCGATCGGGCTAGGAACCTGGCAACTGGGTGCCGACTGGGGCGAGGTCAGCGAGGCCGATGCGCTGGCC
>NZ_JOJF01000112.1:0-450 GCF_000720265.1 Nocardia sp. NRRL WC-3656 | reverse complement strand
AGCCCGCTACTCCACGGCGGCCGACTGGTCGTGATCCCCGACTCGATCACCCTCTCCCCCAACGACTTCCACGACGTCCTCGCCGCCCAACACGTCACCGTATTGACCCAAACCCCCACCGCTGCAGCAATGCTCACGCCACACGACCTGGAACCGCTGACACTGATACTCGGCGGTGAAACCTGCCCCGCCCAGGTAGTAGACCGCTGGGCACCCGAACACACAGTCATCAACGGCTACGGACCCACCGAAACCACCATGTGCGTCACCCTAACCCCACCCTTGGCACCTGAATCCGGAACACCACCGATCGGCTCACCGGTACCCCCAGCAGCACTCTTCGTGCTGGATGGGAGTGTCGGAATTTTTGTGGGCAGAACGGTGAATTGTCCTGCTAGTTTCCGGTTATCCGCTCACCATAGAACAGGGCGAGCGTGTTGAGTATATCCT
>NZ_JOJF01000111.1:0-458 GCF_000720265.1 Nocardia sp. NRRL WC-3656 | reverse complement strand
CGTCGAAGGTGGGATTGGCGATTGGGACGAAGTCGTAACAAGGTAGCCGTACCGGAAGGTGCGGCTGGATCACCTCCTTTCTAAGGAGCACTTCTCCAGGCATGCCAACACAGGTTGGATGTTGTTCTGGCAGAGACCGTTTCGGCCTCACATGTAGGCCGGCGGAAGCTCATGGGTGGAACACTGACATGCGCCTCGAAAATGCTCGGAGCCCGAGTGCTTCGGGTTCGGGGATGTAATCGACACACTGTTGGGTCCTGAAAGAACAGACGTTCTTTCCAGGCAAAAAATACGATCTGCCCGGATCTCTTGTGAAACCAGCCTCGTGGAGGTCGCGGTCCTTGAATTCGATTCGGTGCGGGTGTGTTGTTTGAGAACTGCACAGTGGACGCGAGCATCTTTGTTAGTAAGTGTGTAAGAGCGTACGGTGGATGCCTTGGCACCAGGAGCCGATGAAG
>NZ_JOJF01000110.1:0-462 GCF_000720265.1 Nocardia sp. NRRL WC-3656 | reverse complement strand
GATTCGCCCAGGTGATCATTCGGTCGCCTCCAGCAGCGACGCGTAGGCGCTCTCCAGACGTCGGCCCGGCGCGCAGTCCGGTTGGGCGTGGGCGGCGAACTCCTCAACCGCCCCCTTGAACCTCGGTCGGCCCGCTTCGAGGACCACGACCTCGTCGAAAGCCTGGTCGAGGTCGCCGATGTCGTGGGTGGAGACGATCACATGAACGGTGCCACGCAACGAGATCAGCAAGTCGAGAAACCTGCGCCGCTGGTGGGGGTCTAGCCCTACGGTGGGTTCGTCGAGGAGTAGCAACTCCGCGTTATGGACGAGTGCTTGTGCGATAGCGATCCGCTGTTGCTGGTCTCCGGATAGCGTCTTAATCTTATCGTTGATCTTGTCGCTGAGCCCGACTCGTTCAATTGCTTCGCGCGCGGCGCGCTAAGCGTCACGTTCCCGCATGCCCTTTAGCCAGCCGATATA
>NZ_JOJF01000109.1:0-464 GCF_000720265.1 Nocardia sp. NRRL WC-3656 | reverse complement strand
GAGCCGTCGAAGGTGGGATTGGCGATTGGGACGAAGTCGTAACAAGGTAGCCGTACCGGAAGGTGCGGCTGGATCACCTCCTTTCTAAGGAGCACTTCTGCACGACGCTTCACACAGGTGAAAGTGGTTGTGCCAGAGACCGTTTGTGTCCCCGTCAGTGGGACCGCGGAAGCTCATGGGTGGAACGCTGACAAGCTTCATCGCACCAAGGTGCCGGCTCTGTCCGGGACCGCGGTGAATATATCGACACACTGTTGGGTCCTGAAAGAACAGACGTTCTTTCCAGGCAAAAAATACGATCCGCTCAGATCTTCTGAGATACCGGCCTTCTTCGAGGGTGCTGGTCCTGAAATTCCGGTTTGGGTGGGTGTGTTGTTTGAGAACTGCACAGTGGACGCGAGCATCTTTGTTAGTAAGTGTGTAAGAGCGTACGGTGGATGCCTTGGCACCAGGAGCCGATGAAG
>NZ_JOJF01000108.1:0-465 GCF_000720265.1 Nocardia sp. NRRL WC-3656 | reverse complement strand
CGTCGAAGGTGGGATTGGCGATTGGGACGAAGTCGTAACAAGGTAGCCGTACCGGAAGGTGCGGCTGGATCACCTCCTTTCTAAGGAGCACTTCTCCAGATGGTGTCTCGAACAGTCGAGATCGCCTCTGGCAGAGACAGTTTCGGACTCACATGTAGTCCGGCTGGAGCTCATGGGTGGAACGCTGACAACCTCTCCCGCGTATCGACCGGTACTCAATGACCGGCCGGCGGTTGATATATCGACACACTGTTGGGTCCTGAAAGAACAGACGTTCTTTCCAGGCAAAAGATACGACAAGGTTTTCTCCGCGTGTCATACCGCGGGATTTCTTCCCGGCTGGTGCCGCAGTGGTGAGAAGATCTTGTGTGTTGTTTGAGAACTGCACAGTGGACGCGAGCATCTTTGTTAGTAAGTGTGTAAGAGCGTACGGTGGATGCCTTGGCACCAGGAGCCGATGAAGGA
>NZ_JOJF01000107.1:0-596 GCF_000720265.1 Nocardia sp. NRRL WC-3656 | reverse complement strand
GTACATGTACCCCACCGCCACCGGATACGGGAACGGCTCACCCGAACGACCATCGAACAACACCGACTTACCGTTGGCGTCGACCATGGTCTCGCCGTCACGGTTCGGCAGCACCATGAGTGTTCAAGATGATGTCGACCGGAGTGCCGTCGGGCATGAACGGCATATCCTCCTTCGGCAGGATCTTGCCGATAACACCCTTGTTGCCGTGACGACCCGCGAGCTTGTCACCGTCCTGAATCTTGCGCTTCTGCGCCACATACACGCGCACCAGCTCGTTCACACCCGGAGGCAGATCGTCGTCGTCCTCACGCGAGAACACACGAATACCGATCACCTTGCCCGACTCACCGTGGGGCACCTTCAACGAAGTGTCACGCACCTCGCGGGCCTTCTCACCGAAGATCGCACGCAACAGTCGCTCCTCGGGAGTCAGCTCGGTCTCACCCTTCGGGGTCACCTTGCCGACCAGGATGTCACCGTCACGCACCTCGGCACCGATGCGCACGATGCCACGCTCGTCCAGATCCGCCAGCACCTCATCGGACACGTTCGGGATATCACGAGTGATCTCCTCGGCACCGAGCTTGGTGTCG
>NZ_JOJF01000106.1:0-586 GCF_000720265.1 Nocardia sp. NRRL WC-3656 | reverse complement strand
GTACATGTACCCCACCGCCACCGGATACGGGAACGGCTCACCCGAACGACCATCGAACAACACCGACTTACCGTTGGCGTCGACCATGGTCTCGCCGTCGCGACCATGAGTGTTCAAGATGATGTCGACCGGAGTGCCGTCGGGCATGAACGGCATATCCTCCTTCGGCAGGATCTTGCCGATAACACCCTTGTTGCCGTGCCGGCCGGCGAGCTTGTCACCATCCTGAATCTTGCGCTTCTGCGCCACATACACGCGGACCAGCTCGTTCACACCCGGAGGCAGATCGTCGTCGTCCTCACGCGAGAACACGCGAATACCGATCACCTTGCCCGACTCACCGTGGGGCACCTTCAACGACGTGTCACGGACTTCGCGGGCCTTCTCACCGAAGATCGCACGCAGCAACCGCTCCTCGGGAGTCAGCTCGGTCTCACCCTTCGGGGTCACCTTGCCGACCAGGATGTCGCCGTCACGCACCTCGGCGCCGATGCGCACGATGCCACGCTCGTCCAGATCCGCCAGCACCTCATCGGACACGTTCGGGATATCACGAGTGATCTCCTCGGCACCGAGCTTGGTGTCG
>NZ_JOJF01000105.1:0-538 GCF_000720265.1 Nocardia sp. NRRL WC-3656 | reverse complement strand
ACCAGCATCGGAGCAGGCCCGCCCTTCACGGCGGAGCCACACGGGACAAATGGGGAATTTCGGTGAGCGTCAGTGGGGAATTTCAGTGAGCGCCGTCAGAGCGTATGAGCGACATTTATCCATGTATGTGCTGTCGCTGCGGTACCAGACCGTACCTATCGGTTGGAAATTTCCCATGGTTGGGAGTGGGAGGTTGGGCCGCGAGTTGCGGTGTTGGGGTGCACTCCAAATACACGCGCCCGATAGGGCGGGCGATCGGTTTCCGGACCCGCAGCACTTGCTGAGTTTGCTTCCCAACGGCGGGAGGTCGCTCATAATCCGATGTGCGGGACGGTCGCCTATCGTCTCGGGTCGGACTTGTGAGTAGCCCCGGGCCCGCCGACTGGATCCCCCTCCGTGTTCGTTGGCACCCGAAGGAGGTTGGAACGAATCTCCGGCCCGGTCAAGTCCAATTGCGTGGTGTATCGGGGTGATTGCCGCGTGATCCTGGTCGGTCAGGCGGTCAGTGCTGGGGTGTCCTCCTGTTCGCTGGGGTCGG
>NZ_JOJF01000104.1:0-542 GCF_000720265.1 Nocardia sp. NRRL WC-3656 | reverse complement strand
TAGCTGTACTCGCCGGCGTCGTTCTTATACACCTGGGCGAAGTCGGCACCGACCCGACGGTCCCGGGTTTCCACCCCGAGCCCGCGGTTGGCCATCGCGTTGTAGTAAACCATGCCGGCCATCGACACGGCCGAGATCATCGGATCCTTCATCCGGGTCAGCTCGCCAAAGATGTCGGCGTAGATGTCCGGGTGCGACTGGGCCATCTCGCCCAGCACCACCTGACCGAGGGCGTCGCCCATGCCCGAGATCACGCGCGCCGCGGCGGCGGTGTCCCGGCCCGGGGTGTACCCGTCGATCTTGATCCCGTACAGCGCGTTGATCACGTCGAGGTTGGGGGTGTAGTTCACCGAGAAATAGGGCAGCAGCGGGCTGGCCGGCGACCAGTTTGCCGGGTCACCATCCACCATCGCGCCGTCATACTTGGTGGGGATGAGCGAGGCGGGCAGGGTGTCCGGGGTCCAGTACTGGTCCGGGAAGACAACACTGCCGTCCTTGGCGATCGAGATGATCAGCGAATCGGTGTCCGCGTAGTACAGCGG
>NZ_JOJF01000103.1:0-544 GCF_000720265.1 Nocardia sp. NRRL WC-3656 | reverse complement strand
CATGTCCCGCGGAAGTGTCGGAGCGGGTAACGCGCGCACGGCGTCTCGCACCCGGCGGATAACGCCGACCGCGTGCTGTGGGATCTCGAGCGGGTGGTGGATCGGGGGCGGGGGCAGCATCGCGGTGGTCATCGCATTTCCTCGAATCTCCGGTATGGGCGGTTGTGTCGAGTCGCCGCCCTGCCGGGCCGGTGGGTCATGAATGACGCGTGTCATAACCGGGGTGGCTTGGCTGGCGAGCCTCGCACTGTTCAGTTTATACAACAGAATATTGTAAAAACTAGGAGGTGGGTCACATGCCGCCACGGACGTGACGCAGACGAGACCGTCGGAGTTGGATGTGCGGGAGTTGCGGAAGCCGGACAAGCATCCGGCGATCTTCGCGTGGTTCGCCGCCCTGGCTGCCGGCCCCGGCGCTGGTTATGGGGCGGAATCCGTTTGTGCAGGGGCGGATCCGGTGCTGCCGGTCGTGGTGAGATGGGCCAGGCACAGATCGGGTTCCGCGAACGCCTCGAGCCGCTCGACAGCCAGCGGCGCGGCCCGG
>NZ_JOJF01000102.1:0-591 GCF_000720265.1 Nocardia sp. NRRL WC-3656 | reverse complement strand
GATGCGGTATCCGCGGATTTTGACTTGTTCGTCGGCGCGGTCCACGTAGTGGAGTTGGCCGTCGCTTCCCCAGCGGACGAGATCTCCGGTGCGATACATCCGGGCCCCGGGCGCGGCGTATGGGTAAGCCACGAACCGTGTCGCGGTCAGTGCGCTGCGACGCCGATAGCCGCAGCTGACGCCGTCACCGGCCACATACAACTCACCTGTCACACCAACCGGCACCGGCCGCAGCCAGCGGTCGAGGACGAACAACGCCGCACCCGGCACGGGTGAACCGATCGGTGGTGTCCCTGAACCCGGCGCCAATGGCGCGGTCAAGGAAACGCACATGGTGGTTTCGGTGGGTCCGTAGCCGTTGATGACTGTGTGTGCGGGTGCCCAGCGGTCTATCACTTGGGCCGGGCAATGTTCGCCGCCGAGTATCAGTGTCAGCGGTTCCAGGCCTTCCGGTATGAGCATTGCTGCGGCGGTGGGGGTTTGGGTCAGCATGGTGACGTGTTGGGCGGCGAGGACGTCGTGGAAGTCGTTGGGGGAGAGGGTGATCGAGTCGGGGATCACGACCAGTCGGCCGCCGTGGAGTAGCGGGCT
>NZ_JOJF01000101.1:0-673 GCF_000720265.1 Nocardia sp. NRRL WC-3656 | reverse complement strand
CGCGACTGCGCGCCAGTGTTCGGCCTTGTTGAACGCGCGCTCGACCACGTTGCGTCGTTTGTATTCGACCTTGTCGAAGCCTGGCGGCCATCCCACCGAGGCGTCCGCGCTTTTTCCGGTTGGCGACCTGGTCGGATCGTTGGGGTATGACGCTGCGGATCCGTTTGCGCCGCAGCAGGTCCCGGTTCGAAGCTGCCGAGTACGCCTTGTCCGCGATGACCGTGTCGGGATTACGCCGAGGTGGGCCACCGGCGAGCCGGGGCACCGCCACCTGCTCGAGCACTGCGGGCATCGCCACCACCCAGTCCAGATCACCGGTGGTGTCGGCCAGCGCGAGCAGCGCGGTCAGCACCCGGTCCCAGGTGCCGTCGGTGGCATAGCGGCGGTGCCGTTTCCACACTGTCTGCCACGGCCCGAAGACCTCCGGCAGATCTCGCCACGGCAACACCGGTGCGCAGCCGATACAGCATCCCCTCCACGATCCTGCGATTCTCGCAGAAGTTACGGCCAACGCGCCCTTCGGATTTCAGCAACAGCAGCTCCAGCAGCTCCCATTACCTGTCCGTCAGCACACGATACCGATCACCCACCACCGTCACCACGGCGAACATGATGCCCGATCGGCCCCACACAGCAGGCCGATCGACAAACACTATTGGGAGACGCGACCTAG
>NZ_JOJF01000100.1:0-675 GCF_000720265.1 Nocardia sp. NRRL WC-3656 | reverse complement strand
CGTAGATGCAGTCGACCGGACACTCCTCCACACACGCCCGGTCCATCACGTCCACGCACGGCTCGCCGATCACATACGCCATACCTCTATTTATACATCTAATGCTTGTATAAACTAAGACCGGTGACACACCCCACCGGATCTCCCGGCGCACGCCGTCGGCAGCGGATCCGGTTCACATCACCCCGGCGTCTCGCTCAGCGTCGGCAACGATGCACCGACAGGTCCGATCGTCCGACGGCCGGGGTACGCACCACCACGCCCGCCGGATGTCGAACCGAGAGGGCCGTCGGCACCTCGCTCTCGGCGATATCGACCCGTCGCCGACGCTCTACGACACGCTCGGTGAGTCGGCGCCGATCCTGTTGCCGCGCTTCGATATCGGCGCCACCGAGGGCGGCGATCTCGTCCCCGCGGGTTCCGGTGACTCGCATCGGCGACCGGCGGTGACGACCGTGTTCGATCTGCCGATGGCGCACTGCACGGCGTCGGTAGCCCTCCCGACTCCGATGCCGGTGCGGTCGAAGCGGCGCCTGCGGGAGCCACCGCCACGATAAATCGAGGTGCCGCTGCGGTTAGGTTCTGTGTCGAAGTGAAGTGAGGGCGGCCCTTTGAGCCGCCCTCACTCGTGTCGCAGCCACTGATTGATGACAGCGATGTGGACGGTCGCCAGGT
>NZ_JOJF01000099.1:0-682 GCF_000720265.1 Nocardia sp. NRRL WC-3656 | reverse complement strand
TTCGTGGCGGGCCAGGACGTCGTCGAGGGCTGCGTCCAGTGCTTGGACGTCCAGCTCTCCGCTGATCCGGAAAGCGATCGGCATGTTGTAGACCGGGGACCGGCCTTGTAGTTGGTCGATGAACCACAACCGTTGCTGGGCATACGACAACGGAACGCGCTCGGGGCGTTCGACGGGTACCAGTCGTGGGGATCGGCTCGAACCCGCACCATCGATACCGAGGGCCAGCCGGGCAACGGTGGGTGTGTCGAACACGGTGCGTACCGAGAGATCGGTGTCGAGCGTGGTGTTGATCGCGGCGATCAAGCGCATGGCCGACAGTGAATCTCCGCCGAGATCGAAGAACGAGTCGTCGACCCCGATGTGGTCGAGTCCGAGTATCCGAGCGTAGAGGGCGGCAAGGATTTCCTCGACGGGGGTGCTCGGGGCGCGATACGCGCCGGCGGTGTACTCCGGTGCCGGTAAGGCGCGGACGTCGAGCTTGCCGTTGACCGTCAGCGGTAGCGCCGCCACCGCCATCACCGCCGCCGGGATCATGTAAGTGGGAAGGTGTTCGGCGAGTTGGGTGCGTATCGTGGCGGGGTTTGCGGTGCCGGTGATGTAGGCGACGAGGCGTTTGTCTCCGGGGTGGTCTTCGCGGGCGATGACGGCTGCTTGTTCGATGCCGTCGAGTTGTGTTAGC
>NZ_JOJF01000098.1:0-733 GCF_000720265.1 Nocardia sp. NRRL WC-3656 | reverse complement strand
GGATCGTCCGTTGTGGTTGGGATCGTTGAAGTCGAATATCGGCCACGCCCAGGCCGCTGCCGGTGTCGGTGGTGTGATCAAGATGGTCATGGCCATGCGCCACGGTGTGCTGCCGAAGACCTTGCATGTAGACCGGCCGAGCACGAAAGTCGAATGGTCGCAGGGCAATATCCGGCTGCTGACCGAGTCCGTCGAGTGGCCCGAGGCGACTCGGCCCCGCCGCGCCGGTATCTCGTCCTTCGGACTCAGCGGCACCAACGCCCACCTCATCGTCGAACAGGCGCCGGCCGACCCGGCCCCCGTCCCGGAGACCAGGACCGCCCCGGCCGGGGGTGTGCTGCCGTGGGTGATCTCGGCCCGCACCGGCGCGGCCCTGGCCGAACAGGCCCGGCGCCTGACCGCCCGGATCGGCGACCAGCACCCGGTCGACGTCGGCTACTCACTCGCGACCTCACGAGTGGTGTTCGATCACCGTGCTGTGGTGCTGGCCTCTGAGCGCGACGGCCTGCGAACGGGTACCCAGGCTCTCGGGCGCGGAGAAGGCCTTCCCGGTGTGGTGTCGGGTCGGGTGGTGCCGGGTTCGACGGGTGTGGTGTTCTCGGGGCAGGGTGCGCAGTGGGCCGGTATGGCTGCCGAGTTGCACGGTGTCTACCCGGTGTTCGCCGAGCATTTCGACGCGATCGTGAATGTGCTGGAATCTGCTCTGGGAAAGTCTGTTTCGCTGTCGGATGCG
>NZ_JOJF01000097.1:0-1150 GCF_000720265.1 Nocardia sp. NRRL WC-3656 | reverse complement strand
GTGTTGCACCACATCGCTTTCGACGGATGGTCACCGATTCCCATGGCCCGCGACGTCAGCCACGCGTACCGAGCCCGCCGACACGGCCACGCACCGGATAAGGCACCGCTGCCGGTGCAATACATCGACTACACACTCTGGCAACGCAAACTCGAGTACTGGGAACACACCCTCGCCGGAATGCCCGAACACCTCGAACTCCCCACCGACCGACCCTACCCACCAACCACCGACCACCACGGCGCCAGCCTGAAAGTCGAATGGCCCGCGGAATTGCAGCAGCAGATCAACCGGACCGCGCGCGAACACAACGCGCGCCGGCCGCGACGACCCCGCCCTCGACGAATTGGTCGGCTTCTTCGTCAACACCCTCGTCCTCCGAGTCGACCTGAACGGCGATCCCACCCTCACCGAGTTACTCACTCAGGTCCGGACACGGAGCCTGGAAGCGTTCGAGCACCAACACGTACCGTTCGAGGTACTGGTCGAACGGCTCAACCCCGCCAGGTCCCTGGTACATCATCCCCTCGTCCAGGTGTTGCTGGCCTGGCAGAACTTCGCCGAGAACAACGAATCCACCGCCGGGTTGCAGCTCGAGGACCTCGACGTCACCTCGCTTCCGCTGGACACCCACAGCGCCCGCATGGACCTAGCGTTCTCCCTCGGGGAACGCTTCACCGACAACGGCGACTCCGCCGGACTCACCGGCACAGTGGAATTCCGCACCGACATCTTCGACGCCACCACCATCGAGACACTCATCCAACGGCTGGAACGAACACTGAGCGCCATCACCCGCGACCCGGGGCGGTCACTGTCGTCGGTGGACCTGCTCGACCAGACCGAACACACCCGGCTGGACGAAATCGGCAACCGCGCCGCACTGCACACGCACACACGCTCGGCGATGTCGGTTCCGGCGTTGTTCGCCGAACAAGTGGACCGCACCCCCAACGCAACGGCCTTGAGCTGCGGTGCTCGTTCATGGACCTACCTGCAGCTCGAGCAAGCCGCGAACCGGTTGGCACACCTGCTCACCGACCGCGGGGTAGGTCCCGGATGCGTGGTCGGGCTACTGATGCAACGCTCGGCACAAGCCATCACCGCCATCACCGCGGTACTCGAGACGGGGGCGGCCTACCTGCCCATC
>NZ_JOJF01000096.1:0-852 GCF_000720265.1 Nocardia sp. NRRL WC-3656 | reverse complement strand
CCTGCTGGGTCGGGTGCGGGTGTGGTGTCGGGGCCGGGTTCGCCCGCGGTATCGGTGGCGCCCGGATCCGCTGAGGCGCCCCCGGCCGCGGGCGCCGCCGCGCCTCCACCGCCACCGGCCACCGATCGGGCGAGCCTGGAACCCGAACGCGAGCCGAGCCTGATCCCCGGCATAGACGACCAAACCCTGGCCCAGGTCGCGCCCACCGCCATGATGGGCGGCGCCATGGCACTGTCCATGCTGCCCATGCTCGCCTCCGCCCTGTCCGGCCTCGCCGGCGGCAACGGCGGCGGCACCGGTAGTGGTGGTGGAAACGGTTCCGGCGCAACCACAACCGGCGACGGCAGCGACGCCGGCCTGTCCCCCCAAGCCCAGAAAGCCATCGCCGCACTCAAAAAACTCGCCGCCGCCTACGGCGACGAAAACAGCGACGACCCCGACGTCCAGAAACTCCGCAAAGAACTCGGCACCACCACCGGCAGCACCGACGGCACCGGCACCACCGCAGGCGCCGTCAAAGCCCGCCAACTGTTCCAACGCAACGCCGCCACCGCCTTCAACACCCTCGACAACGACCTCTACAACTACATCTACTCCCACGCCGGCAAACACAAAGTCGACAAAACCGCCGTCCGCCAACTCCTGCGCGACGTCGACGCCGCCCTCGCCGAACTAGGACCCACCGCCTACACCAAAGCCGGACAACAAAAAGTCCACCAAATCCTCACCATCGCTTTGAAAAAAGCCCAAGCCATCGTCTCCGGCGGCAACACCAACTCCACCGAAACCGCCACCGAAATCGACCGCCTCACCAACCAATACCTCTACAACATCTACGGCAAAAAATACCCG
>NZ_JOJF01000095.1:0-1074 GCF_000720265.1 Nocardia sp. NRRL WC-3656 | reverse complement strand
GATGTATAAATAGAGGTATGGCGTATGTGATCGGCGAGCCGTGCGTGGACGTGATGGACCGGGCGTGTGTGGAGGAGTGTCCGGTCGACTGCATCTACGAGGGTGCTCGTTCGTTGTATATCCACCCCGACGAGTGTGTGGACTGTGGGGCGTGTGTGCCGGTGTGTCCGGTGGAGGCGATCTATTACCAGGACGACCTGCCGGCTGAACTCGAGCCCTACCTCGACGACAATGCCGCCTTTTTCAGCGAGACCTTGCCCGGTCGTGGTGAACCGCTCGGATTTCCCGGCGGCGCAGCCAAACTCGGCCCCGTCGGGGTGGATACGCCGCTGGTTGCCGCGCTGCCGAAACGGAGTGCCCGGCCATGAAGCGCGAAACGGGGTCCGCTGTCACGCCGTCCAGTTCGCGTGCGACGCCGACCGGGGCCGGTGGTGGGCGGCGCGGCGAGGTGCTCGCGGTATTGCGCGACTCGCGTGATGCGTTGAGCATCCTCGATATCGCCGCGCACCTGCGGTTGCATCCGAACACGGTGCGTTTTCACCTCGAGGCGCTGGTCGAGGCCGGGCAGGCCGAGCGGGTCGACAGTCCGCGCACCGGCCCGGGCCGGCCTCCGCAAATGTTTCGCGCTCATCGCGGGATGGACCCGGCCGGGCCGCGTAACTACCGGTTGCTCGCCGATATCCTCACCGCCCAGCTGGCCTCCGATCCCGACCCGTTGGATCGTGCGGAGGAGGCCGGGCGCAGCTGGGGCCGCACAATAGCTCGCGATATGGATGCCGCGGCGCCGACCGCCGAGCAGGCTGTGAGCGATTTGGTGCGGGTGCTCGACGAGGTCGGATTCGATCCCGAACCCGACCTCGGTAGCGGCCGGACGCGAATCCGGTTGCGGCACTGCCCCTTCCTCGACCTGGCCGAAACTCGTGCGAGTGTGGTGTGCCCGATCCATCTGGGCCTGATGCAGGGCGTGCTGGAGGGCCGGGCCGCGCCGCTGGCTGTCGAGCGGCTCGAGGCGTTCGCGGAACCCGATCTGTGCCTGGCCCATCTCACCACGACCGGCAGCACCGGATCCGCCCC
>NZ_JOJF01000094.1:0-1105 GCF_000720265.1 Nocardia sp. NRRL WC-3656 | reverse complement strand
TAGGTTCTGTGTCGAAGTGAAGTGAGGGCGGCCCTTTGAGCCGCCCTCACTCGTGTCGCAGCCACTGATTGATGACAGCGATGTGGACGGTCGCCAGGTAGCGGACAGCGAGCTTGTCATACCTGGTAGCCACGGCCCGGTGCTGTTTGAGCTGGTTGATGCCACGTTCGACGGCGTTGCGGTCCCGGTAGACCATGGAGTCGAACGCCGGCGGCCGGCCACCGGCACTGCCGCGGTTACGGCGGTGCGCGACCTGGTCGGCCGGGACCGGGATCGTGGCCTTGATGCCGTGCCGGCGCAGCCAGTCCCGGTTGCCGCGACTGGAGTACGCCTTGTCTGCCAGCACCCGCTCGGGCCGCACCCGCGCTCGGCCACCGGCCGGCTTGACGACCTCGATCGCGTCGAGCACCGCCGCGAACTGGGGACTGTCACCGGCCTGACCAGCCGTGATCACCATCGCCAACACTCGGCAGCCTTGCTCACACGCCAGATGCAGCTTCGTGGTCCAGCCACCACGTGACCGGCCCAGACCATGGTCAGTGGGCTCGGGGTCACCGCCACCGCCGGGTGGTTCGGCCTGCCCTCCGCTGTCGCGGCGGGCGCCGGCAGCGTGCTGGTGGGCTCGCATGATGGTGGAGTCCACGCTCACCTGCCACCGGATCCCCCCGGCCGCATCGGTGAATGCTTGCAACAGTTTCACGATCAGCAGCCACACTCCGCCGCGCTGCCAGCGACGGAACAGCCCGTATATCGCCGACCAGGATCCGTACTGCGGCGGCACGTCCCGCCATGGCACCCCGGCTCGGGTCCGCCACCGGATCCCGTCGATGAGCTGCCGTTTCGTCCACTGCGGCGGGCGTCCCGCCTTCTTGTTACGGGGCAGCAGCGGCTCCAGCCGAGCCCATTGGGCATCGGTCAGGTCTGCGCGCCCCGCCACCGCTACGCTGGTCACGAGGTCTCCGGTAGTTCTCCGGTTTTGCTTGGTCGCTCAACCACCTACCTGAGACCTCGCCCATATGCCAACGCGGACAGCATGTTCCGAGACGAGTTGAGGGTGGCACCGCTACGCGGTGCCACCCTCAACTCACTTCGACACAGAACCTAG
>NZ_JOJF01000093.1:0-1108 GCF_000720265.1 Nocardia sp. NRRL WC-3656 | reverse complement strand
CTAGGTTCTGTCTCGAAGTGGTGAGGGTGGGTGCGGGCTCGCTTTTCACGAGTGTCTGAGCCATTGGTTGATCACGGCGATGTGGATTGTGGCCTGGTAGCGGACGGCGAGTTTGTCGAATCTGGTGGCCACGGCACGGTGTTGTTTGAGCTGGTTGATGCCACGTTCAACGGCGTTGCGGTCGCGGTAGAGCTCTGGATCGAACGCCGGGGGCCGGCCACCGGCACGGCCGCGGTGGCGCCGGTGCGCGGCCTGGTCGGCAGGGACCGGGATCGTCGCTTTGATTCCGTGGCGGCGCAACCATTCTCGATTACCGCGACTGGAATACGCCTTGTCGGCCAACACTCGATCGGGCCGCATCCGACGCCGTCCGCCACCGAGTTTCGGGACCTCGATGTTGTCCAGCACCGCCGTGAACTGTGGACTGTCACCTGCTTGACCTGCGGTGATCAGCGCAGACAGCACCCGGCAGCCCTGGTCGCACGCCAGATGCAGCTTGCTGGTCCAGCCGCCCCGGGAACGCCCCAACCCGTGATCGGCCGGCTCGAACTGACCCGGACCAGTCGGTGGTTCGGCTTGCCCGCCACTGTCGCGGCGGGCACCGGCAGCATGCGGATGGGCCCGTGTGATCGTGGAATCCACGCTGACCTGCCAGTCGATCACCCCGGCAGCGTCGGCCTGGGCCTGAAGCGATGTCACGATCGCGGCCCACGACCCGGCTCTCTGCCAACGACGGAACAATCCATACACCGCTTGCCACGACCCGTATTCAGCCGGAACATCTCGCCAGGGCGACCCGACCCGGCATCGCCACCGGATCCCGTCAATGAGCTGTCGTTTCGTCCACTTCGGCGGGCGTCCCGCCCTTTTACCGCGAGGCAACAACGGCTCCAACCGCGCCCATTGAGCATCGGTCAGGTCCGCTCGCCCCGCCACCGCTAGGCTGGCCACGAGGTCTCCGGCGCTATTCAGATTTGCTTGGTCGCTAATCCGAAATACCGGAGACCTCACCCATATGCCAACGCGAGCAACATCTTCCACAAACATGCTGATGGGGAGGCACCGCTGAGCGGTGCCACCCCATCACTCACTTCGAGACAGAACCTAG
>NZ_JOJF01000092.1:0-1192 GCF_000720265.1 Nocardia sp. NRRL WC-3656 | reverse complement strand
CTAGTGCCGTGTCAGGCAACCTTCGGTAGGTAATTGAGGTGCCGGATCTTGGAGCCGACGGCGAAGTCGCGTACGGGTCCAGCGTGCTGATTGCGCCAGCGGATGTAGGCGCCGATCGCGTCGTCCTGCTCGCCGTGGCTGCGGTGATCGGTGCCGCCCAGCGCGAAGTACCGCAGCGCGGCGAACTCGCACTCGATGCGGTTCAACCACGACGAATACGTCGGCAGGAACACCAGCTCGATGTCGTTGACGTCACACCATTCCCGCACTTCCCGCCGCTTGTGCACCGAGTAGTTGTCGGCGATCAGGTACAACCTCCCGACAGGCCAGCGGGAACGAAGGCTTTTGAGGAAGGCCAGGAACTCGGTCCAGCGCTTGCGATCGCGGATGCGGTAATACAGCTGGCCGGAGGCCAGATCCAGCGCCCCGAACATATGCCGCACGCCCTGAGTGCGATGGTAAGTCGCTCGCAACCGCTTGGGATCACGGCGAGGAAACCAGCCACGCCCGGCCCGCGGTTGCAGGTTCAACGGACCGAACTCATCCACACACACCACCCGCCCATCGGCCGGCCGATTGTCATACAGGTCGAGCACACGGGCCATCTTCTCGGTGAACTCCGGATCGTTGCTGGCCTTCCAAGTCTTGGTGGCCTGCCACGACACCCCACCGGCCTTGAGGATCTGCCGCACCGTTTCACGGCTGATCTCAGCGATCCCGTTGAGCCGCAACACTTCCACCAACTTCGACAAACTCCACACCGAGAACGGCCACCCCAGATCGCGGGGGCAGCACCGGGCGATCTGACAGATCCGATCACGCGTCACTTGATCGGTCTTCGCCGGCCTGCCCCCGCTCCATTTTGGGTCCAGTGCCGCGAACCCTTCCGCATTGAAGTCGTGAATCACTTGCCGCACATACGATTCCGATACTCGCATCAACTTCGCGATCAACCCGACCGGTTGCCGCTGCGCCGAGGCCATCACCACGATCGCCCGCCGCGCCCGCACCGGCACCTTGCTGGTCTTCGCGATCCGCTGCACTCGCCGCCCCTCCTCCGGGGACAACTGCCGCACAAACACATCCGGCTTCCGAGCCACGACACCACCTCCACCGGCAGCATCAACGCACCCGGCCACCAACGCAAACCGACACCCGGTTACCGCAGCAACCTATCTGGACACGGCACTAG
>NZ_JOJF01000091.1:0-1345 GCF_000720265.1 Nocardia sp. NRRL WC-3656 | reverse complement strand
CCCTAAGTTTGTAGGTGTCTGGGGTTGGTGCCCTGGATGCCCAGAGCGGTGGGGTGTAGCTGATGGGTTTTTGCCTTGTTCGAGGCTCCGAAGGACTGGCTGCCCCGCCGCGCTGGACGCTCCGGCTGCTGATTGAGAGCTTGTTGCGGGTCGTCGCTGTTTAGGGATCTGTCGGCGGGGTTGTCCACGGGCGCGGTAACTTTGGAGTCAGGAGCACGTGGGTGGATACTCGCCCGGAGATTTGGGTCGGCATCGATGTCGGCAAAGCGTCGCATCATGCCTGCGCGGTCGATGAGACCGGCAAGACGGTGTTCAGTCAGAAGGTCGGCAACGACCAAGCCGCGATCGAGGCGTTGATCGCGCGCGCCGACCAGGCTGGGCAGCTGGTGCGGTGGGCAATCGATCTGACCAGTCCGATGGCGTTGCTGCTGATCACGGTGTTGCTGGCCGCTGATCAGGCGGTGACGTATGTGCCGGGCCGGGTAGTCAACACGATGACCCACGGATTCCGCGGCGAGGCCAAGACCGACGCCAAGGATGCGAAGGTGATCGCCGAAACCGCCCGTATGCGCCGCGATCTGAGTCAGGTCACGATGCCTGAGGAATTGGTGGTCGGGCTGACCCAGCTGACCAGCTACCGCACCGATCTGATGTCGGACTGGGTCGCCGGGATCAATCGGCTCAGGGCCTTGCTCGGCTCGATCTTTCCGGCGCTGGAGGCCGCGTTCGATTACACGGCGCGGACCCCATTGGTTCTGGTCGCCGGAATGTGCACTCCTGCCGAGCTTCGGGCTGCCGGAATCGACGGTGTCACAACATATCTCGTCGACAACGGCGGGTGGAGACCGGTCATCGGAAAGACAGCGGTCGCGGCGGTCGACGCCGCGCACCGTCAGAGCCTGGCCCTGCCGGGCGAGGCCGACACCGCCATGCTCGTCAAGCGCGTCGCTCGCAAACTCCTCGACCTCGACCGCGAGATCAAGGACACCGACAAACTCATCACCACCCGATTTCGTGCACACCCGTGGGCCCGCATCATCGAATCGCTGCCTGGCATGGGGCCGGGACTGGGTGCGGAGTTCCTCGTGGGCACCGGTGGTGACCTGGCCAACTTCGCCAGCTGTTCTACATGGCTGCCTTGTCCAGCCTGCGCTACGAGAATGGACCATCGCGGCGTTTCTACGACCGCAAACGCAGCGAGCGACAGATTCATACCCAAGCCCTTCTAGCGCTGGCCAGACGGCTGGTGGATGTCTTGTGGGCCTTGCTGCGCGACGGCCGCGAATTCAGTGCCATCCGCCCGACATCGGTGGCAGCTGCGGCTTGACACAGTCATTGAGAGTCC
>NZ_JOJF01000090.1:0-1256 GCF_000720265.1 Nocardia sp. NRRL WC-3656 | reverse complement strand
TCATGCGGTGGTGTAGGTGCGGGCGACGAGTGCGGAGCGGAGGTACCAGAGTCCGCTGGCTTGGGTGGGGTCGAAGCCGGTGAGTTGGGCGATGCGTTTGAGGCGGTAGTCGACGGTGTTGGTGTGGACGTGGAGGAGTCGGGCGGTGCGTTGGCGGTTGAGGTTGTTGGCGATGTGGGTTTGGAGGGTGGTGAGGAGTTCGGGGTGGTGGTCGAGGGGGTTGAGGAGGGTGCCGAGGTGGTCGCGGCCGGGGCCGGGGCGGGTGAGTTGGTATTCGAGGGCGAGGTCGTCGAAGCGGTAGAGGCCGGGGATTGATCCGAGGCGGGTGACCATGTCGAGGAGTTGGTGGGTTTGGTCGGTGGCGGTGGGGATGTCGGTGGTGGGGGTGGTTGTGGTGGTGGCGGTGATGGGGACGCGGGCGGCGTGGGAGAGGTGGGTGATGAGGGTGTCGAGGTCGGTGGGTGTGGTGGTGGGGATGAGCAGGGTGCCGCCGTCGGTGGAGAGGAGGGAGAGGGTGGTGGTGTGGGTGGTGGTGGCGAGGGCGGCTTGGATGCGGCGGAGTTTGCGGCGGGCGATGATGGTGGGGTCGAGGTGGGGGTTGGCTTGGTCGGGGTGTGGGGGGATGTGGAGGGCGAGGATGTGGTAGTTGTCGGCGATTTCGATGCCGCATTCGCGGGCCATGGTGCTGGTGGGGTGGCCGCCGAGGAGGGCTGAGGTGAGGGTGTGGACGGCGTTGTGGTGTTCGGAGACGACGGCGCGGAGTTCGCGGACGTAGGCGTGGGAGACGGCGGTGGTCATGGTGTCGAGGATTTCGACGAGGAGTTTGGCGCCTTGGAGGAGGTTGGTGTAGTCGGTGTGGGTGAGGGTGAGTGTCGGCTCACCGTCACCGCCGTTGCCGGCACTGCCGGTGCCGTCGCTGCCGCTGCCGTTGGTGGTGGTGCGGGTTTTGGTGGTGGCGTTGGTGACGACGAGGTCGAAGCCGATTTTGAAGCCTTCGTGGATGGCGTGGTGGATGGTGTCGATGGGGACGCCTTCGCGGGCCCAGGCGGCGGCGGCGTCTTTGAGGCGTTCGGTTTTTTCGGGGATGTCGCGGCCGTCGAGGAGGCTGATGGCGAGTTCGAGGCAGGTGCGGGTGATGGTGGTGATGTCGCCGTGGATGGCGTCGCCGGGCAGGGTGCCGCAGGGGGCGACGTTTTCGACGAAGTGGCCGACCATGTGCCGCGACAGCGACCACACATCCTTCAACGGCGACGACA
>NZ_JOJF01000089.1:0-1281 GCF_000720265.1 Nocardia sp. NRRL WC-3656 | reverse complement strand
TGGCCTGTCCCCGGTGAATAGGGCCGCTTGGTTTTAGAGTCCTTGTTGGCCCTGGAAGGGCTGGAAGGGACACTGAAAGACATGGCAGGACGTAAGCGGCATTCCGCGGAGGACATCGTGCGGAAGCTGCGCCGTGCCGACGAGCTCGCCGCGGAAGGTCAGACCGGTGAGCAGATCGCCGCCGATCTCGGAGTGTCGGCGGCGACGCTCTACAACTGGCGCCGCCAGTACGGCGGCATGGACACCGATGCGGCGAAAGAGCTCAAAGAGCTGCGTGAACAGAACGCGAGGTTGAAGCGGCTGCTCGCGGATGCGGAGTTGGAGAAAGACGCCCTGCGCGAGATTTCGCGGGGAAAATTCTGAGCCCAGCGGCCAAGCGGCGCGCCGCCGACATGCTTCAACAGGTGATGGGCATGTCGGAACGGTTCGCGTGCATGGTCGTTGGGCTGCACAGGTCCACATATCGGCGGCTGCCGGCCGCGCAGACGCCTGACGACCCTGATGCCGGTGCGCGGGCGTGGCTGCGTTCGTATGCAACCAAGAATCCATGCCATGGGTTCCGGCGGGCGTGGGCGGCGTTGCGGTTCGACGAAGGCCACGTCGTGAACAAGAAACGCATCCACCGGCTCTGGCGAGAAGAAGGCTTACAGGTCCGTGCCCACTCGCCCCGCAAGCGAGCTGGGCAGTCCTCAGCGCCGATCGTCGACGCTGACGCGCCGATGGTGGTGTGGGCGTTGGATTTCCAGTTCGATTCGACCGTCGACGGGCGGGCGGTGAAGATCGCCTCGATGGTCGACGAACACACCCGCGAATCGCTACTGCACATCGTGGAACGCTCGATCACCGCTGAACGCCTCGTCGACGAACTGCAACGGGTATTCGCATCCGTCGGTGGCCCACCGAAGGTGCTACGCATGGACAACGGGCCGGAAATGATTTCGGTTGCACTGCAACAGTTCTGCGCGAACCGTGTCGGGATCTGCTATATCCCGCCGGGAACGCCGTGGAACAACGGCTACATCGAGTCGTTCAACCGGCGCCTGCGCCACGAATGCCTCAATCGCAACCACTGGACCAGCCTGCTCGAAGCCCGGGTCGTGATCGGCGACTTCAAAACCAGCCACAACCAACGGCATCGGCACTCGGCGCTGGGTTATCAGACCCCTGCCGAGTACGCTGCCCGCTGCAGCCACACCCACCACCCAGTGGCCTGCGGCATCGACTGAAACCGATCGACACCGGACTCAAAAGCCGAGTGGTCGCACAATCGGGGACAGGCCA
>NZ_JOJF01000088.1:0-1281 GCF_000720265.1 Nocardia sp. NRRL WC-3656 | reverse complement strand
GTGTTGCACCACATCGCTTTCGACGGATGGTCACCGATTCCCATGGCCCGCGACGTCAGCCACGCGTACCGAGCCCGCCGACACGGCCACGCACCGGATCGGGCACCGCTGCCGGTGCAATACATCGACTACACACTCTGGCAACGCACCTGGCTCGGCGAACTGCGGGACCCGCACAGTGCTATCGCTGTCGAGCTGGCGTTCTGGGAACAGGCCCTGGCCGGGATGTCCGAACACCTCGAACTCCCCACCGACCGACCCTACCCACCGACCCCCGACCACCATGGCGCCGGCCTGAAAGTCGAATGGTCGACGAGACTGCAGCAGCAGATCAACCGAACAGCGCGCGAACACAACGCGACCGGCTTCATGGTCATCCAGGCCGCCCTGACGGTGCTGTTGTCGAAGATCAGCGCCGACCCCGACGTAGCGGTCGGCTTTGCCGTCGCCGGTCGTGATGATCCCGCCCTCGACGAATTGGTCGGCTTCTTCGTCAACACCTTGATACTGCGAGTCGACCTGACCGAGGATCCCACCTTCACCGACCTGTTGACCCAGGTCCGCGCCCGCAGCCTGGAAGCGTTCGAACACCGGCACGTCCCGTTCGAGGTACTGGTGGAACGACTCAACCCGGCCAGATCATTGACACATCACCCGCTGATCCAGGTACTGCTCGCCTGGCAGAACTTCACCGGAAACAACGACCCCGCAGCCGGTTTGGCGCTGGAAGACCTCCAGGTCACCTCGCTTCCGGTGGATACCCACAGCGCCCGCATGGACCTAGCGTTTTCCCTCGGCGAACGCTTCACCGACACCGGCGAACCCGCCGGACTCGGCGGAGCAGTGGAATTCCGCACCGACATCTTCGACACCACCACCATCGAAACACTCGTCGACCGGCTGCAACGAACACTGAACACCGTAACCACCAACCCGGAAGAACCACTGTCATCGATAGACCTGCTCGACGAGACCGAACACACCCGGCTGGACGAGATCGGCAACCGTGCCGTATTGCGTACGCGCCCACCATCGATGAAGTCGGTACCGGAACTGTTCGCCGAACAGGTCGCCCGCACTCCCAACGCAACAGCATTGAGCTGCGGCGATCGTTCATACAGTTACCGGCAACTGGACGAGGCGGCGAATCGGCTGGCGCGCGTGCTCAGCGGCCACGGGGTGGGTCCCGGATGCGTGGTCGGGCTACTGATGCAACGCTCGGCACAAGCCATCACCGCCATCACCGCGGTACTCGAGACGGGGGCGGCCTACCTGCCCATC
>NZ_JOJF01000087.1:0-1351 GCF_000720265.1 Nocardia sp. NRRL WC-3656 | reverse complement strand
GGTCAAGTCCAATTGCGTGGTGTATCGGGGTGATTGCCGCGTGATCCTGGTCGGTCAGGCGGTCAGTGCTGGGGTGTCCTCCTGTTCGCTGGGGTCGGTGAGGCCGCGGGATCGGGCCAGGACGTCGAGGCCGAGGTAGCGTCGGCCTTCGATCCATTCATCGTGCTGCTCGGCCAGGACCGCGCCGACGAGGCGGATGATGGCTTGGCGGTCCGGGAATATCCCGACGACGTCTGTGCGCCTGCGGATTTCCTTGTTCAACCGTTCCTGAGGATTGTTCGACCAGATTTGGCGCCAGATCTGTTTCGGGAACGCGGTGAACGACAGCAGATCCGCGCGTGCAGCGTCGAGGTGAGCAGCGACCTTCGGGAGCTTCTCGCCGAGCGCGTCGAGCATCCGGTCATATTGGGCGCCAACCGATTCGGCGTCGGCCTGGTCGAACACCGAGTGCAGCAGAGTCCGCACCCACGGCCACGACGATTTCGGGGTGATCGACATCAGATTCACCGTGTAATGCGTGCGGCATCGTTGCCAGGCCGCGCCCGGCAGGGTCGCGCCGATTGCGGCGACCAGCCCGGCGTGCGCGTCGGAGGTCACCAGGCTGACTCCGGACAGGCCGCGCGCGACCAGGTCGCGGAAGAACGCCAGCCAGCCGGCGCCGTCCTCGCCGCTGGTGACCTGGATGCCGAGGATTTCACGATAGCCATCGGCATTGACGCCGGTCGCGACGAGAGCGTGCACGTTGACCACGCGTCCGTTCTCACGCACTTTCAGCACCAGGGCGTCGGCGGCGACGAACGTGTACGGGCCTTGATCCAGTGGTCGGGTCCGGAACGCTTCGACCTGGGCATCGAGCTCGGCGGCCATGATCGACACCTGCGATTTGGAAAGCTTTGTCACACCGAGTGATTCGACCAGTTTCTCCATGCGCCGGGTTGACACGCCGAGCAGATAGCAGGTGGCCACCACGCTGGTGAGGGCGCGTTCGGCGCGCTTGCGTCGTTCGAGCAGCCAATCCGGAAAATAGGAGCCCGAACGCAGTTTCGGTATCGCGACGTCGATAGTGCCGACGCGGGTGTCGAAATCGCGGTGGCGGTAACCATTTCGGGAGTTGACGCGGTCGTCGGAGCGTTCGCCGTAGCCGGCGCCGCACATCGAGTCGGCTTCGTTGCTCATCAGAGCCTGGATGAACGTCGACATCATCTCGCGCAGCAGGTCCGGGCTCGCGACGGCGAGTTGGTCCGACAGCAGTTTGGACGGGTCGATAGGCTGGACAGAGGTCATCGCGTGAACTTTCTTTCCTTCAAGTGACTTGGCGGTCTTTTGAAGGATCACGCGGTGACCACCCTCT
>NZ_JOJF01000086.1:0-1363 GCF_000720265.1 Nocardia sp. NRRL WC-3656 | reverse complement strand
TCTCAATGAGGTTGTCAAGTCCTACTGGTGATTTCCGGGTTTGCTGATGGGGTCAGGTTGCGGGGGCGGGCTGGTAGGTCTTGTGGTCGCGGAGCATGGCCCACAGGACGTTGAGACGGCGGCGGGCCAAGGCGAGTACGGCCTGGGTGTGCCGCTTACCTTCGGTGCGTTTCCGCTCGTAATAGGTGCGGGACGCTGGATCGTGGCGGGTGGCGATCATGGCTGCGAGGTAGCAGGCGCGCAGCAAGCGGCGGTCGTAGCGCCGCGGCCGTTTGAGATTGCCGCTGACGCGACCGGAGTCGCGTGGCACCGGAGCAAGCCCGGCAACGCCGGCCAGCCGATCGCAGCGGTCGAACACCGCGAGGTCGCCGCCGGTCGCGGCGAGGAATTCCGCGCCGAGCAAGGGTCCGAAGCCGGGCATGCTCAGGATGATCTCGGCGTGGCGGTGGCGGCGAAATCGCTGCTCGATCAATGTCTCGGTGTCACCGATCTCGTTGTCGAGCCGCATCACCTCCTTCGCCAGGCGCGCGACCATCGCCGCGCCGATCTCCTGGCCCGCCACGATCGTGCGCTGGGACTCGGCGGCGGTCATCGCGGTGGCTGCGACAGCGGATGCGTTGCGCGCCTTGTGTTCTCGCAGCCAAGCTTCGAGTCCGATCGCACCGAGGCTGCGCAGCCCGTCAGGGGTGTTGTGACCGGCGAGCAGGATAAGAGCCGCTTTGCAGGTGCTGTAGTCGAATGCCCGCTCGAGTGCGGGGAAGTATTCCAGCAAGCCAGCTCGCAGCCGGTTGATCGCTCGGGTGCGATCGCAGACCAGGTCGGTGCGGGCCGCGCAGAGGATGCGCAGCTCGACCGCGATCTCGTCACCGGCCCGCAGGGGTTGCAGGTCGCGGCGCATGCGGGCCTGGTCGGCGATGATCGCCGCGTCCTTCGCGTCGGTTTTCCCGTCGCCGCGGTATCCGGCCGCCGCGTGGTACACGGTGCGGCCGGGGATGTAGAGCAGCCGCTGACCACGACCCAGCAGCAGGCTGATCAGCAGAGCCGCCCCGCCATGGTTGAGATCGATGGCCCACGTCACCTCGCCTCCGTCGGTCAACGCCAGAACCTCGTCGATGAGTCCGGTCAATTCAATCTCGTCGTTGACCACTTTCCGCGACAGACACCGGGTGCCGTCGGGATCGATCACCACGCAGTGGTGCCCCGTCTTCCCCGCGTCCACTCCGGACCAAAGCTGTTGTGGCACAAACACCTCCACCAGGTTCACACAACACATCGAGTAGGTCGACGACCACGCCGTCTTGTCCTTACACAGCGATCGGATCGCGTCTCTCAATCAGCGGTCGAGTCGTCGCAGAACGGCGGG
>NZ_JOJF01000085.1:0-1391 GCF_000720265.1 Nocardia sp. NRRL WC-3656 | reverse complement strand
GGGACTGTCTGAGATCTTGTGGGCGGGACGGTGATCGGAGAGGCTGAGGCCGAGCGTCTCAGCGGAAGGGATCATCGTGTCGGAGGAGTCGATGCCGGCGGCCGGACAGTGGTCGGCAGCGGAGGGTCTGGATGTTCGGATCGCCCAGGAATTGATTGATAAGGCGCGGAAAGAGGGGTTGTCGCTGGCTGGTCCGGGTGGGTTGCTGTCCCAGATCACGAAAACCGTCCTGGAAACGGCATTGAACGCCGAAATGGACGAGCACCTCGGCTATTCCAAGGGCGATCAGCCGGTCCGCGGGGACGGGAATCACCGTAACGGGCGTTCGCAGAAGACCGTGCATACCGATGTGGGTTCGGTGCGGATTGATGTGCCGCGGGACAGGAATTCGGAATTCGAGCCGCGGATGGTTCCGAAGCATTCCCGACGGGTGGAGGGTTTCGACGAGTCGATCATCTCGTTGTATGCGAAGGGGTTGACTACCGGGGAAATTCAGAAACATCTGTCGGAAATCTATGATGTGGAGGTCTCGCGCGAGTTGATCTCGAAGATCACCGACAAGGTGATCGAGGAAATGAGTGAATGGCAGTCACGGCCGCTGGAACGCGTGTATCCGGTCGTGCTGATCGATGCTATTTTCGTCAAGATCCGGGACGGGCGAGTGGTGAATCGGCCGATCTACGTGGCGGTCGGTGTCACCCTGACCGGCGAGCGGGATGTGCTGGGTTTGTGGGTCGGCACCGGCGGTGAAGGGGCCAAGCATTGGGCCGGAGTCCTCGGTGAACTGCGTAATCGTGGGGTCGCCGACGTCATGATCGTATGCTGCGACGGCCTCAAGGGACTGCCCGAGGCGATCAACGACACCTGGCCGCTGGCCGATGTGCAGCAGTGCGTGGTCCATCTCGTGCGGGCGAGCCTGAAATACTCCTCCCGGAAATACTGGAGCCGGATCACCACCGAATTGCGGGCCATCTACACAGCGCCCACGGTCGAGGCTGCTGAATCACTTTTCGAGGAGTTCGCCGCCGAATGGGAACCCCGGTATCCCGCGATGATTGCGGTCTGGCGCAACAGCTGGGAGCAATTCACGCCGTTCTTGCGGTTCCCGGCGCCGATCCGGAAACTCGTGTATACCACGAACGCGATCGAAAGCCTGAACGCCAGGTTCCGGCAGGCGACCCGCCGTCGGGGGCATTTCCCCAACGAGCAGGCCGCTCTCAAGGTGCTCTATCTGGTCGTCCGGAACCCGATCAAAAACCGGCCGAATATCACTGGAAAGGTCAGTGGATGGAAGGATATACTCAACACGCTCGCCCTGTTCTATGGTGAGCGGATAACCGGAAACTAGCAGGACAATTCACCGTTCTGCCCACAAAAATTCCGACACTCCC
>NZ_JOJF01000083.1:0-1661 GCF_000720265.1 Nocardia sp. NRRL WC-3656 | reverse complement strand
GCTGCAGCCACACCCACCACCCAGTGGCCTGCGGCATCGACTGAAACCGATCGACACCGGACTCAAAAGCCGAGTGGTCGCACAATCGGGGACAGGCCATCGCCACCCCGGGTGCTGTGGTCACGTTCGGTGGTCGGTCGTCCGGTGGAAAGGGCGATGAGCTCCCGCTCGTGAGGACCTCGATGCTTTGCCCGCGGGCGCGCAGATCGACAGCTTTGCGTGCTTTGCCAGTGGTGAACTCATCGGGGGTGTTCCCGGTGGACCCGTCCCGAATGAGGAGCCGGGCTATTTTCTTCGTGACGGATTTCTGCACCACGGCCCCTGCTGCGGCGACCGTGGCCCAGGCGTCTTTGCGGGGTATCGGGAGAGCGCCGGTGAATACGATGTACTGGCCGTACAGCGGGTGGTCGGGATCGGCGTCCCTGTTGGCTCCGGGCGGAACAGATCGGGCAGCACCGGTATACAGGCGTTTACAACCGGACCAACTGCCCTGATCCATGGAACCCAACCCGTGAGGGCGTCGGCTGGGAACGGCCAACGCGAGCTCCGCATAGACTTCCATTATGGAACACAAGAGCTTCGACGGTATGAGTTGCCCGATTGCGCTGGCGCTGAACCAGGTGGGGGAGTGGTGGAGCATCTTGATCCTCCGCGATGCCACGCACGGCCTCACCCGGTTCGAGCAGTTCCAGAAAAGCCTCGGTATCTCGCCGAATTCCCTGTCTCGCCGGCTCGGTGCACTTGTGGAGGCGGGCCTGCTGGAGCGACGCCGGTACAACGACCGTCCTCCGCGCGACGAATATGTTCTGACCGAGGCCGGTCACGCGTTTCGTCCGGTGCTGATCGCCTTGTATGCCTGGGGTAACCAGTACTTTCCTCCTGCGGCTCCTAATGTGCGGCTGGTCGACAGTGAGTCCGGGTTGGATGTCGAACCGCTGTTGATCGACCGCTCGACCGGTCGTCCGCTCGACGACGAGCACTCGGTATTCCTGCCGGGCCCGACTGCCGATGATCGCTTGCGGGCGGTGCTGGAACAGCGGCGCCGGCCCATGGCGTGAAGACTGTCTGGACGTTAGCGGGGTTACTTCCATGATCATAGTGACTTGCATCATGATAGTGACTCGGGTTACATTCAAGGCCCACGAAACGCCGAGTGATGAGGTGCACAGTGAGCTCTTCAGTAACCGACCAGCCCGTCCGGCAGTACCGCTCCGCCGAGATCGAAACCAAGTACGTCGAGGTCGGCGACGTCCGCTATGCCTACCGGGAGATCGGTGGTTGTCCAGGCACAACGCCAATGCCATAGCGAAACACGACGAGTGCGCGGCGGCGGCGAGTTCTTCCGGGCTGGTCTGCCCGCCCGGCTGCTGGGTGCGCCCGGCCCAGGTGACCGGCAGCGGGCCGAACGCGCCGCTGGCGGCGTGCACGAGCCCGGCTCCCTCGGCGAGCGGGCCCTCCCAGACGGTGGTGGCGCTGCGTTTTGCGGTGGTCATCTTCTCTCCTCGAGTGGGTGATGTGTCGGTTGTCGTGCTGCAGCGCCGCGAGCGCGGCGTCGCCGGTCCTGCCGGTGCGGGATCGGGTGGTGCGGGAAGATGACGAATCGAAGTGATGTCGGATGGGAGGCGAGGAGCGGTGATGGAGAAGTTCTCGGTGGACGCGGT
>NZ_JOJF01000082.1:0-1794 GCF_000720265.1 Nocardia sp. NRRL WC-3656 | reverse complement strand
GATACCGATCACCCACCACCGTCACCACGGCGAACATGATGCCCGATCGGCCCCACACAGCAGGCCGATCGACAAACACTATTGGGAGACGCGACCTAGCGGCTGCGCGGACTTGTTTGCGGATGCAGTTGCCCGTCGGGTCGATAACGACGCCGGCATGGGCGTCGACACAGCGGCGAGCGACGAACAGCGTGTCATTGTGGGCGGAAGCGATGATCGGAACGACGGCCCGATGTACCGCTTCGAGAGCCGATGTGGCGCTGCGGGTTCAGACACCACTTGCGGTTGGTGGTTCTCCATCGACATGTGAGCTTCCGTCCCCCGAAAGACTTCAGATACTGCTTCGTCGGTGGTCATATGGAATACCGAACACCGGTGAGGTCCTCGGACATCTCCCATAATCTGCGCTGAAGCAGGGCATTGCGGGAGGTGGCAGACGAGCTGACGATCCGGGGATGGCCTCGTAGTTCGCCCAGTCCTCTGGGACCGAAGTATTGGCCGCCTACAACTGCGGGATCCGTTGCGGCGCGCAATATCGGCAGTGCTCCCATCGCAGCGCCTTGACGCAAGCTGCCGAGCAGTCTGTTCTGCAGCCGTATGGATATCGGGGCGTCCCTAACGAGTTGTGTCTTCGTCGTGCCCGGGTGCGCTGCCACGGCGATGGCGTTCGTACCTGAGGCCGCAGCCAGCCGACGTTGGAGTTCGTATGTGAAGAGCAGGTTGGCGAGCTTGGCCTGGCCGTAGGCGTGTACCCACTTGTAGGGACGCCGTTGCCAGTGTGGGTCGGCGAAGTCGATGCCGTCACCAGCCATGCGGTGGCCGAAACTGCTCACGGTCACGATTCGGGCTCCGGGTGTGTTCATTAGCATATCCAAGAGCAAGCCTGTCAGCGCGAAGTGTCCGAGGTGACACACGCCGAAGTGGAGTTCGAAGCCCTCCTCGGTGGATCCCTTCGTAAACGCGACCAGCCCCGCGTTGTTGATCAACAGGTCAATGCGGGGGTAGCTTGCGCGCAGTTCGGCGGCCGCGGATCTGACAGATCGCATGGATGCGAGATCGAGCTGCTGCACGCTGACGGTAGCGCCGAGTTGAGAGTCGGCGATTCTGGCGGCAGCTTCGGTTCCCGCGCCGATGTCTCGCACGGCGAGCACCGTGCGGGCTCCGCGACGCGCAAGAGCAGCGGCGATCTCGTACCCAATACCCGAATTAGCGCCTGTTACAACGACAGTGCGCCCCGATTGATCCGGTATCGCGTCAGCCGTCCAACGCTGACGCCGGTTCATTTTCATTTCACCTCGCTCACGTCGGGAACCGGATACTTCTCCAGTAGGGTCGTAGCGGTTGGTCAGGTATCCGGAGTCGGCCGACCCTGCGAATCGCAGCGCCGCCCAACAGATCTGAGTCGACCTCATCGCCACGCGTGGTAAAAGGCCGGCTCCGGATACTCCCAATACTCGACGAGCTTTCCGTTGTCGATACGGTACACCTGGGCCAGGACGTAGCTCAGCTTCTCGCCGTCACGTTCGAGGTGATGGCGCACAATAGCGACCTCGATGCGATCGTTGGCCACGATGTCGATCAGTTCGTCCCGATATGTGCGGCCGCTGATCTCCATGAATTTCTGGTACATGCGTAGGCCCTCGTCCGCGCCGAACCAGTCGCCACTGATCTGGGTGTCACCGGGTTCGTGCCACACTGGCCTGTCCCCGATTGTGCGACCACTCGGCTTTTGAGTCCGGTGTCGATCGGTTTCAGTCGATGCCGCAGGCCACTGGGTGGTGGGTGTGGCTGCAG
>NZ_JOJF01000081.1:0-1859 GCF_000720265.1 Nocardia sp. NRRL WC-3656 | reverse complement strand
TCGCCACATCCAGCCGATCGCCGCGATGATCACCGAACACCTGCTCGGCGTCACCGCGACCGTGGTCGGCAGCGCGATCACGGTCACTCTCCGCTGACCCTCGCCTCACTGTCCACGGCGACGCCACAATGATTCCGGCCCAATGAGATCGAACGGCCCGGACGCTGGCAAGTGTTGCCCCGCAATGAATCGAACGGTGGTTCCCGTCATGCCTATCGGGAGAGCCACGATAGCCCCAGCATTCGCATTCGATGACACCGTCAGGAAGCGATCGCATGCAACCGATTCACCATCTCCGCGGCACAGGAGTGACTTGGCCCCTGGCCGAGGCTGGAACATGGCCAAGGTGATTCGACTGCGCGACAGCGACTTCGAGGCGCGGCAACGGCCGGCATCGCGGCAATGGCCGAGCCGGCCGGAGTGTTCCCCACACCGGCTGGATCGAAACCCTCAGCGCCCACATCGAGGTTTCCGGCTTGGGCAACATCGAGTACGCCCGCTGCGTGGGTCCCTACGCCGTTCGCGATCGCTTGCTCCCGCGGCGCTACAAGGCACCGGTCGCCTTGTTCACCTACCACGTCGTCGAACTGTGCGCCGACGCTCAGTTGTTGTTCTGCCGTGTGGGCATGCTCGGCGAGCGCGTCGGAGACCTCGTGCAGTTCCGCACCCTCAGCGGCGACGGTGACTGGCGCGTCAACGAAATCACTACCGATCGCAGCTGCTACGAAGTCCTCGAATACCAGGACACGCCCACGACCGACAGCGCCGGGGGACACGAGATGCTCCTGCCCCGTCGCTTCCGGCTCGGCGTTCGCGATCGCGTCGAAGTCGTCGGAACATACGACACCCCTGGACGCTTCGGCGTCGGACGCGGATACATCGCCGGATACCGCGCCGACGTCGACATCGACGGCCGCCACATCACGACCCGCGGCTACGCCGAATACATCGATGTCACCAACGGAACGACGCGCCGTCTCGGCGGGTAGGTGCCGGCGCCCTCGAGGGTGGGTGCCCGCGTCGCCGATATCGGCGCCGGCACCGGGATTGCCACGGCGCTACTGCATGCTCGTGGAGCCGAGGTCACCGCGGTCGAGCCTGGTGCGGAGATGGCAGCGGAGTGTCGCCGGAAGGTTCCGGGCGTGCCGGTCGTGCGCGGAGACGGCAATGCTCTCCCACTGGCCAACGCTTCCCACGACCTCATCACCTATGCCCAGTCGTGGCAGTGGACCGACACGACGGTATCTGTGCCCGAAGCGCAGCGTGTATTGCGTAACGATGGTGCACTGGCGATCTGGTGGAATACCACCGCATTCGACGTACCGTGGATCCACGCCCAGCACCTGCGCATCGCCCACTACTGCGAGACGAACCCCAAGCCCGCCGCGCGTCTCGGCGACACCGAAGCCATCCGACTCGCGGGCCTGACAGGCTTGGAGGTCGCGCGGCGCCAGATGCGCTGGTCGCGCACGGTCCCTCTCGACACACATCTGGCCAACATCGGTAGCCGCTCGGCGTTCCTCGTCCTCGGCGAAAGCCGACGGCGCGCCTGTCTTGCGGAGGAACACAGGTTGCTCAGCACTGCATTCCCAGCGGGCATCATCGAGGAGACGTACCTGGTTGATCTGCTGGTGGGCCGTTTCCCCAGTCGAGGACGCTGACACTTCCATGCGGCTCCCGCGCTGGCAGGAATGGACACCGGAACTCCGGTAGCGGTGGCTCGCGGAATCCTCTCCCACACAGTGGACTTGGCTTCCCCCGCGGTCAAGTCCAATTGCGTGGTGTATCGGGGTGATTGCCGCGTGATCCTGGTCGGTCAGGCGGTCAGTGCTGGGGTGTCCTCCTGTTCGCTGGGGTCG
>NZ_JOJF01000080.1:0-2309 GCF_000720265.1 Nocardia sp. NRRL WC-3656 | reverse complement strand
GCTGATCATCGACGGCACGATCGTGCAAGCCACTGCCGGTGCTCTGGTGCTGGCGAAGTCGCCGGAACGCAAGTTCTTCAACTGGGTTCTGGCGGTGGGTGCGGTGGTGTCGGTGGCAGGCAACAGCATTCACGCTGTCGCCAACGGTCACCCGCTTCCGGCCTGGTTGTGCGCGATCGTCGCGGCTATCGCCCCGGTGTCGCTGCTGGTGGACACGCACGGTCTCGCGGTGCTGTTCCGCGCGGCCCGCAATCCCGAACCTGCCACGGAGCCCGAACCGGCTCCCGCGTCGGAGCCCGTCTCCGAACCTGTTGCGGCACCGGAAGTTCCGGAGCCGATCGAAGTTCCCGCGCCTGAGCCTGTACCGGCTCTACCCGTATCAATGGTGCTGCCACGGTGGGCATTACCGCTCTCGGCGCGACTGCCGCGGTTCTCGGGGTCGCTGGGTTCTTGGCCTTCGGGCCGCGTCATGAGGTGGCCCCGGCCGCGGTGCAGCACTCCACGAATCCTGCGGGGTGCGTCATGTTCTGCGACGAACCCACTCCCCCGCCGGCGGAGGCGAATGGGTGCAGCTTGTTCTGCAACGAGCCTGCCTTGCCCCCGGCTACCGACAACGGTTGCCGCCTGTTCTGCGAACTCGAAATCCCGAAGGAGGAAACCCGATGACCGCCGTGGACATGGTGCCGTACGCGGTCGCTGCGGGCGGTGCGCTGGCGTTCATGGCTTACGTGCTGCCGTGGGGCCGCCGACCCGCCACCACCACCGCCCGTGCGCTGGAACAGATCACGGAAGAAGCCCCCACGACGCTGCGGCCGGCGGTGCTCGCGTTCGCCTCCACCGCGCACTCGTGGCAGATGTTCACCGACCTGAAACTCGGCTCGATCGAGACCGGATTCCCGCGGGTCGAGTGGTGGGACTACAGCCCCCACGGCATGACCATCGATCTGCTGATGCGCGGCGGACAGACCTTGTCGGATTGGTCCAACGACGACACCCGTAACCGGCTGGCCGACTACATCGCTGTCCCGTCCGTTACGGCGTCCTCGCCGGCGCCCGGCTGGGTCCGGTTGGAGATCCGCGTCCATGACACTCTCGCCGAACCCGCTACCACTTCGATCCTGGAGGCGACCGGGGTCGATCTGGAAGCGGCGATGGTCGGTGTTCGGGAAGACGGCACGCCGTGGTTGCTGCGCATCCTCTACACGCACATCCTGCTCGCTGGTGCCACTGGTTCGGGTAAGGGTTCGGTGCTGTGGTCGATCCTCGCGGCGCTGGGTCCGGCGATCAAGGCCGGCTATGTGGATGTGTGGATGATCGACCCGAAGGGCGGTGTGGAGTTCGGTAAGGGCGAAAATCGCATCTTCGTCGAGTTCGCCACGAACGCCGAAACCATTCTCGCGGCGCTGGAAAAGGCCGTGAAGGTGATGGACGAGAGGCTGGCCCGCATGCGGGCTGCGGGGTTGCGCAAGCTGGTTCCCACGCCGGATGAACCGTTGATCCTGATCATGATCGATGAGGCGGCGTCGCTGTCGTCGTACGCGGAGAAGGACGAACGCGAGAAGTTCCGGCGGCTGACGGGCATGTTGCAGTCCAAGGGCCGTGCGGCTGCGGTGTCGGTGGTGGCTGCGTTGCAGGACCCGAGCAAGGAGACCATGCCCAACCGGCAACTGTTCCCCGTCCGGATCGGCCTGCGGCTGGACGAACCGAACCAGGTCGCCATGGTCCACGGCCAAGGCGCACGAGACCGCGGCGCGTTGTGCGACCAGATCTCCGAACACACGCCCGGTGTCGGCTACGTCGGCGAAGACGGCACCACTGAATTCACCCGTGTCCGGGCGTTCTGGATCACCGACGACCAGATCAATCAGATTGTCGAAACCTACTCGTTGGCACCGGATTTCGCGCCGACCGAGGACTATTCCGGTTTCGACCCTGACGACCTCGGAGACGGTCTCGAAGCGGCCTGACCGCAATTCTTCGGGGGATTTCTGACCTTCGGCCCATTTCCGGGCTTCGTTCCGCGCGCCTTCATCCGATGGCCGCGCACCACCTCTGAACAGGAGAAACAACTCATGAAGCGCAACCGCCGCCCCGCCCTCGTCGCCGACGCCGGATACGAGGAGGACGTGATCGATCTGCAAGCCCACCGCCGGTGCCGGCTGGAGCGCCGCGGGCTGGATCCGGTGTCGGTCGCGGTGCACCTGCTCGCGGAAACCGGGTCGGCTCCCTCGGGCTGGGACTTCGACCCCGATGGCGGAGAGGACTGGGCCGCATGAGCGCGAAACCCTCTGCCTCGCAGGTGAATCCGA
>NZ_JOJF01000079.1:0-2254 GCF_000720265.1 Nocardia sp. NRRL WC-3656 | reverse complement strand
TCGGATTCACCTGCGAGGCAGAGGGTTTCGCGCTCATGCGGCCCAGTCCTCTCCGCCATCGGGGTCGAAGTCCCAGCCCGAGGGAGCCGACCCGGTTTCGGCGAGCAGGTGCACCGCGATCGAGACCGGGTCCAGCCCGCGGCGCTCCAGGCGGCAGCGGCGGTGGGCTTGCAGGTCGATCACGTCCTCCTCGTAGCCGGCATCGGCGACGAGGGCGGGGCGGCGGTTGCGCTTCATGATGGTTTCTCCTGTTCAGAGGTGGTGCGCGCCGACCGGATGAAGGCGCGCTGAACGAAGCCCGGAATTCGGGCAGAGGTCGGAAATTCCCCCCGGGGAATCGGTGTCAGGCGGCGGCGAGACCGTCGCCCGGGGTTTCGTCGCCGAGGTCATCGGGATCGAAACCGCTGTAGTCAGCCTGCGGTGCATAGTCGATCGCGGCCTGCTGAGGCTTGTACCGGCTGACGATCCAGTCGATATCGTCATCGGTGACCTGGTAGGCGCGTGCCCGCCGGAATCCCGCGATGCCGTCTTCCTGCACGTAGCACACACCCGGTGTGGCGTAATCGATTTCGTCGCAGTACGAGCCACGGTCACGGGCTCCGCGGCCGTGGATCATCTCCACCTGTGTCGGCTCAGCCATCCGCAACCCGATCCGGTACGGCAACAACTGTCGTTGCGGCACAGTCTCTTTCGACGGATCGATCACGGTCTCGATCACCGAGAACAGCGGCGCACGTCCCTGCGACAGCAACAGCCCGTGAGCCTGCTCGAACCGAGCCCGCAACTTCGAATCGGTGAACGCGGACAGCGTCGCGGCCTCATCGATGATGATCACGACCAGCGGGTTCTCCCGGGTCGGTTCGGGCTTGCGAACTTTGCCGCGCCAGCGTTGCGCACGTTGCTGCATGTCCGACACCGACTCTTCCAACAGCCCGATCATGGTTTCGGGCATCGTGCACTCGAACCGGGTGCACAGCGGTTCCAGCCAACCCAGTTCCATGCCGCCTTTCGGGTCGATCACCCGCAACTCGACACGGCCCGCAGCAATGGCCGGACCCATGCCGTTGACCAGCGACCACAGAACACCGGACTTGCCCGAGCCGGTTTCACCGCCCAACAGCACGTGGCGGCCCTGCACCGGTACCCCCCAGGTCGTGCCGTCTTCGAACACCCCGGTCGGGACTGCGGTGAGGTCCACACCGTCACCGGTCACCACCCGGACCGGGGCGGATTCGGCGAGGGTGTCATACAAGCGCACATCCAGCCGGACCACGCCCGGTGCCGGCGAGGACACCGCGACATCGGGAACACCGATGTAGTGCGCGATCGCCGCGCGGGTTTCCCGGTCCGACCAGATCGACAGGGTATGTCCGCCGCGCATCAGCACGTCCACGGTGATGCCCTGGCGGGTGTACTCCCACGATTCGACCTTCGGGAAGCCGAGTTCGGCCGACCCGAGTTTCAGGTCGGCGAACATCTGCTGTGCGTGAACGTTCGAGGCGAACGACAACACGGCCGGGCGCAGCTGCACCGGGGCTTCATCGATGATGTCTTCCAGGCCCCGCGGGCGCGGGGTAGGTTGGCGGCCCCACGGCATCATCCACGCCATGAACGCCAACGCACCACCCGCAGCGGCCGCGTAGGGGACCATGTCCACGGCGGTCATCGGGTTTCCTCCTTCGGGGTTTCGAGTTCGCAGAACAGGCGGCAACCGTTACCGGTGGCCGGGGGGAGAGCGGTAATGCCCACCGTGGCAGCACCATTGATACGGGTATCCATGACAGATCAGCTCCCCACCGGGACCGCGATCGGCAGCATGTCTTGCACCGGCCGCGCAGAACGAACAGACCGCGCCACCGGACGCACCGGTCGGACAGGAGCCGAAGCCGGAATCGGCTCGGGCGCGGGGGTTTCGGTCGGCTCCGGAACTTCCGGTGCCGCAACAGGTTCGGAGACAGGCTCCGACGAGGGAGCCGCTTCGGGCTCCGTGACAGGTTCGGGATTGCGGGCCGCGCGGAACAGCACCGCGAGACCGTGCGTGTCCACCAGCAGCGATATCGGGGCGATAGCCGCGACGATCGCGCACAACCACGGCGGAAGCGGGTGACCGTTGGCGACAGCGTGAATGCTGTTGCCCGCCACCGACACCACCGCGCCCACCGCCAGAACCCAGTTGAAGAACTTGCGTTCCGGCGACTTCGCCAGCACCAGAGCACCGGCAGTGGCTTGCACGATCGTGCCGTCGATGATCAGC
>NZ_JOJF01000078.1:0-3163 GCF_000720265.1 Nocardia sp. NRRL WC-3656 | reverse complement strand
CGATTACGGGGTCGTTGATATCGATGATCGGTATGTCGATTCCGTCGAGTCGTCCGGCCAGATCGGCGGTGGTGATCACGGCCGCCGGTGTGGCGTCGGTGAGCATGAATTCGATTCGTGCTCTTGGATGTTCGGGATCGATAGGTAGGTAGGCTGCCCCCGTCTCGAGTACCGCGGTGATGGCGGTGATGGCTTGTGCTGTGCGTTGCATCAGTAGTCCGACCACGCATCCGGGACCCACCCCGTGGCCGCTGAGCAGGTGTGCCAGCCGGTTCGAGGTCTGGTCGAGTTGCCGGTAGGTCCAGGAGTCTTCGCCGCAGCTGAGTGCTATCGCGTTGGGCGTGCGGGCCACTTGTGCGGCGAACAATGCCGGAACCGACATCGCCGATGATGTGCGCGTACGCAATACGGCACGGTTGCTGATTTCATCCAGCCGGGTGTGTTCGGATTCGTCGAGCAGGTCCACTGATGAAAGTGGTTGTCCGGGGTCGCGGGTCAGTTCGGTCAGTGTTCGTTCGAGCCGTTGGATGAGTGTTTCGATGGTGGTGGTGTCGAAGATGTCGGTGCGGAATTCCGCTGCTCCGGTGAGTCCGGCGGGTTCGCCGTTGTCGGTGAAGCGTTCGCCGAGGGAGAACGCTAGGTCCATGCGGGCGGTGTGGGTATCCACCGGGAGCGAGCTGATCTGGAGGTCGTCCAATACCAAACCGGCTGCGGGGTCGTTGTTTCCGGTGAAGTTCTGCCAGGCCAGCAGCACTTGGATGAGGGGGTGATGCCTCAGTGATCTGGCTGGGTTGAGTCGTTCGACCAGGACTTCGAAGCCGTTCAGGTCGACTCGGAGGACGAGGGTGTTGACGAAGAAGCCGACCAATTCGTCGAGGGCGGGGTCGTCGCGGCCGGCGACCGCGAATCCGATTGCCACATCGGAGTTGGCGCTGAGTTTCGACAGGTGGGGAGTTCGAGGTGTTCGGGCATTCCGGCGAGGGTGTGTTCCCAGTACTCGAGTTCGGTGGTGATGGGGCTGTGGGGGTCGTGTAGGTCGCCGAGTTGGGTGCGTTGCCAGAGTGTGTAGTCGATGTATTGCACCGCCAACGGCGACAGATTCGGCGCTCGGCCCGCGCACCGGTCGGCATACGCCACACTCAAATCGGCGGCCAGCGGCCTCAGCGACCAGCCGTCAGCAGCGATATGGTGCATCACGATCACCAGCACGTGTTCTCGATGGGCAACTTCGAAAAGTCTTGCCCGCAAAGGAATCTCGGCCGCCAAGTCGAAGGGGTAGCATGCCGCCGCGTTGACCGCCGCATCCAGTTGGGTGCCCGACCACCCGGTCGCATCGACAACCTCCCACCCGAAATCGACCCGCTCGACGGGGATAACCACCTGCCGGGGCGTCCCCTCGACCGTGCCGAACACCGTGCGGAGGCTTTCATGCCGGCCCACCACATCGGCCAGCGCTGCACGCAGCGCCTCGACATCGAGCCCACCGCTCAACCGCAACGCCGCCGCCACGTTGTAGAGCGGGGAGGGGCCCTCCAGTTGGTCGATGAACCACAATCGTTGCTGGGCATACGACAACGGAATTACCGCGGGTCGTGCGACGGGTGTCAGTCGTGGGAGTCGGCTCGAGCCCGCGCGACCGATACCGGAGGCCAGCCGGGCAACGGTGGGTGTGTCGAATACGGTGCGTACCGAGAGGTCGGTGTCGAGTGTGGTGTTGATCGCGGCGATCAGGCGCATCGCCGATAGTGAGTCTCCGCCGAGGTCGAAGAACGAGTCGTCGATGCCGACGTGGTCGAGTCCGAGTGTGTGGGCGTAGAGGGTGGCGAGGATTTCCTCGACGGGGGTGCTCGGGGCGCGATACCCGCTCGCCGCGTATTCGGGTGCCGGGAGAGCGCGGGTGTCGAGTTTGCCGTTGACGGTCAGTGGTAGTGCGGGCAGTGTCATGACTGCCGCGGGGATCATGTAGGCGGGGAGTCGTTCGGCGAGTTGGGTGCGTATGTCGGTGGGGTTTGCCGTGCCGGTGATGTAGGCGACCAGGCGCTTGTCTCCGGGGTCGTCTTCGCGGGCGATCACCGCCACCTGTTCCACCCCGCCCAATCCGGTCAGGGCATCCCGGACTTCGCCACACTCGATGCGATATCCGCGGATTTTGACCTGCTCGTCGGCGCGGGCCACATACCGCAGCTGACCGTCGTGTCCCCAGCGGACGAGGTCGCCGGTGCGATACATGCGTGTCCCGGGCTGCCCGAATGAGCAGGCGGTGAATCGCGTCGCGGTCAGTGCCGTGCGCCGCCAGTATCCGCAGGCGACTCCCGCGCCGGCGACGTACAGTTCGCCGGTGACGCCGACCGGCACGCGCTGTAGTCGGTTATCGAGGACGAACAACGCTGCCCCGGCTACTGGTGCGCCGATCGGCGGAGTTCCCGATCCGGGTGTCAAGGGTGGGGTGAGGGTGACGCACATGGTGGTTTCGGTGGGGCCGTAGCCGTTGATCACCGTGTGTGCGGGCGCCCATTGGTCTATCACTCGGGCGGGGCAGGCTTCACCGCCGAGTATCAGTGTCAGCGGTTCCAGGTCGTGTGGCGTGAGCATTGCTGCGGCGGTGGGGGTTTGGGTCAATACGGTGACGTGTTCCGCGGCGAGGACGTCGTGGAAGTCGTTGGGGGAGAGGGTGATCGAGTCGGGTATGACGACCAGTCGGCCGCCGTGGAGTAGTGGGGCCCAGATTTCCCACACCGAAATGTCGAAGGCGAGCGAATGGCATTGCGCCCACACCTGTTTCGACGCGGGTGTGGGGCCGGTGTCCAGGGTCGTCAGTAGTTGGGTGATGTTGTGGTGGGTGGTGGCTACGCCTTTGGGGACGCCGGTGGTGCCGGAGGTGTAGATGAGGTAGGCGATGGTGTCCGGGCGTGGCGCCGGTAGCGCGGTGCTGGGTTGGCTGTGGATCGATGATCGGTATGTCGATTCCGTCGAGTCGTCCGGCCAGATCGGCGGTGGTGATCACGGCCGCCGGTGTGGCGTCGGCAATCATGAATTCGATTCGTGCTCTTGGGTGTTCGGGATCGATGGGCAGGTAGGCCGCCCCCGTCTCGAGTACCGCGGTGATGGCGGTGATGGCTTGTGCCGAGCGTTGCATCAGTAGCCCGACCACGCATCCGGGACC
>NZ_JOJF01000077.1:0-2129 GCF_000720265.1 Nocardia sp. NRRL WC-3656 | reverse complement strand
CATGTCCCGCGGAAGTGTCGGAGCGGGTAACGCGCGCACGGCGTCTCGCACCCGGCGGATAACGCCGACCGCGTGCTGTGGGATCTCGAGCGGGTGGTGAATCGGGGGCGGGGGCAGCATCGCGGTGGTCATCGCATTCTCCTCGGGATCTGCGGTGGGCGGTCGTCGAGTCGCTACCCGGCCGTGCCCGATGGGTCGTGGATGACGCGTGTCATAACCGGGGTGGCTTGGCTGGCGAGCCTCGCAGGATTAGTTTATACAATAGTAGATTGTGAAAACTAGGAGGTGGGTCACATGCCCGACACGGACCTGACGCAGGCTGGACCGTCGGAGTTGGATGTGCGGGAGTTGCGCAAGCCGGACAAGCATCCGGCGATATTCGCGCGGTTCGACGCCTTGGCTGCCGGGGAGTCGTTCGTGCTGGTGAACAACCATTATCCGCGGCATCTGCGCGATGAGTTCGATGTCGAGCATCCCGGTGGGTACAGCTGGGATGTCGTCGAGGACGGGCCGCGCGTGTGGAGGGTGCGGATCGCGAAGCTGGCCTCGACGTCACTGCCGCGGATATTGGCCGACACCACCGCGCTCGAGCCGGGGCATCCGGACACGACGGGCGCGATATGGACGTTGCCGGTGCGCCGCCGCGATCTGGATGCCAATATCATTCGCCTTGCCGAGCGGGGGCGTATCGAGGCGCACAACGGCCCGGATCTGGATGTGCTGATCCACGTGCTCGACGGCACGGGCACTCTCACCACCGAACTCGGTGAGCTGGAGTTGGCGGCAGGTGCGCTGGTGTGGCTGCCGCGCCGGTCGCGGCGCGCGTTCACCGCGGGCCCGCACGGGCTGCGGTATCTGACCGTGCATCAACGCCGCCGGGCACTGGCGCTCGACCCGATCAGCTGAGGCGGATCGCCGGGCCGGCATCGGCCCGCTGTCAGGGCACCACGGTGACCGGGCAGTGGGCCCGCCGCAGCAGCCGGGCAGCGGTGGATCCGGTCAGGCGGTGCAGTCGGCCTCTCGACCGGCCGACGACGAGGCTGTCGGCGCTGTTCTCCTCGGCCAGGCGCGCCAGTTCGACCGCGGGGTCGCCACGACGGACGGTGAACGACCACGGCCGGGGCAGGTCATAAAGGATCTCGATAGCCAGCTCACGGACCGTGGTGACCTGCTCGGCGGCGAGTGCGACGTCGGTGTCGGCGCCCATCGGTGCCAGGCTGGTCAGGTAGGCGCCGGTGCCGAGCGTGGTGATGTAGGCAACCAGCAGGGTGGCATGCATACGGCGCGCGGCGCCGGCGGCATAGGCGAGCGCATGCGGGGAGGCCTCGGAGGTGTCGATGCCGACGACGATGAGCGGGCCGCCCGCCCGGTCGTGCCGATCGCGGCGATGCGCGATCTGTTCCATCACCGACTCGAGGTGCTGATCGCGAGAGCGCCGCGGATCGGGGCGTGATTCAGCCGAGCCGGTCATGGTCGCGCGGCCAGAGTGTGCGGGGCGGTGCGTGATGTGCGGCGGCGGCCCCGAGTCGGCGGGTGTGTTGGTGTCGCGGGGCGGCCCGCGGTGTGAGAGGTGTTCATGACACGCTGTGGGCCAGTAGCAGGACGGCGCCGCCGAGCAGTGCCGCGATCTTCACGATTTCCAACACCACGTACTCGTAGTGGCCACGTGAGCGGGGCGCGTCGTGGCCGGCGAGCACGGCATCGCTACGGCGGGTCAGCCTCGGCCGGACCAACGTCAGCTGCACGAGCAGCGCCGCAAGAGCGACGATCAGCGCCGTGACGGTGCCGGTGCCGGGCGGGTCGATCGCGATGGCGACGACAATCGTTGCCGCAAAAACGATTTCGACGCTATTGAGGGCTCGGAAGACCAGCCGTCCGATTCCGAGCCCGATCGGCACGGTCACCCCGGGCGCCCGGAATTTCAGCGGCGCTTCCAGGAAGGAGATCGCCAGCACCATGCCGAGCCAGGAGAGCCCGGCCGCGGCGATGACGGCCCCGGCGGCGGTCATGGGGCGGAATCCGTTTGCGCCGGGGCGGATCCGGTGCTGCCGGTCGTGGTGAGATGGGCCAGGCACAGATCGGGTTCCGCGAACGCCTCGAGCCGCTCGACAGCCAGCGGCGCGGCCCGG
>NZ_JOJF01000076.1:0-2194 GCF_000720265.1 Nocardia sp. NRRL WC-3656 | reverse complement strand
ATCGTCTCCGGCGGCAACACCAACTCCACCGAAACCGCCACCGAAATCGACCGCCTCACCAACCAATACCTCTACAACATCTACGGCAAAAAATACCCGAAGACGGCCTCCGGGACATCGGCCAAGGCGCAGCAGGCCATCCAGACCGCGCTCAGCAAACTGGGTGCGCGCTACGTCTGGGGTGCCGAGGGCCCCAACGAGTTCGACTGTTCCGGCCTCACGCAGTACGCGGCGAAGTCGGCGGGGGTCAATATCCCGCGAACGGCGGACCTGCAGTACCAGCAACTCCCGAAGGTGGCGCCGAATCAGATCAGGCCCGGCGACCTGATTTTCCCCGATGCCGAGTTCAACAACGGCAGCCCGGGGCACGTCATGATGTACATCGGTAACGGTCAGGTGGTGGAAGCGCCGAATTCCAAATCCGTTGTGCGAGTGCAGCCGCTGCCCAAAAGCTTTCACGCCAGCCGCTGGTCCTGATTGTCTTCTCAGTATCCAACGTAGGAACCGCCGCCGTGCAGATTGGCTACGCCGGGCACATTGCTCACCGAACCGTAGCGGTCGATGGAATACCGCACACCCGCGATGATGTTGTCGACCGGATTCCAGATATCGCGATGTCCGGGCAGCGCGTAGGCGTTGAAGGTCGAATCGATCGTCTGCATCAGGCCTTTCGAGGGATGTCCGGCCACGGCATTGCTGTCCCAGAGATTGATGGCATGCGGATTCCCGGAGGACTCGTGCGCGATGATGGTCGCGATGGCTCCGGGGTCGATCCGGCTGACGTCGTAGCCGTTCTGAGCGAGAATTTGCAAGGCCTGATTGATCCACAGGCCCGTCTCGCCGGCGGGCATTGTGGACGGAGGTCCGGACGATCCCGATCCGCTCGTGCGGTAGACCGCCCTGGTCGGATGTGAGTCCTGGACGTACTTCGCGGCCAGCGCCTCGATCCGCTGGGAGTCCAGGACTGCCGCCATCCGGCTCTGGTCCACGGTATTTCCGGCTCGCGCCAGTGCGTCGCCGAGCGTGACCATCACCTGCCGCCGGCCGGCGGCGGTATTGCTCACCGGCCCGAGCGCGGTGAGCGCGGCGTCCACCTCGGCGATAATCGCGGCCATGGTGGCCCGGCCACGCGCGCTGGTATCGACGGTGTCGCCGAGGACCCGCGACAGTTCGGCGTTGAGATCGCCGATCGCGCTGTCACGTTCGGCGCGAGCGGTATTGCTCGCTGAGTAACCGGAGCCGAGGCCGCCGTCCCAGGCGATCGGTCCGGTCGGTGCGCCGTTGCCGGTCATCGGTGGTGCGTAGGTTTGCCCGGTGTCGACGGTCGGCGTACCGGAACCGAAGCCGGCCGCCATGGTGGTCAGGCTGGTGAGGGCCGCGATGGCCATGGGTGTCGAGGCACTGTGGGCGGCAAGGATATCCGAGTGGACGGCGGGCGCGGCGGCGGCGGGTGCGGAGCGAGCTTGCGCGATAGCTGCTGCAGCCGAATCGTTCGTCGCCGCAGCCGATTTCGCTACCGACGGCACGGCGGGCCTCGGCGCCGGGACCGCGCTCGGGCGCTGGTTTCGTCGTTCGCGCCGATCGGCCGGTGCGGTCGTCGCCACACCGGGCCGGGTCAGCGTCCACTCGTCGGCAGGATTGTCCGAACCGGACCGCTGCTCAGCGGATTTCGATCTCCGAGGTTCGGGTGAACGGGGCTGCGTCGGTTCCATCAGTACGCCACGTAGGCCTGGCCGTTGCGTACCGCCTTGACGCCCGGCACATTGCTGACGGATCCGTAGACGTCGATCGCGTAGCGGACACCGGCAACGATATTGTCCACGGGGTCGGAGATATTCTTGTGGCCCGGTGCCGCATATTTGTCGAAATTCGGCTGGATTATCTGCATGAGCCCCGTGGAGGGGGTGCCGTTCTTAGCGTTTATGTCGTCATTGTTGACGGCTTCGGGGTTACCGCTGCTCTCGTAGTGGATGATGATCGCTATCGCTTCGGGATCTATCTTGCTGGTGTCGTATCCCATTCCCCGCAGCACCTGCAGTGCCTGCTGAATCCACTGGCCCACAGTGCCTCCCACGGTCTTGCTGCCCGAGCCGCCCGGGTATTTTTTGCCGTAGATGTTGTAGAGGTATTGGTTGGTGAGGCGGTCGATTTCGGTGGCGGTTTCGGTGGAGTTGGTGTTGCCGCCGGAGACGAT
>NZ_JOJF01000075.1:0-2324 GCF_000720265.1 Nocardia sp. NRRL WC-3656 | reverse complement strand
TCGGCGAGCATTTGCCGAACAAATTCCGCGCGATCGGCCTTGTGATCCGGAAGCGTCTTGCCGGTCCACCTGCGGGACACCAGGACTCGGCGGCCGGGCATTCCGAGGGTGTCTCGGCGGTGCGCTTTGCCCTTGCACCGACCGGGGATCGTCTTGCCGGTCGCGCCTTGGGGGACGATGCCGTATTCGAGCCAGACCGGGCAGCGCGGCGAGCACGGAACGTTCTGCAGCTCGGCATGCAACCGGTCGTAGTGCTCGGCCGCGCGGTCCGAGCGAGGTTCGATGATTTCGCTGATGGACTTCACCAGGTATTTGGTGACGTAGCCGATCGTCTTGCCGGCCTTCTCCGCGATCACGCCCTTGATCTGCTGGCGATCCATCTGGGTACCGAAACGCACCACATGCGCAGGCTCGAGATCGTCTACCGAATCGAGGATGTCCAGCGCGTCATCCCAGAACGTCAACGGCTGGTGGGTCGTCGGGTCCACGAAGGTCGCCTGTCGGTGATCCCACACCGGCTGGAAGTCGCCGCCGTAGACGCGGTTCTCCTGATCGAAGCGAGGCCACCACACCTGGTGATAGGTCGCCGCGGTCACCTGCTTGAGCAACTCGCGCGAGATCGCGCCACGGATCAGGATGTGCAGGTGCGGGGCACCGCGTTTCTGCGGTTCGACCACCGCGAAATACTGCACGTCCCAGCCGACCGCACGGCGCAGGTTCTGAATCCAGCGATCCACCAGCCGGGAGAAGAACACCGCATCGCGGGCCTGACGCTGGTAGTCGTAGCTGCCCGGGTGGACCGGGGAGCCATCCGAACAGGGTTGGCCCTTGTCGTCGGTCGCACCGTCCTGATTGATCCGCCCGTAGGACGGCATGGTGAGTGTGACGAACATGCTCGACAGGTAGCCGCCGATTTCCTTGCCCACCGTGCGCTTTTCGACCTTGCGGCGAGGCAGGTCCGGAACATCCTGGCGCCGACGAGTAGAACGCCGCCGGCGATCCTTCCCGGTCTCGTCCAGACTCGGCAGCCGACCACGCACGCCCAGTTCCCGCAGTTCCGCATCCAGGTCCGCGACCACTTCCTTGATGCCGGCGGCAGCGTCCTCGTCACCGTCAGCGACCGCGGCACGGTATTGCTCGGCCAGATCGGAGCGAGCGGCGATGATCGCGGTCTGTGCCTCGGTGGGTTCGGGTTTGTATTCGACCGGTTCGGAGGCGATGTGCCAGCCTTCGCGGCACTGCTGAATCCGCAACGCGCGGTTGGCTTTTGCGCAGGCCGGGCACACCGATTCCATCGTGGACTTGCACGGTGCACCCTCGTAGGTGATCGTGCCGGTTTTCGGGTCCTCGATCCGCATCGGGATCGGTCGCTGGCACACGTCGAACTTCTCGGCGGTGGCCTGAGCGATTTCGACCAAGTTCGGGATGGAACGTCGCTGCTGGGCAGTCAACCGCGGTTCGGGAGCTGTCGAGTTCATCAGGCTGCGTCCTTCCGCTGTTCGGTACCGCCGATTCGGGGCAGAGTGACCGTTTCGGCGAGCGAATCCTTGTGCCGCAGAACCAGTTCCACCGTTCCCGGGCCGACGATGATGGCGCGGCAGTCCAGAGCTCCGAAAGTGTGCGCGATCCGCGAGGTGCGTTCGGCGTAGTCGACAGGGCACTGACCCTCCAACATCCGCACCCGCAACCGATCCACCGAGGACGAGGTGGTGATCCCGATCAGCCGGGGAGCGCGCATAGTGCCGTCGATGTTTCGTACGCCCAAGTGACAGGCAATGGCGAGTCTGGCCCAGTGCCGGCGGTACCGCCACCACGAGACGGCCCTGTGTCGTGCTCGTGAGGTGATCCAACGCTCGAAGGTCTGCGGGCTCCGCAGTCGCCACAGCACCATCCCCGCGATGAACACCCCGACCACCACGACACCCAGCACCCACGACACCAAAACCCACGCAGCGACAGCGATTCCGACCGGAATCGAGATCATCGGGAACAACACCGCCCACCAGGCGGCGACGAACACGAACCCGATACCCTGCAACACGCCGAGGGCGAACAGGTCGAACACGTCCAACTTCTGTGACTGCTGCTGATTGTTGGTCACTTCCCGGCACCTTCCGAGGGATCGAACAAGGAGAGTTGGTTTCGGCACTCCCAGCGCGGGAGGTCCTTCGCCTTGGCGGGGCGACGCCGCTTGGCCTTCACCTGGCCGGCGGCGGCTTGCACGATCGGATTCACCTGCGAGGCAGAGGGTTTCGCGCTCATGCGGCCCAGTCCTCTCCGCCATCGGGGTCGAAGTCCCAGCCCGAGGGAGCCGACCCGGTTTC
>NZ_JOJF01000074.1:0-2326 GCF_000720265.1 Nocardia sp. NRRL WC-3656 | reverse complement strand
CGTAGATGCAGTCGACCGGACACTCCTCCACACACGCCCGGTCCATCACGTCCACGCACGGCTCGCCGATCACATACGCCATACCTCTATTTATACATCCAAAGCTTGTATAAACTAAGGGCGGTGACGCACCCCACCGGATCTCCCGGCGCACGCCATCGCCAGCGGACCCGGTTCACAACACCCCGACGTCTCGCTCAGCGCCGACAACGATGCACCGATAGATCCGAGCGTTCGACGGCCGGGCACGTCACCACCACGCCCGCCGAGGATGCCGAATCGAGAGGGGATTCACCGTTGTCTGCAGCGCCCGTCGAAATCCAGCCCGTCCCGCAGGCCGAGCGCCCGTTCCCGGCGCGGATGGGCCCCAAGGGCGCGGCGATGTGGAAGATCGTCACCACCACCGACCCGAAACTGCTCGGCGTCATGTACATCTTCACCGCGATCTCGTTCTTCCTCATCGGCGGGTTGATGGCGCTGCTGATGCGTGCCGAACTCGCACGGCCCGGGCTGCAGTTCTTGTCCAATGAGCAGTACAACCAGTTGTTCACCATGCACGGCACGCTCATGTTGCTGTTCTATGCGACACCGATCGTGTTCGGTTTCGCCAACTGCGTGCTGCCGCTACAGATCGGCGCTCCCGATGTGGCGTTCCCGCGGTTGAACGCGCTCAGTTACTGGCTGTACCTGTTCGGCGCCACCGTTGCGACCGCAGGATTCATAACCCCCGGTGGCGCGGCGGATTTCGGGTGGACGGCGTATGTGCCGCTGAGCCTGGCCGTGCACTCCCCCGGCGTCGGCGCCGACCTATGGGTGATGGGGGTGGCGGTCTCGGGTGTCGGCACAATCCTTGGCGCAGTCAACATGATCACCACCGTCGTGTGTTTGCGCGCGCCGGGCATGACCCTGTTCCGGATGCCGATCTTCACCTGGAACATCCTCGTCACCAGCATTCTGGTGCTCGAAGCGTTCCCGATCCTGACCGCCGCCCTGATGGGCCTGGAGGTTGATCGGCACCTCGGCGGGCACATCTACGACCCGGCCACCGGCGGCCCGATCCTCTACCAGCATCTGTTCTGGTTCTTCGGCCACCCCGAGGTCTACATCGTGGCGATACCGTTCTTCGGAATCATCACCGAAATCCTTCCCGTGTTCAGCCGCAAACCCGTCTTCGGCTACACCGCTCTCGTGTACGCGACCATCGCCATCGCCGCACTCTCGTCAGCGGTGTGGGCGCACCACATGTTCGCCACCGGCGCAGTGCTGCTGCCGTTCTTCTCCCTGATGTCGTTCTTCATCGCCGTACCCACAGGCGTGAAGTTCTTCAACTGGATCGGCACCATGTGGAAGGGACATTTGACATTCGAAACCCCGATGCTGTGGTCGCTGGGCTTCGTCACCACCTTCCTGTTCGGCGGCCTGTCCGGCGTACTGCTGGCCAGCCCGCCCCTGGACTTCCACATCACCGACACCTACTTCATCGTCGCCCACTTCCACTACGTGCTGTTCGGCACGATCGTGTTCGCGACCTTCGGCGGCATCTACTTCTGGTTCCCGAAATTCACCGGCCGCTTCCTCGACGAACGCCTGGGCCGGCTGCACTTTTGGACCACGTTCCTGGGTTTCCACACCACATTCCTGGTGCAGCACTGGCTCGGCGCCGAAGGCATGCCCCGCCGCTACGCCGACTACCTGCCCGCCGACGGGTTCACCACACTCAACACCATCTCTACGATCGGGTCGTTCATCCTCGGCTTCTCGATGATCACCTTCGTGTGGAACGTGTTCAAAAGCTACCGCTACGGCGAAGTGGTCACCGCGGACGACCCGTGGGGCTACGGCAACTCCCTGGAATGGGCGACCAGCAGCCCGCCCCCACGGCACAACTTCTACGAACTACCCCGAATCCGTTCCGAGCGACCAGCTTTCGAACTGCACTACCCGCACATGATCGAACGCATGCGCGCAGAATCCCATATCGGCTGGGGCTCCGCGAGCCGCACCTCCCACCCCCTCACCGTCGCACCCGCACCGGCAGACAACGGCGGCCACGACCAGACAGTCCAGCAAGCCGATACCGGAAGCGATTCCGATGCCGAAGGGTGAATCTCGCCGCTACGCCGCGTACCCGAAGACCTCTGACGTGGGTACCGATATGCACCGAATCATGGTGCGGGATCGGCCGATTCGTGCACTGCCCGACGGGTCGGACACGGTCTGGCCCGGTGCCGATCGTGATGAACGGCCCGGCCGGCCAGACTATTTCGCGACCGTCAGCAGCACTGCGCTGTCCTCGATCGCCTCGAGGCTGTGGCGGGCCTGCGGC
>NZ_JOJF01000073.1:0-2410 GCF_000720265.1 Nocardia sp. NRRL WC-3656 | reverse complement strand
TGACTGCGCTCGCCGAAGTTCCCCACTTGTGCTCGCCGAAATTCCCCACCCGTGAGCGGTGTCGATTATAGGGGTTCGCGGTTTCCGGTGGTGGCTCGGCGGAGGGTGTCGGTGGTGGCTTGGTGGTCTCGGAGTCGGTAGGAGTCGCCGTCGAGGTTGATGACCATCGATCGGTGTAGCAGCCGGTCCAGGAGGGCGGCGGCAACTGTGTTGTCGCCCAGTATTTCTCCCCATGATCCGACACCGCGGTTGGTGGTGATCGCGATCGAGGTTTTCAAATACCGTTGCGACACAACCTGAAACAGCGCTGAGGCGGCCTCGGCGGGCAACGGTAGGTAGCCGAGCTCGTCGATGACCAGCAGCGCTGGTCCGGCGTAGAAGCGCATGGTGGTGGCCCAGCGGCCCTCGATCGCGGCGCGGTGGCAGCGGGCCGCCAGGTCGGCGGCGGTGGTGAAGTAGGTGCGGTAACCGGCGTGCGCGGCTGCCCGCGCCAGACCCGTTGCCAGATGTGTCTTTCCAGTGCCGGGCGTTCCGATCAGCAAGACGTTGGTGGCGGACTCGAGGTAGCGGCAAGTTCCGAGCTCGTCGAGCAGGGGTCGGTCGATGCCGGAGGCTGCATCGACGTCGAAGTTGTCCAGCGACGCCGGGGTCGGCAGGCTGGCGAACCGCAGTCGGCCGGCGAGGCGGCGGGCTTCGGTGTCGTCGACCTCGATCCGCAACAGCTTCTCCAACGTGGCTGTGGCTGAAAGGTTTTGCGTGGTCGCGTCTTCCAGCACCGTCGGTAACGCTTCGGCGGCGGCATGTAGTTTCAGCGTCGCCAAGTGTGAACGGAGTTGCTGGTAGCGGGTCGCGGTCTCGTCGGCTCCGATCGCCTTCGTGGCGCGGCGGCTGGTCTTGCGCGGGGCGGGGCTGGTCATTTGCGGCTCCTGGCGGTGGCGGCGCGCTCGTAGGCGGCCAGGTCGGTGACCGTCGCGCCGGCGACGGTGTCTGGGCTGGTGGTGGGGTCGGTGGCGGCGCGCAGGGCCGCTGCGGCGGCTCGGGCGGCGGCGCCGGGTGGGATGCGTTCCTTGCGGCGGTGCGGGCGGCCGGTGTTTGCCGCGGCCATCGCGGCGGCGTCGAGTGCGACCACGTGGCCGTGGTCGCGGACAGTGGCGCCCAGGCCGTCGGCGGCGCGCTCGTGGCGGGCGACCACGATCCCGGCGGTGGTGGCGATGTCGATAGTGTTGCCGCGCAACGGTTGCGCGACGACCACCGTCGCCGAGGCCAGCTCCGGCGGCACCGAGTAACGGTTGCCGCGCCAGGAGATCATCGCTTGACGTGAGGCGACCCTCGGTTCAGCGACCATCGCCGGATAGGGTTCGGCAGGCAAGGGCCGCAACGGTTCTCGCGCGGCGACAGTTGCGACGCTGGCCCGTCCGTCGGCGGTCGGCCGCAACCGGGTGTCCCCGCGCAGCGAGCAGAACTTGTCCAGGCTCGCTTGGGCCTGCTCGACGGTGACCTCGTCGGCCAGGGTGCGCCACCACCGTTGCGCGGCAGTGTGGTTCGCCTTCTCGACCACGCCTTTGCGGTTGCCGCGCCGGGCCGGGCAGATCGCCGGGGCCACCGCGTAATACTTCAGCACCGCCGCGAACGACGCGGTCACCTGCCCGCTCGAGGGATGGCAGACCGTGGACATGCGGTCGAACCGCCACGACCCGGTCACCCCGCCCAAGGCGCGAGCGACGCGATCGAGGCCCTCGATCAAGTGCGGCTGATCGGTGGACGGGGCGAGACAGCCGCGCCAGCGGCCGGAATGAGATAAAGACCCGACCAACAGGTGCGCGTTCGCGCCCCATCCCCACGCTGCGGGCGGGTTCGGCAGATCGACCCAGTCCCACTGTGTTTCGCCGCCCGGCGGATGCGGGATGACGGCGTTGGGGCGTTCGGTCGCGGTCCGGCAGGCATGGCACACCGGCCGCAGATTGCGGGCGCGGATGTTGCGGGTCAGCGACTGATACGACAGCGCAAACCCGAGCGGTTCGAGCTCGTCCATCAGCGTCTGCGCCCACAGGTGCGGGTCCTCGGCCAGGCGGGCGGTCACGTACTCGACGAACGGTTCGAACGGATCGGGCAGATGCCGTTTCCGCACGCCAGGGGTACGTTCCCCGGCCAGATACGCGCGAATGGTCTTTCGGTCGCGGCCGGTGTGCCGGGCGATCTGCGAGATCGTCCAGCCCCGTGCACGCAGGGCACTGATTTCCACATCTTCCTCACGTGTCAACATGGAAAAGCGGGCCTCCTCCGATCGAAAGCGCTGGTCAGGTGTGGTAACCACCAGCATCGGAGCAGGCCCGCCCTTCACGGCGGAGCCACACGGGACAAATGGGGAATTTCGGTGAGCGTCAGTGGGGAATTTCAGTGAGCGCCGTCA
>NZ_JOJF01000072.1:0-2441 GCF_000720265.1 Nocardia sp. NRRL WC-3656 | reverse complement strand
TCTTTTGAAGGATCACGCGGTGACCACCCTCTATCCGGCTACGACACGCTCAGACATTTGCTGGCGTCCGGTCGTACACCATCCTGCTGGACTCAACCTCCCCCGCCAATTCACATGACAGCCTCGCGTATCCGGCAACCACGCAGAGTGACTCCGATTCCGCTCAGTTTATCGAGGCCAGCAGTGCGTGGACCGTTCCCTCGCCGCAGACGAAGTGCTTGTAGAGCGGCCGCCCTTTCCGTAGCCCGGCTGGCGGTCAGGTGTGGCGAAGGCCGATGAACTCCCGGATCGCTGTGGCGAGCCGCAGAGGTTGGTCGAGCGGGACGAGGGTGTAACTGTCTGCTATCTCGACCAACTGGCCGAGCGGGAGCAGTGCGGCGAGGCGTCTGCCGTGGTCGGGCGGCATCACACGATCGTCTCGGGCCCAGACCACCAGCGCGGGCCGGTCGAAGCGCGGCAGATACTCGGCCGAGTCGAGCAACAACCGCGCGTCTGCCGCCACAGCGCGCAGCATCCGCACAGTATCGCGGCGGATCTCCGGCTGGGTCGAGGCCGGCCTCATCCAACCGGCGACCGTTGCGTCTCCGCGTTTGGTCAGCCAACCGAAAGCGAGCGGGCTGCGGCGCAGCATCCGCAACCGCATCTGCTGCATGAACAGCCCGAACAACGGCGGCGAAAGCTTGCCTGCGAACATCAGCATCTTCCCGGTCAGCCCCGGCGGGAAATTGTCGAAAGCCTCGCACGAGACCAGCACGACGCGACTCACGCGTTGCCGCGAAAGCGTGGTGCCATCGCTCATGAGCAACTGGACGAGCGCGCCGCCGGTGTCGTTCCCGACGAGTGTCACCCGCTGTAGGTCGAGGCGGTCGAGGAATTCTGCGACCAGTCGCGCGATCGCGGGCAAAGACAGGTCGACGTCGGCGCGCATCCCGTGCCGGTGCGCGCCGAACGGCAATGTCGGCGAAACGCATCGGTGGTCGGCCGACAGTTCGGCAATCGATCCGTCCCACAGCGTCGCGTCCATCATCAACCCGTGCAGCAGCACGACCGTAGGGCCTTCACCGCCGGAGTCCTGGTAGTCGACAGTTCCCGCCGAGAGGTCGATCTGCTTCATACGCTTCACTTCCGCGAGCTACCGCTGGTACCGGAGGGATCTGCGGTGGGCTGATCGAACAGGTGCCGATGCAAGAACGACAGCTGGGCGGCCACGGCCTGCTCATGCTCGTCCAAGAAGGGGGCGTAGTGGTTACCGGATATCTTGACGACCTCCCCGCGCGGAGCTCGGCTCGCGGCCTTCACCGATGGTTCGACCAGCGATGTCTGATCACGGTCACAGACCACGACGAGTAGCGGCGATCGCACGCGGGACGCGGCGCGACCGGGCCGGTAGAGACTGAAGCGAAGTGCGGTACGGGCAGCGACCATCTGCTGCCAGTCCGGATACCTGTGCGAACGCAGTGCGAGTCCGGTGTCGAGTCCGTCCGGTGTAGTCAGCATTGACACCGTCCCGGGCACTCCGACGAGCGACACCAATCGCGGCGGACGCCCCATGAGGCTGCCCAGGGTGTCGGCGATGCCCCGCGCGGTGAAGCGCAGCATCGCCAGTGGTTTCTGGTGGCGCATGGCGTTGCGGCTCACCGCCGGACCGTAGGGGTTCGGTGTCTGCGCGATCGCCGCGCCGAGTTGAGGGTTGCGCTCCGCGACCCGGAATATGTGCCCACCGGAGGCAGAGAATCCCCACACCGCGAGTTTGGCCGGATCGACTCCCGGCAGGGTTCGCGCGGAGTCGATGGCTGCCTGCCAATCGTCGAGCTGGTCTCTCGCCGAAAAGGCGAGGCGCGGTTGCCCACCGCTCTCGCCGACGCGGCGGTAGTCGAAGGCCAGGACGGCGAACCCCGCATCGTTGAATCGCCTCGCGAACTGGTCGGTGGCCGGCTCCTTCGGCACCGCGAACCCGCCGGCCATGATCACGCAGGCGCCGTTGGTTCCCGGATAGAACCACGCGGCGCATTGGGTGTGGCCGCTGACGAATCGAACCTTTTCCCGTTCGACGGTTTCGGTGGTGTCGTGTTCGGTCATTCAGGGTTGTCCTCTTCTGATAGTTCGGTTTCGCTGGCGTTTGCCCGGTGCCGCATTCGATCTCGGTTTTCGACGGGGCCGAGCCGACGTACCGAGACCAGACATAGTCCGAGGTCACAGACTGTGGTCAGAACGCCGTGCAATGCGGGTTGATCAGCGATCAGGCCGAAGATGGCGGTGTGACCGGCCTCGCCGCCGACCTGTAGTTCGCCGAACCAGCCGGCCCATCGGTCGTCGAGGACGCCGTCGACGCGGATCTCGTAAGGTTGAGTCCAGCAGGATGGTGTACGACCGGACGCCAGCAAATGTCTGAGCGTGTCGTAGCCGGATAGAGGGTGGTCACCGCGTGATCCTTCAAAAGA
>NZ_JOJF01000071.1:0-2710 GCF_000720265.1 Nocardia sp. NRRL WC-3656 | reverse complement strand
ACCCGAGTAGCAGCGGGCCCGTGAAATCTGCTGTGAATCTGCCGGGACCACCCGGTAAGCCTGAATACTCCCTGGTGACCGATAGCGGACTAGTACCGTGAGGGAAAGGTGAAAAGTACCCCGGGAGGGGAGTGAAATAGTACCTGAAACCGTGCGCTTACAATCCGTCAGAGCCTTCGATTTCGGTCGTGGGGTGATGGCGTGCCTTTTGAAGAATGAGCCTGCGAGTCATCGGTGTGTGGCGAGGTTAACCCGTGTGGGGTAGCCGTAGCGAAAGCGAGTCCGAATAGGGCGTTTGAGTCGCATGTCATGGACCCGAAGCGGAGTGATCTACCCATGGCCAGGGTGAAGCGACGGTAAGACGTCGTGGAGGCCCGAACCCACTTAGGTTGAAAACTGAGGGGATGAGCTGTGGGTAGGGGTGAAAGGCCAATCAAACTCCGTGATAGCTGGTTCTCCCCGAAATGCATTTAGGTGCAGCGTCGCGTGTTTCACACTGGAGGTAGAGCTACTGGATGGCCTAGGGGGCCCACAAGCTTACCGAAGTCAGCCAAACTCCGAATGCCGGTGTGTGAGAGCGCGGCAGTGAGACTGCGGGGGATAAGCTTCGTAGTCGAGAGGGAAACAGCCCAGATCGCCGGCTAAGGCCCCTAAGCGTGTACTAAGTGGAAAAGGATGTGGGGTCGCTGAGACAACCAGGAGGTTGGCTTAGAAGCAGCCACCCTTGAAAGAGTGCGTAATAGCTCACTGGTCAAGTGATCCTGCGCCGATAATGTAGCGGGGCTCAAGTACACCGCCGAAGCCGCGGCACTCAGTCATACAGATCGCCTTCGGGCCAGTCGACTGGGTGGGTAGGGGAGCGTCGTGTAGCCAGGGAAGCAGCGGGGTGACCTAGTTGTGGAGGCTGCGCGAGTGAGAATGCAGGCATGAGTAGCGAAAGACGAGTGAGAAACTCGTCCGCCGAATGACCAAGGGTTCCTGGGCCAGGTTAATCCGCCCAGGGTGAGTCGGGACCTAAGGCGAGGCCGACAGGCGTAGTCGATGGACAACGGGTTGATATTCCCGTACCCGTGTATCCGCGCCCAATGGCGAATCATCTGTGCTAACCATCCAAATGTGGACGGATCTCCTTCGGGAGACCTGAAGCGGCTGCATGGGACCCTGGGTGTAGTAGTCAAGCGATGGGGTGACGCAGGAAGGTAGCTGGGCCCGGTGGTGGATTACCGGGTGTAAGCCTGTAGGGCGAGACATAGGCAAATCCGTGTCTCATGTGCCTGAGAGGTGATGCGTAGCCGGTTGAGGTGAATTCAGTGATCCTATGCTGCCGAGAAAAGCCTCTAGTGAGTTGGTACACGGCCCGTACCCCAAACCGACACAGGTGGTCAGGTAGAGAATACTAAGGCGATCGAGATAACTGTGGTGAAGGAACTCGGCAAAATACCTCCGTAACTTCGGGAGAAGGAGGGCCCGATCTGGTGATGAGTCTTGCACTCGGAGCTGGGTTGGGTCGCAGAGACCAGAGAGAAGCGACTGTTTACTAAAAACACAGGTCCGTGCGAAGTCGTAAGACGATGTATACGGACTGACGCCTGCCCGGTGCCGGAAGGTTAAGAGGACCGGTTAGCGGAGCAATTCGCGAAGCTGAGAATTTAAGCCCCGGTAAACGGCGGTGGTAACTATAACCATCCTAAGGTAGCGAAATTCCTTGTCGGGTAAGTTCCGACCTGCACGAATGGCGTAACGACTTCTCTGCTGTCTCCACCACAGACTCGGCGAAATTGCATTACGAGTAAAGATGCTCGTTACGCGCGGCAGGACGAAAAGACCCCGGGACCTTCACTATAGCTTGGTATTGGTGTTCGGTACGGTTTGTGTAGGATAGGTGGGAGACTGTGAAGCGGGCACGCCAGTGTTCGTGGAGTCGTCGTTGAAATACCACTCTGGTCGTATTGGACCTCTAACCTCGGGCCATGATCTGGTTCAGGGACAGTGCCTGGTGGGTAGTTTAACTGGGGCGGTTGCCTCCCAAAATGTAACGGAGGCGCCCAAAGGTTCCCTCAGCCTGGTTGGCAATCAGGTGTTGAGTGTAAGTGCACAAGGGAGCTTGACTGTGAGACTGACAGGTCGAGCAGGGACGAAAGTCGGGACTAGTGATCCGGCACCGGCATGTGGAAGCGGTGTCGCTCAACGGATAAAAGGTACCCCGGGGATAACAGGCTGATCTTCCCCAAGAGTCCATATCGACGGGATGGTTTGGCACCTCGATGTCGGCTCGTCGCATCCTGGGGCTGGAGTAGGTCCCAAGGGTTGGGCTGTTCGCCCATTAAAGCGGCACGCGAGCTGGGTTTAGAACGTCGTGAGACAGTTCGGTCTCTATCCGCCGCGCGCGTTAGAAACTTGAGGAAGGCTGTCCCTAGTACGAGAGGACCGGGACGGACGAACCTCTGGTGTGCCAGTTGTCCCGCCAGGGGCACGGCTGGTTGGCCACGTTCGGAAGGGATAACCGCTGAAAGCATCTAAGCGGGAAGCCTGTTCCAAGATGAGGTTTCTCACCCCTTTAAGGGGGTAAGGCCCCCAACAGACCATTGGGTTGATAGGCCAGAACTGGAAGTGCGGTAACGCATGGAGGTGACTGGTACTAATAGGCCGAGGACTTACCAACAAAGCTGCTACGCGTCCACTGTGCGGTATCTGAAACAACACACTGCTC
>NZ_JOJF01000070.1:0-2761 GCF_000720265.1 Nocardia sp. NRRL WC-3656 | reverse complement strand
TCTTTTGAAGGATCACGCGGTGACCACCCTCTATCCGGCTACGACACGCTCAGACATTTGCTGGCGTCCGGTCGTACACCATCCTGCTGGACTCAACCCCGCCCCCCTTCGCATCCCGAAGCTGGTCAATCACGAAGTCTGTGCCAGATCCCGGATTGGGTCGGCATTGACAGCTGGCGGGCGTGTGGTGGTTGCATGTCGGTTTGTGGGTAATGACGGCGGGGCCGGTTCGGTGTGCTGTCGCGGGTCGAGTTGGAGCGGTTCTTTCACGGAGATTGTGTCCTCAGCTAGATCGGAGTGCAGCGCAATGACGACGTCGCGAACCCTGTCAATCCCCTCGAAGTGTGGAGGCTCCTTTATGCGGCCTGGTCTCGTGACAGGGCCGCTGCCGAGGCCGCTCGGACCGCGGCCATGTGGGTCTCGTAGTTGATCGGTGACATTCCGCCGCACAGGCTGTGGCGGCGGGTCGGGTTGTAGAAGCCGGTGATCCAGGTGACGATCCGCACCGCGGCTTCGGCACGGGTGCGGAAACGGTGCCGATGGACGAACTCGACCTTCAGGGTGGAGTTGAACGATTCGGCCGGGGAATTGTCCAGGGCCGAGGCGACCCGGCCCATCGACTGCACCACACCCAGATGCCGGCACAAGGCGTTGGTGGCCGCCGCGGTGTATTCGCTGCCGCGATCGGAGTGGAAGATCACCCCGTCGATCGCCTCGATCCCGCCTCTGGTAGCCGCAGCCATTTTCATTGCAGCACAGGATAGTTCGGCGTCATGGTGGGCGCTGGTGGCGTAGCCGAGTAGCCGGCCCGAGAACCGGTCCTCCACCGCCGCCAGATACAGTTTCCCCTCGTCGGTGACGATCTCGGTGACGTCGCCGACCCACAGCACATCCTGGGCGACGGCGGTGAACTGGCGGCGCAACAGATCCGGCGCCGCTGCCCGTTTCCCCTGCCGCGTGGTCGAGTGTCTGCGTTTGACTTTCCTTGCCACCCAACCGTTTTCGGCCATGATCGTGGCGATGGTGTTATCGGAGACCTGCCAGCCCTCCTCCCGTAACTCCAGCCCGATCCGCGGACTGCCGTAGGTGCGGCCCGAATCGGCGAACTCCTTGCCGATCGCGGCGGTCAACTTCTCGCGGCGCTGCGCGCGCTCGGTGGGCTCACGGTCGTTCCACTTGTAGAACCACGACTCGCTGACCTCGAGAGCGCGGCAGGAAACGGCATGTGGCACACAGTGTTCGGTCCTCTGGGAGGCGATGAACCCGGCCACGCTCACTTGGTCGCCTCCTTCACCCACAGGACCACTGATCGCTTGAGCACATCACGCTCCATCGCCAGCTCGGCATTCTCGCGCCGCAACCGCAGCAACTCGGCCCGCTCGGACTCGCTGAGCCGATCATCGCCGCCACCTTCGCGCTGGGCCCGATCCCGGGCCACCCACGTGGTCAGCGTGCCCTCGTTGACCCCCAGCTCACGGGCAACCTGCGCGACCGGCCGCCCCGTCTCGCGCACGATCCGGACCGCTCCCTCACGGAACTCCGCATCGAACTTGCGTCTCTTCTCCGCCATCTGGCCTTTCCTCTATGGTCCGGCCTCCACGATATGAGGGGAAACGCACCCGCAAGATCTGTTCGCTGTTGCGGAACTCCTGATCGGGGTGCTGGTAAGAATGGCGCCACACGAGGCAATCAGAAGGCGACGGTAACGAACGGCCGCGTGACGCCCCGGGCTGCATGATATTTCCGCAGGTCGCCGCAGTACGCAGCCGCGTCGAGCCGACGGGTGCTGCTGAAGTGCATCGCTAGCGGCGACTGAATTCAAGATCGCAGAATGGCTGTGCTACCTGGGTTTTCTCTCGCCGTATGTCCCAGGTGACACCATCCTTGACGGCACCCCAAGTCATGAGCCAGGCCGCCGAGGTCGCCGACTAGGCTGGTGCTTTGCTCCTGTCCGGCGTATCCGGGCGAGCCAGGCGCTGGCGTCGATGACCTTCCCCTCGGGGATGTGGTGTAGCGAGCTGGCCTGCGAGTCGACGAAGACCCGGTATCGGCTCTGTTTCAGCTCCTCCACGATCCAGCCTGTGTCGAACGCCTTCCGGATGACGGTGTCGCTGATCTGCGGCCCGAATCGTGGCCCGGTGTCCGACATGGCCAGCACATGTACATAACCGCCGGGACGGCATACGGCGTGCAAGTTCCGCACGTACGTGGTTCGGTCCTCTGGGCCGAATTCGTGGAACAGTGCGCTGTCGATGATCGTGTCGAAGCGGCAGGTGCCGGCTCTGGGGCGCAGCGCGTCGGCGACCTCGAAGCGAGCTGTGACGGCGTGTTCAATCGCATTCTCCCGGGACCGCATGATCGCAGAGTGTGAAGAGTCGATGCCAGTGACCTCGTATCCGAGGCGGGCGAGGTGAATGGTGTGTTCTCCTGTGCCACACCCGGCGTCCAGGACTGCGCCGCGAATCCATCCGTCGCGTTCCAGCGCGATGATCGCAGGCTGCGGTTCGCCAATTACCCAAGTCGCCGTGTTGGACTCGTACGCGAAGTCGAAAAAGGACAGAGAAGTGGACGTCGTCTGCGCGGGGGTGAACAGTGTTCCGCCGCCCTCCTCTGCAAAGTATCCGCCGTTGGTCGATTTCACAGATAACCTACTTGGTGGAGCTGACTGCGCTCGCCGAAGTTCCCCACTTGTGCTCGCCGAAATTCCCCACCCGTGAGCGGTGTCGATTATAGGGGTTCGCGGTTTCCGGTGGTGGCTCGG
>NZ_JOJF01000069.1:0-3800 GCF_000720265.1 Nocardia sp. NRRL WC-3656 | reverse complement strand
ACCAGCATCGGAGCAGGCCCGCCCTTCACGGCGGAGCCACACGGGACAAATGGGGAATTTCGGTGAGCGTCAGTGGGGAATTTCAGTGAGCGCCGTCAGCGGTGACCCGGTACGGACGGGAAGGACGTCGTCCGCACCGGGTGACCGGTGTCCCGATGTGACCAACACCGGGGTGATCGGCTGGAGTCGACGTCGTTGGCGACTCACTCACCGGCGACGCTGCCGGTGGCCGAAGCGGTGGGAAGGGGGCCGAAGCCCCCTCCGGGTCACTCGTAGGCGGCTGCGGGATCGTAGGCGTCGGCGGCAACCTGGTTGGCGAGGTCCTGCGCGTGGTGCGGGTGGCAGCGGTAGGTGGTGCGTCCGAATAGGGGCATCGGGTGGATTTCGGTGGCGGGGGCGTCGCAACCGCGGATTCCGCAGACGTAAGTGGTGGTGGTGCTCATCGGGAGGTCCTTCCTCGTTGCTGTGGTCGATCTGGGCTTGTCCAGACCACCGGTGTGGGGTGCGGAAAAGGGTGGGCGAATGCCCATCACGAAGTGACGCGTAGCGCCCTTTGGAGTGCCCTGCGCCGGTGGTATGCCTTCGGCAGATCGTCCATAGCAACGGGGAAGGATCGGTGAGCGCCGAAACCTGCTGGTGCGGAACCGAACTACGCCGGCACCGGCGCGGCTGCGCGGCGAAGTGCGGCGGCGGCGCGCCGTGCGCGCCGCCCTTGATCCTGTATGGCTGAATTCGGCAACGAGTACCGAGCAATCTGGGCGGCGGAGGATAAGCCATCTCCGACACGGGGTGCGGCTGTAGAGGCCGAAGGAACCGTGCAACCTGTGCCGTCGTCGTACCGGTATGGACAGTGGTCAACGCCGCGCGATCGCGGAGAGGTGGACACAGGCAAGGATGCGCAACTTGCTGGCAAAGGTCTATGGCCGACCGCAACTGGTTCGTCGTGCTCGAACTCGTTGCGCCCATGCTGCGCGCCTGACCACCGGAATTGTCCAACCTGCGGCGAAAGCGCCGTCTGGACTGGAAGATTGGCCCTATGGCTGGCCTCATACTGACAGATGAACGCCGAACCGAACTGGCCTCGCTTCTGGATAACGAGGCCCGGCTGAGAGCCGAATATCCGCTGGTCGCTGACTACCTCGACACTGCTCCACGCCTGCCGGGAACGGGTGATGACAGCGCCGATGCAGCATTTGACCTGCGGTTGGTCAACTACATGACCGGCGGCCATTCGCCGACCGGCAACCCTTATTGGGACATCGTCGGACCGTCAGTCACCGAACAATCAGGTCGGCGGGTCGTGAATGGTGGGCGCCAGGCGGGCAGTGCTCGGCTGGGGTATGCACAGACCGTTCTTCAGGCCGCCTACGCCTACGCCGTACCGGCTCCCGAGACCCTGCAATGGGTCAAAGACTTCGCGCAGGGTGCACCGGTTCTGGAGCTCGGCGCAGGCCGAGGCTATTGGGCCGCGCAGCTTGACCGTATCGGTGTCAACATCTCGGCGTTTGACGTTGAGCCGCCTGGACAGTCGGAAAATCCCTCGTTTCCTCGCGCCGCCGGTCAGAGGGACACGTGGCATCCAGTCATGGGACTGGATGACTTCGAAGCCTGCTCTAAAGCAGGTGCCGTGCTGTTCCTGTGCTGGCCGCCGGGCTGGGGCAACACGATGGCCTCTGATGCGACGGAGGCTTTCGAGCGGGCCGGCGGCGACAGGCTGGTGTTTATCGGTGAGCCGAAGGGCGGAAAGACCGGAGATGATGCCTTCTTCGAGCGCCTTGAGCAGGGATGGAGACCTGAGTCCACCGGCGATCACGTCTCGTGGTGGAACCTCGCGGATGTAGCGCAGGGGTGGGTACGGCGGTAAACACCAAGAAGGGCCTGGCGGAACGCACCGCCAGGCCCTTCTGATTTGCTCGACGCTACGTCATATACGAGTCGGGCTCGTCGTTGATGTGCATCCGGAAGACGAACGCGTCGTAGCGATCCCGCGGATACGACACGTCGGAAACCATCACTACACGGTTGTCCTTGGTTATGAATCGCTGGTGAACGCTTTTCACCAGGTCGCCGGGCGGCGTCCGCAGGAAGTCGGCATGAGCTGCCGGCGGAATCCTGTCGGCGACCGTCTCCTCCAGGTATGAAGCACCGGAAGTGTCCTCTACATCGAGCGGCTGGAAGGTGTCGGAGATGGATACGGGCCGCTTCCCCTCGGTGGCCCGAGTAACCGTGTAGGTCACCTCGTCACCTGACCGTACGCCGAGCGCTTCGGCGACCTCCTCAGTCGCAAGGACTCGACTCACCTCCTTCTCGATGGTCACGTCAGCATCGGATTCGTGGCGGTAAGTCATTTCCGGTGACTCCATCTGGCGCTCTGGAGACACGCGAACCAGATTCGGACGGTCAGCGACGTAGGTGCCTCGTCGCTCGACCGTCCGAACGAGCCCTTGGCTCAGAAGAAGCTCCACCGCCCTGCGGATGACGATCTCGGATACCTCGTGTTCCTCCGCAAGTTCCGAGTAGCTCCCCAGCTTGGTACGAGGGGGTAGCGCTCCTGTGCGAATCCGGCGGGCGATCTCCCCGGCGATCGACACGTAACGCGGCTCGGCCATTGGTGCGCTCCCTTCGAGCGGTCTTCTGATGACAACCATTCCCATTATACGCCCCTGCGTATACGCAAGGATTGCCGCGAATCGCCGGACCGACCAGGCGGTTAGCCCTGCGTATACACAGACCCTTGTGCGTATACGCAACTGCGTATACACTGAAGTCATCGGCGCGGGCGGGAAGTCCTCTCCGATTCGAAAAGTCAACTGACACAAGAGGAGTGAGCGCAATGGCTTTGAAGGATGTTTGGTTCACCCCGGAGTTCCACGAGGCGTTTCCGATGGGCCTCTACTTGCTGGGCGAGATTTCCGCGGTGACGGAGTTCAGCCAGGACCGCAACGCGCCGAAGCGCCACAAGATCGACCTGGACAACGACGGCAACGGCACCGGTAAGCGGATGTGGAAGGGCACCTTCATGGACCCCTCCGGCGGCAACGCCAGGCAGGCCGGTTTCGACATCGTGTTCCTCTCCGACGTTCAGCCCGTCCCCGCAGCCCCCGAGCTCGCTCCCGGCTTCACCCCGGTCGAGTTGGAGGGCTTGCAGATCAAGCCGAAGGTCGCCGGCACCGGTGAGTACAAGTCGCTCGGTTTCAACATCCGCGCGACCGGCATCAAGGGCGACAACTCCGGCGCCAAGCGGCCCCCGAACAACGTCGGGGCCTCGCGTCCGGCCGACGAGAAGGCGGCGTGACCGGCTATGTCGCACATGACGATTACCCGTTCGGGCTGGGATGGCGTGGCGGTTGAATACCGTCCCGCCCGTCGGATCGAAGGTATCAACGTCAACGCCGGTGTCTCGGTCGAGTTGACCCTCGACACCGGTGCTGCGGCGTTGGTGTTCTCGATCGAGGATGCCCGCACGGTGTCGGCGGCTCTGTCGCAGATTCTGATGCTGCACGATGCGGCGGAGCGGCTGGCGGATGAGAAGGCGGTGGCGTGATGGCCGACCGTGAGTTCAATCGGCTGGTGTCGGAGGCTCTCGTGCGGATGCTCGATCGCGCGGACTGTGATGGCGTAGGCCGGTACGCCTCGATGACGCTGTTCGATGGCGAGGCGGAGTCGGCGATCAGCTGGCCTCGTTTGGCTCGTGCGGCGGCTGAGAAGGCCGTGGCGTGATGTTCACGGCTGAGCGGGGAATGCGTGCGGCGCGGGTGTTCGCGGTCCTGGTGATCGTGGGCGTCGGTGCCGCCGCGTTC
>NZ_JOJF01000068.1:0-6160 GCF_000720265.1 Nocardia sp. NRRL WC-3656 | reverse complement strand
GTGACGTTCCGCGGCGACTGCGTGGGTGCGGGTTCTCTCGCCCTCTCTGCCGGAGGGGCCCAGTGCCGCGCCGGCCGCCCGCACGGTGTACTGCTCGCGGATGTTCGGCGACGACGGATTCGCCTCGTTCTCCGTCGGCCGGCTGCCGATGCTGCCCGACGGCCCGGTGCCGAGGGGGGCGAGCATTTCCACGATCCGGTCGCGCATCGCTTCGGCGTTGCGCAGTTCGACTCGCCAGAGTTCGGCCCGCTTCTGCTGGGCTGGGGTGTCGCCGCGCTCGAGGAACTCGAGGCTCCGGCGGATACCGTCGATCACGTTGTCGACCACGGCGAGGTCTTCTTCGAGTCTCCGGCGTTCTCGCGCAACGTCTTCGGCGTCGCCGCTGCGGGCGATGGCGTGGCTGTCGAGGACGCGCCACGCCACGCCGGCACGATCGAGTGCGGCGCGCAACTCGGGATCGGGTGCTTCGGGAAGATTGATGTGGTCGATGTCGGCGAGCGTGAGGCCGCCGTGGATGTGGCATTCGACGAACTGGTGTCGGCGGAAGAGGGGACCGAGGTAATCCCGATCCGTTCCGCGCAGGGTGCGATCTTCCTCAAAGGCGTTCTCGGACATCGGGCCGATGCCGAAGGACTCCGGCTGTGGGTCGAGCAGCGGCGAGGGAATGGTCCGTGCCTGTTTGCCGCCCCACACGGCGCCGGAGTAGACGAGCGAATCGCCGACGCAGACTGTGGCCCGTTCCCGGACATCGTCTTTCAGTACCAGCTCGATTCGGCCGTACATCGCCAGTTTCTCGGTGTACAGCTTCAGGTTCGGATCGTCCGCCCCGGCCGAAACGGTGGCATCCGACAGCCCCGCCGGGCGTTCACCGGCGATGAGCACGTGTCCGTAGACCGGCCGCAGCCGCGGGTCCATGTTCTCGGGGTTGCCGAACCACCGGTCCTCCATCCGCGCCACATCACTCGCGCGGCCGCCGCCCAGGGGCCCCTCGAACTGTGTCTTGAACCGGCCGTCGGCGAGCAGGCCGAACAGGGCTTCCTGTCTGATCCGGACCGCGAGTGCCTTACCCTGGACCAAGTCGGCGAGTTCGCGCTTCAGCCGCGCACGGAGGTCGGTGCCGTTCATGTCGAGGGCGTCGGCCAACTTGTCGATCTCGCCGGCCACGGCTTGGTATTGCACCAGCTGACCCGCTACCGCCGGCTGGCGGGCCTGCGGATACCGGGCGAAGAATTCCTCATTGCGTCGCGCCACCTCGGCGGTGCGAGCCGGATCATCGAAAGACGCTCGCCCGAATTCGTACAGCCGCACATACTCTTCGAACATCGTCCGGTCCAGAGCACGGAACGCGGGTTGCGGCCGGAAGCCGGGCGGCCGGGCGGCCACGGCCGGAGCGGAGCGGGAGACCGACGGAATAACCGGTTCGGCCGCATCCGGCTCGAACAGGCCCAGTACACGAGGCAAATTCCTGGTCAGGGCCGAATGCACCTCTCCGCGACCGGCCATCGCGGCCAGCTCATCGCGACTGACCCATCGGGCTTCCGCGGTTTCCTTGTCGTCCACCGCCGGATCGAACCGTCGCGGTGCATCGGCGACGAGGACGTGGTATTTCCACCCGCGGGGCCCGCTGATCACATGTGTCCCCCGGTACGCCAGGCCGGCCAGGTACTCTGCGCTCGCGCCGAGTTCCTCGCTCATCTCCCGGGCCGCACCTTGGGCCGGGGTTTCCCGCGAACACAACGCCCCGCCGGGGAGCTGCCAATTGCCTTGGGAAAAACCAGATTTCGACTTGCAGATCAGGAACAGTTCGTCGCCGGTCCGATTCACGTGCCGAACCAGAACACCCGCTGCCCCGTAATGCCCCCAATACCCGGGCTCGACCTCACGATCGCCGGACATTCCAGGGTCGTCGAGAATGCGAAAGGAATGGTCCGACTGATCGGCTTGCGCCCGGGCGTCCGAGTCATCGCTACGCCCCTCCTGCACGGACGGACCTTCCGGAGCAGACGAGGGCTCATGCGGGCGGTTGCCGATCGGTGCGGGTTCGTGCCGGCGCGTGTCCGCGGCGGTGTCCGATCGATCCGGCGTCGGCTCGCCCCGGCTGGGTAGCCCCGCACCTGCGGCATTGATTTCGTCCACCATGGCCGCGGGGACCACGGCGCGCTGGGATGGCGGCAGGGTCTCGGCGGCGGGAGCACCCGCGCTCGAGCCGGAGGCGAGGTTGCCGTCCCGGTCGAACTCGATGGTCTCGAACAGTCGCCGCTCCACCGGCAGCCGATCGATGAACTTCTGTTGCTCGCGGCGCCAATCATCGAATCCGACAGCCTTGTTCAGCAATGCGCGGCGGTTCCGGAGGTCCTTGGGGCCGTAGTCGTTCTCGGTATTACCGTCCCGCGACGCGGCCAGGTCGACGACGACCAGGTTCGGGTCGTCGACCGAGGTGCTGTCGTTGACCAGCAGCACCATATGGTCGTCGGCGTCGACGCTGGTGCCGGCGGCTCGGCTGTCTTTCCACTTGTAGACCAGAACGGTGATTCCACCGGGCCGGGACTTCAACGATTCGGCTACCTGGTCCAGGGATCCGGCCTGCTCGAGCCCGGCGCCGAATATCTTGCGCACGGTGTCGCGGCCGTGGCCGCGCAACCTGGCGGCGGGCATCTGGAAGCGACCCGCGTTGTCGGGGCACAACACTCGCATACCGGTCACAGCATTGTTGACACAACTGTTGGGTCTGAGGCGATTGATCTGCACGACCGAATCGAGCAGGGCCGAAATGGCCAAATACTGTGACGCGGCGGCGATGATGTTCTCGGCCGCCTCGTCAGCGACATCCCGGATGTCGGCGTTCTCGACGTCTTCATCCTGGACGGTCGCCGCTTGCACGGCCGGATTCTGGGACTCCGCGTTTTGGGTGTCCGGATTCTGAGCGTCCTGGCTCACCGGTCCGGAAACTGTTGCGGCCGAATCGGTATCGTCACCGCCGGCGACTTGTCCGGTGTTCGTGGCGGTCAGGTGATCGCCGACCGCTTCGCCCAGGATGTCGCGGGCGATGACGGGGGTGATGCCGGCGGCCGGATAACCCAGCGCTGTCGCGACCGGCCAGCCGTGTCGCTTGGTCCGCCGGCTCGTCCGGGCGAGTGAAGTCGGGTTCGCCGTACAACCCGGTGTCGGCTTCGGCAAGGGTGAGGGTGAGGTTGCCGGTCGAGAAGACATGGTGGCGGATGAAATCCGCGGTGGAATGCCGCAAAGCGCGCTGCTGCAGTTCCGGTGCCATCTCACGGACGGCATGGCTCGCCGCGACGACCGCATCGTGGGTCCGAGGCGTGGGATCGGCCTTGTGGGCGGCCACTGCCTGTTCGTAGACGATCACCGCCTCTCGGACCCCGCGCAGGTGCATGGCATTGCGAATCAGGGCGTCCTGCGGCGACATCACCACTTGCGCGCTACCGCGCTGACCGTTACGTGCCGTGCGGTTCTTGGCCTGTTCGTGGATGTAGGACTGCTCCGGGGCCTCCGTCATCCACACATGCATGCCGCCCTTGGCCTTCACCGCCTCCGATACCGAGATGTCGACACCGCGCTGGCCCTGCCGGTTGATCACCAGGATCTTGCCCTGCTCACCGGCCTCGTCGAACACCTTCTGCAACTGGGCTTCCCAGTCCGCGCCCCAGCCGATGATCCGTTTGGCGTCCACCGCTTCGATCGCATCTCTCGGCACACCCGCGCGCACCAGCGCCTCGACCTGACGGGCGACCAAATCGTTGCGGTGACAGAGGATTTCCTGAAACCGGCCCTTGCCGTCGGCCCGCATCTCGTTCGCGTATTCGGCGATCGTGCGCAATTTGGCGTGTGTGCTCTCGACCACATCATGCTGGCCCTCCACCAGCTGATGGGTCTGCGACCGCCCGACCTCGTGCGCCGGCTCCAGGTTGTAGATCTTCTGCAGCACCGGGTTCAGGTCGGTGAGAGTGCCGGACGCACCTGTCACTTCATCGAAGAAGGATTCGCGTCCGACACGGTAGATTTCGACCGAATCGATACGCTTGGCGGACTCGGCATCCGCGCGCACGACGATCCGATGCTCCTCGGCGCTCTCCCTGCGGCTCTCGGCCGCGCGGATCTCTTTGGCCTCGATGGCCTGCGCGAGGCTCGCCTTACCCGGCTCCGCGCTCCACCGTGATTCGCTCGAGGTCTTCGGGTTGCGTTGCAGCCCATGTTCGGCCTGATCGATGATGACGATCTTGCCCGTGTCCATTTCGTAGTGGACACCCTTACGGACGAGGAACTCTGCGTGGGCCGCGGTCTCCAGCCGGGAGGCCCCCATTCCATCCAGCCAGTCTTGTCCGCCGGGCAGCGCCTCGACCTTCGCCCGCCCCTCGGGGGTCAGCTCGGGTTGACCGTCGTACCAGTACATGACCTCCGGTGTGCCGTCGGCCTGCATGCCGATTTCCTCGGCTATTCGCCTGAGGCCGAAATCGTCGTGCGTCAGCGACCCATCCGCCAGTGCCTTGGTGAGAAAGTCGTGTGCGCCGAACACCTCCTTGGCGGTTGCCTCCGGCGCCGCCTGCTCGGCACCTTCCGACCGGAGGAACTGCCGTTCACCTCGGTCGATGATGCCGTCCATCTCGTCGATCAGCGCATGGCGCGGTGGCTTGATACCGGCGTTGCACAGATGCCCGACTGTCTCGCCGGTGGCGACCACGATCGCAGGCCGCCCCTTCGTGATCGGCCCGAAACCGTTCTGCTGATCGGCGCGGAACACGTCGATCCCGAATTTGCCCAGCACATTCTGCATGTCGGCGAATTCCTCATCGCCGGTCAACAGCTTCCGATACGTGCTGACTTCGCGATTGGCCAGTCCATCGGTGGTGGTCACGAGCAGAACCGAGCCGTGTTGCACCGCACGTTGGATTGCGCCGGCCATGAATACCAGCGATTTGCCCTCGCCGGGTTTCATTTCCACCGGACGCGATTTCATCGCGTAGACGGCTTCCGCCTGTTCGACCCGCAACACCATTCCGCCGGGCACTTTCTCGCTGATCGTGCCGCGCCGGATGATCTCCATCGTCGCCAGCAACGACTGGTGCTCATCGCCGCTGTGCAGGCCGGCCATCAGCACGTCGTCCGGAAGGTTGGACAGGCGTTGACTCTCCGGAACATGCTCGGCCGAGGCCTGGTGGAAGTCGATCAGCAGATCGACCGCCTTGTCGCGGTCGCTGCGCGGCATACCGGCGGTGTCGGCGAGACTGTCGTGATCGGCGGCCGGAACGCTCTGCTCGTCGTGCACCGACGACGAATGTTCCTCCCCGGCAGGTGTTTCGGTGCCGTCCGCCTCGGTCCGGCCGGAGCCTTCGGGTCTTTCCTGACCGGACTGCTCGGCAGTCGCCTCTCGCTGCGGGGTCGCATGCTCTTCGCCACGCGACGATCCGGGTTCGCCACGAGCACTGGACGATCCGGGTTCGCCACGAGCGCCGGGAGTCCCCGCCTCGCCCTCAGCAGCTGGATGGGGTCGTGCCGATGTTTGCGTACCGGCACCGTCCGCGACCGCCGTGTGTTCTCCGGCCGGGCTCGGCCCGGCTTTCGCGTGCGCGCTGTTTCCTGGTGGTGCGCCGGCCTTTTCGTGAACCTCGCCGACCGGGCGTGGCGGGGCGCTCGCCGGGAGCTTCGGCGGCGGCGAGGTTTCGCCCACCGCCTCGACCGATCGGGGTGCGGTCGCCTTCCCGGCGGCGACCGGTTTCTCGGCCGGTGGCCGCTCGACCGGAGCCGCCGTCTCGGAATGTGTTCCCGACCGCGCCGCGGCGGCGTCGGAAGATGCGGGACGGATGGGTTGCCCGGGCTGTCGACCACCGGCTCCGTCGGCCGCGATCGTTGGGCCCTGCTCGCTCGAGGGTGGTTCCGCGGCCCCGGTCTTTTCCGTGGGCCCGCCACGTTCACCTGCGGTCTTCGTGGTCTCCGCGGTCGGGCCCCAGGCCTTCTGCGCGTCCGCCCATGCCCGTTTCGATTCCGCCGACACCTCGACCGGTCGCCGAGGTGTCGCGGCTTTCCCGTCTTGTCCTGCCGAGATCGCGTCGGGCGGTGTGAATGTCGCGCCGCCGTCGATCGCCGGCGGATGGGCTCCGCTGCGGGAATACACGCCCCCGGCGAATGCGCCGTTGAGCAGCGG
>NZ_JOJF01000067.1:0-3324 GCF_000720265.1 Nocardia sp. NRRL WC-3656 | reverse complement strand
CGTGGCCTGCCGATGATGGCGGCCGCCGCCGACGAATCCGGCATAACCACGTTCGACGACGGCTCGGGCAAATCCTCCTGGTTCGAACTACACCGACCCCACCCCGAGGGCGATCCAACCACACCCGCCGAAGACACCGACGCCAACCGGGCCGGGGCAGACCCGACCGACAACAGTTTCGATACGATGGCCCAGTGGCTCATGGCCGACCGTAAACGCCGCGAGCTGAGCCGACCGGATATCGCGGCTCGTATGGGCCGTAGCGAAAGCTGGGTAACCAGCATCGAACTGGGCCGACTCGCTGTCACCGCAGACTATCTACGCGAATATGCTGCGGCCGTCGATCTTTCCGAACAGGTTGTGCGTTCCGCCGTTGCACGTTTCGAACCCCGGCTCGCGGACCATTTCGCCGACTCGATCCCACAACCGACCGAAGACCGATTCCGAACTATCGGCGAGTGGTTCGTCGCGCTGCGCGAACATCATGGGTGGACGGCGAAGACAGCCGCTGGCCGGATCGGCCTCCACGCCACCGCGATTCGAAGGACGGAGAAGGGGCAGCAACGAGTAACTCTCAATTATCTGCGGGGAGTGGGCTCCGCATATGGTCTACCGGACGAAACTCTGCGCGCCGCGGCTCGTCGTTTCGCACCCGAGTTGTCGGACTACCTGACCGATTCGGTTGCGGAACCGACCGATCCCCGATACCGGACGTTGAACCAGTGGTTGACGGCCGTGCGGAAACAACACGGCTGGACGATCGGGCAACTCGCCGACCGGATGGACGTGTCGGTCTTCACCGTACGAGAGGTCGAGGGGGGCGGCACTGTCACCCCGGACTTTCTGCGTGCGTTTGCCGCCGCTCTCTCGATACCCGATGAGACCCTTCTGCTTGCCGAGCGGCGTTTCACGACGCCGGATCCGACGGAATTCGAGTCGATCGGTGACTGGCTCGGAGCTGTCCGGGAACGCCACGATTTGGACCAGACGCAACTCGGCGCCCTGATGGGGCGTCATCGGACAGCGGTGTCCATGGTGGAAAACGGCCGCCGCCGCCCCGGTCTCGGTTATCTGCGTGACATAGTCGATGCGCTCAGCATATCGGACGCCGAACTCGTTTCTGCGCTTCTCTTTTTCGATCTGCCCCTGGCAAATCATTTCAGAGATCCTATTCCGGACCCGACCGAACCGGAATTCCGAACGTTGGGTGACTGGCTGCTTGTGGTGCGTGAACAGCACGGGTGGACACAGAAGCGCCTTGCGGCTCGCATGGGCCGGGGTCATGAAGCGGTCTTGAAAGCAGAAAAAGACATTGCCGTCACACGGAACCATCTGCGAGCCTTCGGCAAGGCGCTCGGAATCCCTCGCGCCACACTGCACGCGGCGACACTTCGATTCACGCCGCACTTGGCCGACCCTTTCAGCGCCACCGCTCCCGATCCTAGAGACCCGCGGTTCGAGACGATCGGAGATTGGCTGACAGCCAACCGTCTGCGTCGAATCTGGACCCAACAAGAAGTGGCCGACCGCGCCGGCCTTTCCAAAAAGCGTGTGTGGCAAGCAGAGCACAGTGAAAGCCTGCCGGAGGAGTTGTTGCACCACATCGCCGGCGCACTCGGCATTCCCGAGCAGATGATCGCAGTCGCACAGCGGCGGTTCACGGTGCCTGATCCGAACGATCCTGCATTCGATACCTTGGGCGACTGGCTCCGCGCCAACCGCGAACGTTTCGGCTGGAGCCGGCAAGAACTGGCGAACCGAATAAATGACCATCGCGTCGCAATATGGGACGCGGAGGACACCAATCGCCCCATCGGTCCTCGACTCCTCCGCGATCTGCGTATAGCGCTGGGCATTCCCATCGAGATCATGCAGGATGCCCTCCGCCGCTTTGCTCCCGAACTGCAAGACTATTTCGGTACATCGATACCTCGCGCGCGTGACCGCGCATCGATCGGAGAATGGGTCACGGCGGTCCGGCAACATCACGGGCTGACCAAGAAGGACCTTGCCACCCGGATGGAACGCCATCAACGGACGGTCGCCGATGTCGAAAACGGGGGTCGAGCAACGCTCGATTTCCTTCGAAGACTGCGCGATTCGATAGACATGCCACGGGAAATACTTCGCGAGGCGGTCGAGCAGTTCTTGGTTCCTGGCACCCCGGAGGAAAGACCGGAAGACACGCTGTTCTGGCAACTGATAGACGCACCGGTCGGGTCCTCGGACGAGACGCGGATCCGAAACACGATCTTCGAACAGTTCGACTGGATCGCCATCGCAGCCGCTCGACGCTGGAATTCTCTGCCGGAATCTGTCGAGGATCTCTCCCAGCGGTTCCGAGAGGCGATACTCGGCGCGATCCGCAATCATGTGCCGGGCGGACCGCCGTTCGCCGCCCACGCCTGGCGCAGTGTCCGCGGCGCGATGCTGAGTTCATATTTCGAATCAAGGTTCCCCAACCTCGACAGACCGACACGACTACTGGTGGTCCGGGTCTACACGTTCGTCAATCGCCATGTCGAAAAGACCGGTAGACGACCAGAAGTCGACCAGATCGCCGCAGCGCTGGATCTCGCTCCCACCGAGGTCAGAGGTGCCCAGCAGCTCATCGCCGGAAAGACGTCATCGCTCGATGCCAACGCGCCGGGGATGGATCGTCCGCGGCAAGTGGCCGACCCAACTCTTGCCACGGCCGACGTCGAGTTTGCGACCACGGTACGCGCGGCACTGCAAGACCTACCGGACCCGGCTACCGCCGAACTCGTGGTCGGCGCACTCATGCAAGGCCTCTCGCCCGACGAGGTCGAGGCGCGACTGAACATCTCGCCGGAAACCTTCCAGCAGCTGACTCTGGAAGTCAGCGAGGTTCTCCGTACTGTCTTCGCCCGGCCTACCGATGAGGCCCGGGACGACGATGAGCCGCCGACGGCAGACTCCGAACAAGGTGGGCGTTCCCCGGGCCAAGCCCGGCAACAGACACCACGGCGTCCTCGGCCAGGGGGAATGGACCAACCCGCTCCCGGACCGGACGTTTCGTTCGACGCTCCCGACACCTTCCAGCCGCGCGGTCGGCGCCGCAATCGCTTCGGAGACCCCGAGCGGCACGCAACCTTTTACGCCGACGACCCCGAGCTCACCCCGGATGCCCATGCCAACGCCCCGAAGGCTGCGGAATTCGACGAGACCGCAGCACCTATCGGCAGCCGACCTCAGGAGGGCACGCGCGAGCAGTACACCGTGCGGGCGGCCGGCGCGGCACTGGGCCCCTCCGGCAGAGAGGGCGAGAGAACCCGCACCCACGCAGTCGCCGCGGAACGTCAC
>NZ_JOJF01000066.1:0-4110 GCF_000720265.1 Nocardia sp. NRRL WC-3656 | reverse complement strand
GTGCCCATTGCGACGCGCATCCGAAAGCCGCTCCAACACCAGCATGCCCGCCCCCTCCGACCAACCCACACCATCCGCGGCATCCGCGAACGACTTGCATCGACCGTCGGGGGACAGCCCGCGCTGGCGGCTGAACTCCAGCCACCAGCGACGACGAACACGCCGTATCCACCGACACCGCAGGACCTTCCAACCCCAGCGTGTAGGCGATACGCCCGGAGACCAGACTGCCGCCCGCGCTGTTGCCGCTGCCCTGGGCGTAGTCGTGGTACATCACGCCGGCGAAGACACCGGTCGAGCTGCCCCGCAGCACGGTGGGGTCGACACCGGCACGCTCCAGCGCTTCCCATGTCGTCTCCAGCAACTGTCGCTGCTGGGGGTCCATCACGGTGGCCTCGTTGGGGCCGATGCCGAAGAACTCGGGGTCGAAATCGGCTGCGCTGTGCAGGAATCCGCCTTCCCGGGTGTAGGACTTCCCCGCGCGGCCGGGTTCCGGGTCGTAGATGCCGGCGATGTCCCAGCCCCGGTCGGCCGGCAGCGTCGTGATCGCATCGGCGCCGTCGCGCACCAGATCCCAGAGTTCCTCGGGAGAGGTGATACCACCGGGGTACCGGCACGCCATTCCGACCACCGCGATCGGGTCGTCGTCGACGGCCCGGGTCGCGGTGACCTCGGTGTCCCGGCCGGTGCCGGTGAACTCCTCGGCGAGATGTCTCGCCAGGGCCTCGGGTGTCGGGTAGTCGAACACCAGGGTGGCGGGCAGCGGCAGGCCCGTGACGGCTTTGAGGGCGTTGCGGAATTCGATGGCGGTGATCGAATCGAAGCCCAGTTCGTTGAAGGCCCGGTCCGCGGCGATCGAATTCGCGTTCTCGTGGCCGAGAGTCGCGGCGATCTGTCCACGCACGATCTCCACCAGCACCCCGAAGCGTTCGCTGTCGGGAGTGCTCGCCACCCGGGCGCGCAACGCCGTGAAGGTGCCGGAGGCCGCGCTGCGGCGGGCCGGCACCAGGCCGGAAAGCAGTGCGGGTGTGGCGGTTCCGGCGTTGCGAATGCTCTCGGTGTCGAGCCGGGCGAGCACCGGCGCCGCCACGTCGATACCGGCCGCGGCGTCGAACAGCGCCAGTCCCTGATCGGCTGAGAGCGGTAGCAGGCCCGAGCGGGACATGCGGTGCCGATCGACGTCGCTGAGCTGCCCGGCCATACCCCCGTCCCACAGACCCCACGCCAGGGACGTACCGCACCGGCCGGTCGCGGCGCGATGGAGGGCGAGCGCGTCCAGGCAGGCGTTGGCCGCGGCATAGTTGCCCTGTCCGGGGTTGCCGAACACACCGGCCACCGAGCTGAACAGCACGAATGCCCGCAACGGCAGTTCGGCGGTCAGCTCGTGCAGATGGAGTGCGGCATCGACCTTGGGCTCCAGCACCGTATCCATCCGCGCCGGAGTCAGCGACGCCACGGCACCGTCGTCGAGCACACCGGCCAGGTGGAAGACGCCGGTCAGCGGGTGCGCGGCGGGTATGCCCGCCAGCACCGCGGCCAGCGCGCCGCGGTCGGCGACATCGCAGGCGGCGAATTCCACCTGGGCGCCGAGGTCGCCGAGTTCGGCTCGCAATTCGTTTGCGCCGGAAGCTGATTCGCCGCGTCGGCTCAGCATCAGCAGGCGGCGGACGCCGCGGGTGGTGACCAGATGCCGGGCGAACAATCCGGCCAGCAGCCCGCCCGCACCGGTCATCAGCACCGTCTCGTCCGGATGGAACTCGACCGCCTCGGGGGCGGCGGGAGCCGTCCGGACCAGGCGTGCGGCGTGCACTCGCCCGTCCCGCACGGCTACCTGCGGTTCGGCCGCGGCCAGGATGCCGCCGAGCAGATCGTCGAGCGCGGCATCGGTGTCGATCAGCACGAAGCGGCCGGGGTTCTCGGCTTGTGCCGAGCGGACCAGGCCGCCGACGGCGGCACCGGCCAGATTCGTGATGTCCTCTCCGGCCACCGACACCGCACCACCGGTCCGGACCACGAGGACCGAGTCGGTGAATCGCGGGCTCGCCGTCCAGGACTGCAACACCTCCAGAACGTGGTGCGTCGCGGCGTGGATCGCGGCGGGATCGTTACCCGCCGGGCAGTCCAGCACCACGACCGGCGGTATCTCGTCGCCGAGTTCCGGCCATGCGGCCGTGGCGATGTCGGCCGCGTCCACCTCGATCGGGGTCCAGTCGATACGGAACAGGGCATTGCCGACGGACGCGCCGGTGGCGAGCTGCGCGGGATCGACGGGACGGGAGGCGAGGTGGCGGACCGTCGCCACCGGAGCACCGGTGCTATCCGCCAGATCCAGCGCCACGCCCCGTTCCCCGACGCGGGTGAGCCGAACCCGCACCGCGTCGGCCCCCGCCGCATGGACGGTGACTCCGGACCATTCGAACGGCAACGCCGGTCCGTCGGGCCGCGCTTCGGCGAATCGCAGCGCATGCATCGCCGCGTCGAGCAGCGCCGGATGGACACCGAACCGCTGTGCGTCGGGCCTGGCGGTCTCGGGCAGTTCCACCTCGGCGTAGAGGACGTCGCCGCTCGCTCGCCAGACCGAGCGCAGCGCCTGGTACGCGGGACCGTAGTGGTATCCCTGCGCGTCGAGGGCGTCGTACACCCCGTCGATATCCACGGCGACCGCTCCGATGGGCGGCCAGGTCCGCAATTCGACAGCGGTGCCGGTGGTTTCGGGCGCGAGAACACCTTCGGCGTGCACCGTCCAGGACGGCGGCGCATCGGCCTCGTCCTCGGGGCGGCGGGAGTAGATCCGCACCGCGCGACGACCGGCCTCGTCCTCATCGCCGACCACGACGCGCACCGCGGTGCCGAAGGATTCCGGCAGTGTCAGCGGCGCTCGCAGGACGAGTTGCTCGAGGTGATGACAGCCGACCTGTTCGCCGGCGTAGAGGGCGAGTTCGACCAGGCCCGTGCCGGGGAACAGAACGCTGTCCATGACCGTGTGGTCCGCCAGCCACGGGTGCGTCCGCAGCGACAGGCGGCCGGTGAGATCCGTACCGTCGGAGTCCGGCTGGGACACCACGGCCGAGATCAGCGGATGTTCCGTGGCGACCAAGCCCATCGCCCGCGCGCCGCCGGATGTCGTGGACGCGTCGGACATCCAATACCGCCGACGCTGGAAAGCGTAGGTGGGCAGATCGATTCGCCGGGCGCCGGTTCCCGAGTAGAAGGCGCCCCAGTCGACGTCGGCGCCGGTGACGAACAGCGTCGCCAGTCCGGCCGTCAGGGTCGACGCATCCGCTCGGTGCCGGCGGGCGGGCGCCACCACCACCGGGGACGCGGCGTCGAGGGTCTGGGTGACCATCGGGGCCAGCACCGCATCCGGTCCGACCTCGGCGAAACGAGACACCCCCGACTCCGCCATCGCCGCCACCGCATCGGCGAACCGCACCGAATCCCGAACCTGGCGCACCCAATACGACGGGACCGACATCTCGTCGGTCACCTTCGCGCCGGTCACCGTCGACACCAACGGCACAGTCGGCCGACCGAACGCCAAACCAGCTATCGCCGCCGCGAATTCGTCCAGCATCGGCTCCATCAACGCCGAATGGAAGGCATGCGACACCCGCAAACGATGTGTGCGCCAGCCCTTTTCCGCACAGCGCCCCGCGACCGCCACCACAGCGGCTTCCACGCCGGACAGCACCACCGAGGACGGGCCGTTCACCGCCGCGATCGAGACGTCACCGGCCGCCACCGCACCGGAATCCACCAGCGCCAGCACGTCGGCTTCGGACGCGCCCACCGCGACCATCGCCCCACCCGCCGGCAACGCCTGCATCAAACGACCACGCGCCGCGACCAACACGCACGCATCCTGGAGCGACAACACCCCGGCCACATGTGCGGCAGCGACCTCACCGATCGAATGACCCGCCACCACATCCGCCCGCACACCCCACGACTCCAGCAGCCTGAAGAGCGCCACCTCGAACGCGAACAAACCCGCCTGCGCGAACACTGTCCGATCGACCAGATCCCCGTCGGCCAACGCATCCGACAGCGAAACAGACTTTCCCAGAGCAGATTCCAGCACATTCACGATCGCGTCGAAATGCTCGGCGA
>NZ_JOJF01000065.1:0-9228 GCF_000720265.1 Nocardia sp. NRRL WC-3656 | reverse complement strand
TCTTTTGAAGGATCACGCGGTGACCACCCTCTATCCGGCTACGACACGCTCAGACATTTGCTGGCGTCCGGTCGTACACCATCCTGCTGGACTCAACCAGTTTGGGGGCGGCCTGCGGGATGTGTCTTCTGTTTCAGGACGAGTTGTGGCGCCGGCAGGCTGGTAGGTCGGGTTGGTGAGTCGTTCGGCGCGATTGCCCGATCGCTCGGGCTGCCGTTGCAGAATGCGCGGAGGCTTCTCGCTCAGACCGGTGTGGTTCGCCGGCCGCCGGCGCGGCCAGCGCTTGACGACGGTCGAACGGGAAGAGATAACCCGTGGCCTCGCCGCGGGCGGCTCGGCGCGGAGGATCGCTGTGCGTTTGGGGCATTCGCCGTCGACGATCTCGCGGGAGATCGTCGACGGCGGCGGCACGCCTACCGTCGTGCCGCTGCGGCCGATCACCGGGCGTATCAGCGAGCGCGTCGGCCGAGACCGGTCGGACTGGTGAGTAATGCGACGCTTCGCGCGCTGGTCGAGAAAACTCACGATCTGATGGTCGCCCGGGTATATCGCCGGTTGGCTGCGGTGGCACTTCCGTCGTGAGGAGTCTATGCGGAATCAGGTTGGTAGCGACTGAACTCATCGGGCTGTTTATGTGGCGTGAACAACGCTGGATCCGTGCACGCCCTGCGGCGCGGTCGGACATAGACTCCTCCTGGAATGCGTTGTCGGCTGTCGCGAACACCGCTGGCAGGCGCGGGCATCGGTTCAGTGGATCATGAAGACCGGGGCAGTGTTTCAGCGTTCGGTTCGGGCCGGTTGTCGGCGGCGACCGATGGAGCCACGACGGTCAGGCCTCGGTGATCCGGCGCTGACTCGGGTTGTCGCGTCGCGCTGGCCGTCTCCTTCTCCGAGGCCTGCGCAGAAGAACGCTCGGAATCCAGGGTCTGCGCTTCGTCGGCGGTGTCCGCAGTCTCTTCGGGTTGGTCGGTCCGCCAGCGCATCGGCCGTGTATCCGGCCGGGCGGACAGAGTGGGCTCGGATTTCGACGGAACACCACGGCCGGACCATGGCGTTCCAGCGGCGGAGGCCGTCTTGTGGGGGGACTTCTCGGGAACTGCCTTGTTGCGATCGCGCTTTCGCCATGGTGTGACGCGCTGGTTGGATCGCGGGCTGGGACGGCCCCCAGGGTTCGACTGGCTCGGCGACGACTGGTCGTCGGCATCGGCCGCCTGCTCGAGGGGCCTGCCCACCCGATCTTGCCCCATCGCCGAGGAGAGGGGGCTCGACAGGGCCGCATTCCACGATGGCTGCGGATCGAACACCGGACTGTGCGGGGCATAGCGTGCGGGTGTGCCGTCGGGGTTGTGCTGGGCGGTGACACTGGAGTCAGCTCTTGCTGGCAGTCCATCGGAACCCGTTCCCGCCACGACATGCCCAGGACTCGATGCCGCGTCATCGGGCCCTGCTGCCACATGACCGCTACCAGCGCCCGAGATGGCACCGCCAATGTCCGGATTCGGTTGCACGCCAGTGATTCTCGTGTTAGACGCAGCGTACGAACCTGGCAACCAGCCTGCGGCATGATGCGCCGGCCTCCCGGTAGCCTCAGCTGCCTCCCCGGACATGTGTGTGCCGGAATGATCGGGCGGGTGGCTAGACGAGAGCGAGTCTTCAGACAATATATAGGCAGGGAGCTGCACGCTGGGCGGGGCCGTCGGCGAGGTATCGGCCACCAGTGCAGGGGCGTGGTCGTTGGTCACGGTCTGCGATCCCACTCCTGCGAGTGGATCGGTGCCCGGACCCACGGCGGGCCCGCCGCCGCCACCGTCGTCGGAGGTGGGGGTGGTGAAGTCCAGTCCCGCGGCCTTGTCAGCGAAATCTGATGCCTGCTGCAGGATGTCATCGGCCAGCCCGTCCAGGACACGGCTGTAGTTGATGACCTCATCGGGCTCGATGTACAGCGGCTGATCGGCCGAACCGGGCGGCGGCCCCAACAGCTCACCCGCGATATCGTCCACGATCCGCCGGACCATGCGGTCGATGACATGCTCGAGCGGCTCGATTGCCTTCCCGACCACCTCGACCAGAATATAGCCGAGCAACGCTTGCTCCATGACCTGGCAAATCTTGCGGGCGGCAGCCGCGATCGCCTGCTCGATCGCGACTGATAGACCGTCGGTGACGATCGTCGCGGCAATCGCGGCGGTGTAACTGGCTGCCAGCGCGGCGAGTTCGGCCAGCACCGCGACCTTGGTCACTTTGATCACCACAGCAGCCGCATCCAGGGCATCGGCCACCACCCGGCACACCGCATCCAGATCGGCCATATGGGACTTCGACATCCGCGCCCAGGCCGCGACCAACGCTTGGTAGGAATACCCTGAGTAGACGTTCCTCATATCGGTGATCACACCGGTCGCGGTATCGTGCGTATCCGCCACGCCGTTCGCGAAATTCCGTACATGAGTTCCCAGTGCGCGGACCTGGTCCTCGTTGATATCCGGATACGGCACACCGGCGTAGTTGAGGAACAATGCCACATCGTGCGGAATCTCTATAGCCATGGATACCGCGCTGTCCCGGCCCAACCCTCAGCACGCGAACGATGACGACCCGGCGGGGCATGCCAGCGGTACTCGGCAAGTGCCACAACTCCATCGCGCGTGGCCGGAACCTTGGCGGCATCTGTTTTGCCTCGCTGTAACGTCTCGAAAGGCGGTGCAGCCGCCCGATGACAACTCGTATGCATCAACCGCATCCGGACGGCGGCATTGGAGCAGTAACTTCGAGGTGTATGCCGTCGGGGTCGTTGAACGACAAGATCACGATACCGAATTGATCGAGTTCAGTGACGTCACCGCGCTGTATTCGGGCTTCGTCTAATTTTTGAACGATAGCGTGCAAGTCATCGATTGTGTCTACGGTGAAGCTGACGTGGTCGAGACCGACCCGCTCGGAATCGAAGTGGTCGTCTCGGTCTGCCACCGGCCGTAGGCCGAACAACATGCCGTTCGTTTCGAATACGACGCCGCCGTAGAGCTGTGCGGGATCTGCGCGAATGGCAGAATCCTCTGGGCGGCCGGAGGATTCGGCTACCACGGTGAATCCCAAAACATCTTCGTAGAATGCGCGCGAGCGGTCGATGTCGGTAATGGTCAGCCGTATGTGATGAATACCGGTTGTGCGAATGAGAGTCAAGAAGGGCTCCAGGCAGAGTTTGACGGTGCTCCCATGGCTGCCGTATCCGCGCGAATCTTCGATATTGCGACAGGCAGGAAGAACGAGGAACAGCAAAAATGCTATTTCGTCTGAACTGCTCCCACCAGTACCACACTAGACATTTCTGGCACCGCTCGCGACACGAGACAGTCCTTGGCCTTACTGTATAGATAGAGGGCAACCGCGATGGCTTGCCCGAAGGCGGGTCTGCGCGGGTCTCACTGTGCCCAAGCCGTCTTTGAAGGAACTCGCGACGGCGAGATCACGCTGGGTTAGATCACGACCGACATCGGGAACCACCCGACGACGTTGTCGAGATGGATGCGTCAAGCCGACATCGACGACCGGAACAAGCCGAGCACGACTGGTACAGAGTCGGCCGAGTTGCGGGATGCCCGCCGCCGTATCCTGTTGCCGGAGCGGGAAAACCAAGTGCTGCGTCGGGCCGCGACGTATTGGTCAGCCGCATGGCCGGTTCGACTGTCCGGACATACCGCGGTGCGGGTACTGCTGGCGATCCTGCTGCCACAGTGGCCGACCCGTCGGGTGGTCATCGTGAACGACTTCGCCTTGCGTCGCCGAAACCGTTACGGCACACCTGTGGCACGGCTTGGCCCGATCAGTAAGAGAAGTCGTCGCCGCGCACGGCCGATGCTGCGCCGCGGCCGGCCCGAGACGGCAAACACGCACCCGCGAGATCGCCACGCTGGAACACTGGCGTCTCGTCGACGACTGGGGTCGCGGTGGAGGTTTCGGCAGGCATGGTGAATGCCCGGATGGCTCGCCGAGGATGGCTGCGCCGGCCTGCACGATGCCCAGTTCCGTCATCGTCGCCGATGGTTGGTTGCCATCATGGTCGAATTTCATTCCTTATCAATGGTTTTCCGGTTGTGAGAGGAACCGCCACTCGATGCGGCGGCGGCTGCGCTGCGGGCTGACGGTGTTCCACGTGAATACCGCGGTCCCGGTCACTGTCGTGGCGTGCTGAGTGGCGATTGGGCGGGCGTCGGCCGGCCGGAGAGGTTTCGATGTCCCACACAAAAGGGATGCCGGTGCGGCAGCGAGTACGGCATGAACGACGTGACGGGGCGGCAGCGGATCGGTGCGTGGCGGGGAGCCGAACCGGCGAGGTCGCCTCCTACGCCGCAGTCCTTGCCAGTGATGGTGTCGCGTTCGCGTACGACACCCCTCGCGACCCGCACCAGTTCACCACGCTCAATGACCTGGTGTAGCTGCGTCGCCAATTCACCTGCTGCTACGGCGAGAAGGTCTATCGCCGGATGAGTTGCCCTGCACCACGACTCGTGCTGATTGAACCCTGTGCCGACTGGGTCGGTGGTCACCACCAGCCACCGGGGCTGTTCTGGCCGCCATGCGCCCCGGCAGCCTGATCCCCACCCCAGTTCGGGTGGCGGGGTTCCGGCCGCGCATGCCCTGGTCGAGGCCACCTGCCTGCATACCGCCCGCTTCGATGAAGGCCGAGACGCGGCAGTGGTGATCCTGACCGCCAGTGAGGGACTACACACTCTCACCGCGGTCCTCGGCGGCCAGGCGCACCTCCGGTACGTGCACGACGTCATCCTGAAGGCCTGCACTTGCGTCTGCTGAGTCGACTGTTTCGTCGGCGGGCGGGAGCTGTCCGGCTGTATGCCCTAACGAGGCGGTGCGGCGGGCACTGCGCGCCCGATTCTCCGAACTGGCCACCGTGGTGGGCACCGATGCCGTCGACAACGGGGAGCGGTTGACCGTTGGCGAGATCCACGGAGCCGCGGCCATTTTCGCGCATCCGCCGGCGACCAGTTGCTGATTGGACACGACCATGCGGAACAGTGAATTGTCGCAAACGGTGTCGGAGATGTCCGATGCAGCCCTCGTCCCGGCACTGTCGCCGTCGTAGTGTTTCCGCGTCATCTTGCTTAGTTTGTCTGTCCTCAGCGGCGGTCAGCGCCAATTCCGCTCCTGGACAGAGGGGTTATTGTACGTCTCCCGGGAGCCGTAAATGTCTTTGTTGCATCCTATCCAGGATTGCTGCCGCAACCACCAGTTGTCGTTGTCGAGCGTAATTAGCTCAGATGATGCCGCCTTGACCTCAGGTCCTCTGACTGTGGCGGAGGCCGGCGTTGGAGCAACCGCCGTCCCGCAGGCGGTGTCGACTCGTGAGGCGACCGATGCGGCGCTAGAGAATGCATGGAAGAGGTTGTTGAAATACGTTGCCGTACGAGGAATCCGGGTGGCGGTAGAACATTCTGTGCTGAAGTCGGCCCGCCGCGCTGCAGCCTTCGGCCTACTGCAAGGCGGCGGTACCAACGCTGGGGGACAGGCTTGTCAGCGAGCGGTTCCGGGGGTGAGGATCTCGCGGACTTGGTGGACCGGATCACCGCCGGCTTGCGCGCGCTCGCGCCGCCGGGATGGCAGCGGCTGGAGGCATCCTTCGCGTTGACCGTTGTCACCGAATCGGCGTTGTTCGTGGTCGATGACGGGCACGGGCCGATCAGGTGTCAGGTATCGGATGAGGTGTGGGCGTCGGTGCGCCGGCACCGGCAGGTTTCGGCCGAGCTGGAGAGCGAGCCGTGGTGGCGGATGGTGGTGCGCGCCGACGCGGAGGACGTCGAGGTCGTCGTCGATCACGGGGCCGAGCCGTTTCCCGGTGAGCAACTGTTCGCACCACAGGCGTATCTGGCCGACCTGGTTGGCGGCTTACATCGGGCGCGGTGAATCCCAGTCGAGGCCGCCGCGCGCCGCCTGGGACGGAATGCGGACGGACCGGCGGGCGGGCGTGCGGGCGGTGCCGGTGACCGGCGAGTTGCCGGAGCTGCGAACACTGTGGGCGCGGTGGGCGGTGCTGGCCTCGGTCTTTTGGACCTCGCCTACAACGGTGGTGGCGCGATGCCGAATGTGTTTGCGGGAGCACCTGATTGGGTGGCCGACCCGGTGCTCAATCCGCGGGTGATGACCGGCATGCTGTCGTTTTGTTACTGGTGGGAGAAGGGGCGGTGGTACCGGGGCGAATCCGCTCCGATGTCGGAATGCGCGGCGGCGCTGCCCGCGGTGTGGACTGCCGACACGGTGGCGCGAGTAGTCGCCGACGTGATGGAGAAGTCGTCGCCGGATGCCGCCGAGTTGCTGGTGTCGGCGGCGCAGGCCGCCGCGGTGACACGCGAGGCGATCGTGCAGGTGGTCGGTGACGAAACCGAGGTCGACGTCGCCGGTGCGCTGTTCCAGTTCGCACTCGCGGATCTGACGGCCGGCGAGGTCGCCGGGATCAGCGCGGCGGAGGCGTTGAAACTGGTTCGCGATCACATCCGCGAGCGAGGGTACGACACCGCGGATTATCCTCCGTCGTCCCTGCGCGCCGACCGGATCAGCGTGGGCTGGATGGTGCGATCGCCGGTGCCGGACAACGACATCGCCCTGGACCGTGCGGTCTTCTATGTCGCCGACGACGGCGCCGTGGAGCGATCGAGTTCGTCGGTGCCGCTGTCGGTTTTCGTGACCGACTTCGAGCGACGGTTCCGCCTGCGGGTCGGCGACCGGATGTGACGGCTCGAGGCGGAATATGAGCGGCGAACTTCGGTTGGACCTGGCCGGCCTGCGCGAACGGGCCGCACGGCTGGCCGAACTCGCCGACCGGGTGGGGCAGACCCACGCTGGCCTGCGGGATTGCCTGGAGCAGGCCCACGGTAGCTGGGGCGACGACAACATGGGCCGTCAGTTCGCGGAGCAGTTCACACCGCATGCCGATCAAACGCTCGCCAATGTGCGGGACATGGCGAAGGGGCTGCACAGCACTGCGGCCGGAATCGTCGGTGTCGCAAACGAATTCGATGCGCAGGATGCCGGCAACGCCGCCCGGCTGGCCGACGCGGCAGGAGATCTGGATCCGGGAACCGGGAGTTCGGCCACGCTTGCGCCGGACAACGCGGCCGGCACGCCGTCACCCGTCGATGCGGGTCCACAGCTCCCGTACGACCACGCCGAAGGCCCCCCGGCTCGGAACTCTCCGGTCGCCGGCGGTCCGGCGCATCCCACCGGCGGTGCGCAGCGCGCCGACCAACCCCCGGCCGGTGGCTCGCAGTCACCGAACGGTTCTCCGGCGCGGACCGTCCCGCCGAATGGGGCGCAGTCCCGCTCGCCGTGGAATCAGGACCGGCCGGAGTCCGCCCCTTCCGGGCGGGAGAAGCAGCCCCCGGCCGGTGACTCCGGTCGCCGGTCCTCATCCGTTTCGGCACCGTCCTCATCCTCGTCGGGACTACCTCCGGCCGACCGCCGCGCGGCGCCCCGAGCCGCGGACGCCTCGTCCGGCAGTCGAGCGGCACCTACGAAACGGGGCGATACCCCATGGGGAGGGCAACCGCCTCGCCCTCCCGCCGCACCGGGAAGGGCCGACACCCCTGGAAAGACCGGGTCCCCCGGCAAGCCGGAGGAGAATCCTCGGCACGGTTCGCCGCCACGTGACAACCGTCCGTCCCGCGACAAGGCACGCCCGGGTGATCGGCGCCGCTCTCGCGAGCAGCCGTCCGACCCGATGATCGGTTGGCTGGCGCGGACATTGGCCGAGCGCCACGGTGTACAGGTGACCGGGTTCGACACACCCGGCCTTCAGCTGCCGCCCGTACGAGACTTCGTGGCAGCGGTGGACCGGGTGCTCACCGACTATCCGATGATCGGTCTGGGTACGGTCGCGGTGGCAGAGCTTGGTGGTGAGCTCGGCATGGTGCGATGGAGTCGTGAACCGGGCGCCGAGGGCGCCACCGACTCGATGACGATCGACCTGCGCACCGCGCAAGAGCCGGCGGCAGCGACCCCGACCACGGAACCCGGCGGCGAGCCGGCGCGATCGGACATCTATCCGGCGACGCTTCGGGAGTTCGGCCGGGCCCTCGACGCCGCCGGCGGCGGCGTAGCGCGCAAGCAGGCACAACGCGTCCTGATCGCGGAATACCTGCGCCGGCAGCCGGACCGCACACTCGCCGAGGTGGTGAGCGGTTACCGGGATTGGCGAGCCGAGTTGGCCGGAAAGGCCTCGTTCTCTGGTGAATTCGATGTGGGCGAGGCGCTCGGATTCGCGTTCGCGGAGGTCGTGCAGCACGGCGCGGAGGCGGGCATACAGGCAAGATTGCTGCATGCGGTGCTGATCGCCGCGGCATCTCGACCGGCATAGGCGGTGCCGGTGGACGGTTCGTTGTTCAGCCCCGTTGTCGAGCTGCGGAACACCTTCGAAAGTCTTCCCGACATGCTGCGGCGCCCGATCGAGATGGTGGTGTTCGGCGGCGAACTCCCGCGCGCCGACATCTCCGCCATGCGCCGGATGGCCGCCGAGCTCCGTGCCCACGGTGACGAGCTGGACGGACAGTCGAGGGATATCAAAGCGCTCCTCGCGCAAGAAGATTCGGTGGGCGAGCTGGCAAACCAGCTGCGCGACGCATTGCGTTCGTACGGGAAAGGCGCGGCCCAGCTCGGTGGCGACGTCGGCACCCTGGCCGACCAGGCGCAGGCGGCCGCCAACGACGCGGAGAAGTGGCTGTGCGTGATGTTCACGTTCGGCATCCACTTGGCGTGGCGAATCTTCAGCGTGGTGACCAGCGCGGCGGCAACAGGTCCGGCCGGCGCGACCGCGGCGGCGCCGACCGTGGATGCCATGCTGGTCGAGGGGCGTGGCGAAGTAACGGCGATGCGAGCCGCCCTGGCACGGGCGATCGAGGAAGGCGCGGCGAAGGCGGCTGCCCGGCTGACCGCGCCGGGGGCCTTGCGGTTCGCCACCATGCTGGGCAAGGCGGCCGCGCTGCCCGTAGGCGTCGACGCGGGTGTGCAGGCGCTGCAAGTCGCCACCGGCGATCGCACCGCCGACATCATCGGATCGGACGGCACGAATCCGACCGGAATCGATCTGACGTCGATCGAAGTCGCCGCCTTGGCCGGCGCGGGTGGAGCGGTGGGCGGCATGGTCGCCGGCAAGTTCGCGCCGATGGTGTTCCCCCGGATCGGCAGCAGTCGCTTGGCCATGGGCCTGGTACACGGCACCGCCGG
>NZ_JOJF01000064.1:0-7895 GCF_000720265.1 Nocardia sp. NRRL WC-3656 | reverse complement strand
GGATATACTCAACACGCTCGCCCTGTTCTATGGTGAGCGGATAACCGGAAACTAGCAGGACAATTCACCGTTCTGCCCACAAAAATTCCGACACTCCCCCCTTCCAGATCGATCGCATAGGCCGATGCTACTGATGACCGGTTGGTTTTGTCCGGCGAAGCGGCGCGACCTGCGGGTTCGTGGTTGTTGATGAGTGTTGTGGGTTGGTGTTTGTTGCTGTTCGTGGACCTGCGACGTCCTGTGGACGTCCTGTACGGCGTCTGGATTTCACGTTTTCGGCTGGCGCCGGGCGGTTGGCTGCAGGCACCTGACAGCCCTGAAGCAGGTCCATGTGGCGTGTGCTGCCCGGCCAGGGGACGTGTCGATTGCGGTGTTGCGGCAGCCGGTGAGCGGAACACGGCCGTCGAGGCAGGCCTAGATATCGCTGCTGCCGGCGCGGGAACTTGGCAGATTTGCCAGGCATCGGTGTGCGAGGGGGGACTTGAACCCCCCGCTGTGTCACGGCTGAACCGTTCGCGTGATTGAGTACATCTATCGATACTGCTACCAACGGCTTTGAAGGTAGCAGGTTTTGCCCGTGCATGGCTCCGACGGCCGGAGGCGATTGGATGTGTCCTCATGCGGTTCAGTGGGCCTGCTTGCCCTGACGCTGCCGTTCGAGCGGTTCGCAGCGGATCGCTGTTCGGCGATCTTTGTCCTGAGGGCGTTGTGGTCGGACAGGTGCGAATGCGGAGCGCCTCCGTCGCGAAGGTGTTGCGGGAGTTCGCGTGCCGCGCGCCCAGGTCGGCGTCGGTCACGGGTTCTGGTGCATGCGGCTGCATGCTGTCTCGGTGATACCAAGAGGCCGAAGGGGGTTTCACCGCATGGTGGTGCTGGAGGACCGTCGTCTCACCGTGTAGCGGTTGTGGTTCGGTCGGTTTCAGGTAGGTGCAAGCCGAGGCAGTGGCTCAGTTCGGTGGGCGAGATCCCGAATGTCTCTCGTGCGGTGGTCCGCTCCGGACCCACCTCGAAGACCGCCAGATCGGTGTAGATGCGGTTGACGCAGCGCAGGCCGGTGAGCGGGTAGCTGCAGTGGTCGACGAGTTTTGGGCGGCCCTGTTTATCGAAGAGGGTCATCATCACGAAGACTTGTTTGGCGCCGATGGCCAGGTCCATGGCGCCGCCGACGGCGGGGATGGCGTCGGGTTGTCCGGTGTGCCAGTTGGCCAGATCGCCGGTGGTGGAGACTCGGAGTGCGCCGAGGACGCAGACGTCGAGGTGGCCGCCGCGCATCATGGCGAAGGAGTCGGCGTGGTGGAAGTAGGAGGCGCCGGGTAGTTCGGTGACGGGGACTTTGCCGGCGTTGGTGAGGTCGGGGTCGATCTGGTCGCCGGTGGCGGCGGGTCCCATGCCGAGCATGCCGTTTTCGGTGTGCAGGACGACACCGGATTCGGGGTTCAGGTGGTCGGCGATGCGGGTGGGTTGGCCGATGCCGAGGTTGACGTAGGCGCCGGCCGGGATGTCGCGGGCGACGACGGCGGCGAGTTCGTCGATAGTGAGCGCCATCAGCGGGCTCCTTGAACGGTGTAGTGACGGGCCTGGACGCGGACCATGCGGTCGACATAGATTCCCGGGGTGATGACCGATTCGGGGTCGATCTGTCCGGCGGGCACGATGTCGCCGACTTGGGCGATGGTGGTTGCGGCGGCGGTGGCCATGACGGGGCCGAAATTGCGGGCGGTTTTGCGGTATACCAGGTTTCCCATGGTGTCGGCGCGGTGCGCGCTGATCAGGGCGACGTCGCCGTGGATCGGGTATTCCAGGACGTGGGTGCGTCCGGCGATCTCGCGGGTCTCTTTGCCGGCGGCCAGGGGTGTGCCGACGGCGGTGGGGCAGTAGAAGGCGCCGATACCGGCGCCGGCGGCGCGCATCCGCTCGGCGAGGTTGCCCTGCGGGACCACTTCGAGGTCGATCTTGCCGGTGCGGTAGAGCTCGTCGAAGACGTAGGAGTCGGACTGGCGGGGGAACGAGCAGATCACCTTGCGGACGCGGCCGGTTTTCAGCAGGGCGGCCAAACCGACGTCACCGTTGCCGGCGTTGTTGGACACGATGGTGAGATCGGTGGCGCCTTGGCGGATCACCCCGTCGATGAGGTCGAACGGCATACCTGCCAACCCGAATCCGCCGACGAGAATCGTTGCGCCGTCCTCGATTCCGGCCACGGCCTCATCGACGGTATCCACCACTGCGGTTCTGCTCATTTCCCGGCCTCCATATTCTCGAGCACGATCGCCAGCCCTTGGCCGACGCCGATGCAGAGGGCGGCCACGCCCCAGCGTTGGTCGCGTTCGCGCAACACCTTGGCCAGCGTGCCCAGGATCCGCCCGCCACTGGCACCGAGTGGATGCTCGCGTACGCGATCGTATCGGCGAATGCTGCGGGGCAAGAGCGTTTGACGGTCGTGGCAGCCGTCCGGCCCAGACTCTCAGAGTTGTTCTACTTCCGTGGTTTCGCCCGGATCGAGTGGATGTCGTTCGCCGACAAGGGCGCCCAGTGCTCCAGCGACTTCGGGCAACGACGCTCGAACGTAGGTCAGGGTTGGTCCGTCCGAGCCGGATGGCTCTGCGTGACCGGCGAATGCTCTGGCGACGGCGTAGCCGAAGTTGCGTTCAACCCATGTCAGCGTGGTGTGGCGCAGCCAGTGGGCCGTGACCTGCAGGGTTTTGACCCAGGGGAGTTCGCGGCCGACGCGGTCCCACAGGTAGTCGTAGCGGCGTCCGGTGATCGGTCGGCCGTTTCGGTAGCGCAGGAGCTGTCCAGCCGGGTCCGATCCTCGCCTCCCGTGGCTGACCAGTGCCCTGATCAGCGTGGGCGATACTGGTTGCCACCGATCTGATTGATCCTTTTCGCGCAACCAGATCAGGCAGTTCGTTTCATCGAGATCTTGAGGTCGTAGCGCGAGGGCTCCGCCGCGCCGGCATGCTGTTTCTATATGCAGCCGCACAATCAGCGAGTCCAAGTCGGGATCGTTGCCGGTTGTCGCAACGACGTGATTGATCTGGGCGAGTTGATTATCGGATAACGCTGTGCGGGGGCTGGGGCGTCGCCGCGGCTTGTCAATGTGGGCAGCGGCATTGCCGGACGCGGGGACGTACCCGTCGTCGCGGGCGTGGCGGTAGAGGCAGCGAATGGCCGCGACCATGTGCTCGGCAGCAGAGCGTCCGTCGCGCGAGTTCTTCCGGGCCGCGGCCTCTCGTCGGGCCTGCTCGACCATCTCCTTCAGCTCCAGGGCAGTTGGCTCGTCCAGCGGACGGTCGCGCCATTGTTTTCGGAGCCGGTTCCAGTACGGGCGGTAGGTGCGTAGGGTTCCGGCTGACATTGTCGATTCGACGCGCGGTATATATTCACCGAAAGTCGGGACGTTCGTGATAATTGAGTGGGAGAGAAGATCTTCGGGACGTAAGCCAAGCCGCGCGAGGAGGAGTTGAGCTGCTTGAATGTCGTTGGTGCTCACAGCCTGAGCCAAACTGACGGATCCTGTGAAAATAGTGCGGTGACGAGGGCGTGGGGCGGGTAGATAACCAGTTTGCGATGCTCTTCGGACGCCACGAGCAGGATGCGATCACCGCTTTTTAGGTGTAGTCGGTTTCGCAATTCGGCCGGTATGTAGAGATGCTGATGCGAGTCGATGCGTAGCTTGGGAGGGGCGTCAGTCACAGTTACTACGAGTAGTTGATCGTCGACCGTGAAGGTGATCGGCTGGCGGGGGCGCCATTTCAAAAATGTAAGCGTCCTCGCGGCCGCGAGCCTGCCGCGATCGTTGATCGCTGAAATCGATATCAGGGGCAAGGTCGATGATGGTTGGTGGATCCCTACTTGTGGCAGCGGCACCCTGAAATTTTTTCCATCCGGAGATCGCAAAGGCCTTATATCGAGCAAATCTTCGGGTGCGGTCTTATCGAAACTTTCAGTGCTTGCGGGAACTCTCTTATGTGAGACGTCGGCGGATGCGCTCGCTTGCGTCGGCGGTGCTGGTCGACCGCTCTGTTTAGCGCCACCGGGCGTCGCTTTCCGTCGGTTCGCCCCAGTCGTACGTTTGGTTGGTGGGGCGGAGGGGGGGCGCCCAGGCTTGTGTGGCATGCTGCCTCGATTCTTTTTCGGCCTCTTGTATGAGAGCGAAGCGACTGGTGAGTTGGCAACATGTATGCCGAATCGTTCTATTCATGGCCGCGTGTACTGGCCTTCGGTTCGGGAGTCATGGCGGTCTACGTGCAGTTTTCGTCGGGAGCATGTCAGTTCGATTAACCGAACGATGTCGAAGCGTGTCAATTACGGCATTCGTCGCTTTCTCGGCGTGCGGCGAGGTGGACGGCTCCTGTTGATGGGTCGCCCACTCAAGTGCCGTAGTGCGGAAGATGGATATCCGTCGAGGCGTCGTGTCGCAGATCAGACTTGGGAGCGAGCGTCGTTCGGTGAGTCTGCCGGATCCTCGGCATGGGCGGAGTAAGTTGCCTTGCTGGCAATATCTTAGTCGTTGGCCGGCAGTACATGAAGGACACGGATATATAGAGAAGGGTAATTGAAGAGTTGGTAGTTGAACGGCTTTCTTCGGGCGAGCAGTCTCGCAGCGACATTCAGCAAGAAGTGCCACCGTTGACGACGGTTCCCGTATCGGTCGGCGCTGAACGATTGGGCAGTCCACGGACTGGTATCTGCGCCAATTGCGGGCACGGAAGCTGCCAGGCCACAAGATCGGGCGCCAATGGCGGCTGACAAAGGATGACATCCGGGAGGCGTTGGCGATAACCGCGATGCCCGTCGCAGTGCCCCCATCGGATCCTTCCGGGCTGACACCGCGGAGCCGTCGACACCTGAATCGTCGCGGTTGCCAGCGCTTTACCTGCTGAACATAGGCGTCCGGAACAGTCAAAACGCAACGATGAGACTGACGCTGCGAATCTTTGCTAGGAGATGTTCGTTGAGTATCAGGTAGATCGCATTGTCTTCTCCGCGCACTGATAGGTCTCCGGATATTTCTTGTATCAATGGGGCAGAATTTGCTTAACCTGCGATTTATGAGTCCTTCGCAATCGTAATCAATGCTCTCGATCCGAGCGTGTTTTGAACGTATTCTAATCGAATTATTCTCGCATGTGAGATTGCACTCCGGCACGGTATTGGCTGACTCGATGTCGCTCGCGGGGCCGACCGGTGCTGACCGCGTCAGACCCTGAGTGCTCGCGAAATGCGGCGAACCGCTGCGAGATGTGAGTTTCTAGAGGATCCGGCTGCTACCGACGCCGCTGACCAGGTGTTTTCGGCTTGAGGGGTTTAGGGGTTCGATTCCCCTAGGCTCCACCACACAGACTGGCCGCTCAGGGCGCGGAAACGTATCCTGAGCGTAAACGGCGTCAGTATCTGGCGTCAGCAGCCGGTTACCAGCGGTCGGTAACAGGACATCTCACGAGATGTCGCCTGGACCCGACCGGAGGTGACAATGCCCACCCCCCGACCCCGTCCTCGTGCGGACGGGACCGTCGCGTGGCAGGTGCCGTTCAACATCTACATCGATGGCCGCAGGCGCCAGAGTTCGGAGACATTCGACGACCCCGCCGAGGCAACGCGCTGGGCCGCGTTGCTCGAGCGCGTAGGCGCCGAGGAAGCACTCGAGATCCTCGACGTGCAGCGTGGGACCGATGTCGAGTACCTGACTCTGACCGAGTGGCTGCGCCGCTACGCCGATACGCTCACCGGGATCGAACCCGAGACCCGGAAGCGCTATCACCGCTACATCGACCGCGACATCGACGATTTCATGGGTTATCTGCCTCTCGGCGCGATCACGGCCGAGACCGACAAGTCGTGGGTGGTGCACCTGGAAGAGGAGATCGGCAACAAGCCCAAAACCATCGCGAACAAGCACGGGTTTCTCTCGGCGGCGATGAGTGCGGCCGCCGCGGTGCGCCCGCAACCGCTGATCGCCTACAACCCGTGCGCCGACACCCGCCTGCCCCGCAACGACGCCCCCGAGCCCGACTATTTCGATGACGCCGAATGGGAGCTGTTCGAACAGCTGATGCCGCCGCGATGGCGCGCGCACGCGGAATTCGGCCTGATGTCGATGGCCCGGCCCAGCGAGGTCACCGCTCTGCGCGTCGGCGACATCAACCCCCGCACCGGCGCGGTACGCATCACCAAGGCATGGAAATGGGCCGGCGGCGCGCTCAAGCTCGGCAAACCCAAGTCCAGCCGGGGAATCCGCACCGTCAACGTGCCCCTGGAAACCCTCGGCCGGCTCGACCTGAACCGCCCGCGCGACGAGCTGCTGTTCCACACCGCCACCGGAAACCCGATCAGTGTCACCTACTTCTACAAGAAGGCGTGGCTGCCCGCCTTGGGGCGGCTGCAAGCACTCGACGCCGGGCACGAGTCGGTCGCCACCACCGACAAACGCTACGGCCACATCGACCGCCGGGCCAGCGAATCCGCCGCCGACGTCATCCGCCTGCATCTGCCGCGCGTGCGCAACGCCGGCCTGCGCCCCGTCGCCTGACCGCCGCCAATTCATTTCATGCCGCGACGGTCATGAAATGTAATGAAACGAAATGGAATTCAATGACACAACCCATTGACCTCCACACCCGCAAACGCACGGTTTCGGCACAGTGCGGCTATCCCGGCTGCACAGCCGAGCTCGAAACCACGACCCGGCGCCCGGGACGCCCCTTCGCCTACTGCGCCGACCCCGCCCACAACGCACAGACCGCGTTGCGCGCCAAAAGAAAACACGCCCAGCAGCAGACCCGCGAACCCGCCACCCCGAGTCTGCGACCGGTCACCGACGGCGCGATCACGGTCGCCGGTTTGCTGGCCGAGGCCGCGCGCCTGCGCGACGAGTTGTCCGCGATCGTCAGCGACAGCGCCGACATGCTGGCCACCATCACCGGCGCCGAGGCGATCGACCGCGAAATCGCCGACATCCGCCGTGAGGCCGCGGTCAAGATCGCCGCCGCCGAGCAGGCCCAATCAGCGGCCGAGCGTGCGCTCGCGGAGATGACAGCTCAGCGCGACCGAGCCGCCGAACTGGAAACCTTGGCTTTGCAAGCAGCCGACGACGCGGCTGCGGAAGCCTCGCAGGCTCGTCGCGACGCCGAGCAGATCCGCACCGGCGCCGAAGCGAGAATCGCTGCGGCCGAGAAGGATCGCGACAGCGTCTACGCCGAGGCCGAGACAGCGCTGACCACGATGCGGCATAAATACGACGCCGCGCGCACCGCACAAGCGCGAGCCGAAGCCGAAACCGATGTCATCCGGACCCAAGCCCAGGCCGCAGCCGAGCAGAACGCGGCGCTACGACGGCAACTAGACGAGCAAGCCGACACACACCGCCAGCAGATCGAGGCACGCGACCTCGAGCACTCCCGGGCGATCACCGCCGCCCACGCCATGGCCGACCGCGCCGCCCGCGAACAACGCCAACAGCTCAACTCCATCCTGCGGGCACACCAGCCTCCCGCGGTCGCCGCGGCCGACGTCGGCGAGGCGGAGTAGGGGAGCGCACGGACGCGTGTGCATACCCGGTGCACATGCGCGTTCACCGACGTGGAGTTATACCCAGCAGCGCGGTTTGTGCACAGGGCACCGAGGTGTCGGTGGCATGTGCTAAACGCGCAGATTCGATTGGTGAACAGGCCTTTTCAATCGGGAGAGCAGTCGCGAACACGCTTAAGTCTGAGAAAGCGACACGTCCGAGGTGTCGCATAGAGTGCGGCGTACGGACCCGCCCAGAACCATCGGCAGACCGGAAAACAGCGGGCCCCTGAGGCAACAGGCGGGGCCACTCAACACCCATCCACTCTGCGACACGAAGGGGCTCGGCGACCTCAGCCCGGTGAGCCGCTGCCGGTACGGTCAAC
>NZ_JOJF01000063.1:0-7408 GCF_000720265.1 Nocardia sp. NRRL WC-3656 | reverse complement strand
CCGCGACCACAAGACCTACCAGCCCGCCCCCGCAACCTGACCCCATCAGCAAACCCGGAAATCACCAGTAGGACTTGACAACCTCATTGAGATTCCTCCAGTCGACGCTGCCCAAGGCCACCCAGGACCTGATGATGCTGCGCGTCAGCCAGATCAACGGCTGCGGCTGGTGCACCGACGTGCACAGCAAGGACCTCGCGGCCGCCGGAGAGCCCGCGGTGCGCATCAACCTGGTCGCCGCGTGGCGCGAGGCGTCGGTGTTCAGCGAGGCCGAGCGGGCCGCGCTGGCGCTGGCCGAGGAGGGCACCCGGCTCGCCGACGCCCATCAGGGAGTTTCGGACGAGACCTGGGCGCAGGTGCGCAAGCATTACGACGACGACCAGATCGCCGCACTGGTCGGCCTGGTCGCTCAGATCAACGCGGCCAACCGGCTCGGCGTGATCGTGCGCCAGCAGGGCGGCTCGTACGAGCCCGGCATGTTCGCCGATATCGACGGCTGATCAGCGAGCCCGGCCCGGCTCAGGGGTGGCCGCCCCCGAGCCGGGCCGTCGCCGCGGTTCGTGCGTGCCCGTCTACTGTGTGGCCTCGGCCAGGATCGCCAGCACCGGCTCCGAGGTGTAGAAGGGTTCGAGGCGTTCGCGAATCAGCTTGGCCAGCACGCCGTTTCGCTTCGCCGCCTCGACCACCGCGGGACCGTAGCGCAGGATCTCGGTGCGGATGTCGTCGGCGGACAGGCCCAGTTCGGGCAGCAGCGCGCCGAGGGTGTGGTCGCCGTATTTGGTGAAGAACACGTCGACGCACTCGTCGAGGAGCACACCAACGTACTCCTTGTCGCGGGTGGTGACGACGATGCGGTGTACCAGCAGGGCGAGTTCGCGCAGGTCGGCCTGGGTCAGGTAATCGCGCAGGCCGCTGACCGGCTCACCGGCGTGCAGATCCCAGAACTCCATCGCCGCGCCGTGCACCGGTGCGTCGCGCAGCATCTCCCGGATCGCGTTGTTGGTGCGCTTGAGGGCGAACATCGCGCCCTTACCGGCCATATCGCCGATGAAGGTGCCGCTGCTGGCCTTCTCGGCGGCCTTGCGGGCGGACTTGGCCGCGTTGGTGCCGAACGACACCAGCGATCCGACGCCCGGAACCTTGCTGGCCATCTGCCGGTTCGACTCCATGAAATCGTCGATCAGCTTGTCGACGAATTTGGACGCCGCCGTCGCGACCAGGGGGCTTTCGGTAAGCCGCTCCAGCAGGCGCTCCTGGGCCTGGTGCATGCCGAAGATCTTCTCCAGCAACGCTTCCACGGGTTCGCGGTCCACGACGTCGCCGAGGGTGTAGTCGTTGTTCTCGGCGATGTTGTCGTAGATGGCGTCGGCGAACACGGCCACCGAATCCTGCAGCACCGGGCTGCCGCCGATGCGATTCACCACGGTGCGCACCGTCTGCCGCGCCTCGTCGACGGACACCACATCGCGGAAGACAATGGTGTCGGCGACCGCCAGCACATCGTCCACATCGCGGGCGACGACCTCGGCGAACCGATCTCCCGTCACCTCCGCGAGCAGGTAGTCCACTTGCGCGTCGAGCAGTTTCGCGGCGATGTCCTGTGCTGCGGTCATCGGTTCCCCTTCAGCTGTCCGGATCGCCGGACCAGCCGGAATCACACGTCGTCGCGCAGCGACTTCCGGATCTCGTCCAGGCGTTCCCGCGCGGCTTTCTCCCGCGCCTGCCATTGTTCGTCGGCGCTGCGGCCCGCCGGTGTCTGCCGGTCGAGTTCGCCCAACCCCTGGGCGGTGCCGTAGCGCTGCTCGACCTTATCGCGAACTGACTCGAAAGTAGGGACTCCGGATTCGGAGTATCCGCCGGGCACCCCGAAGCCCTCCGGCGGCAGCGGCACGCCGGAGCCCACCGCGACCTGCCCGAATCCACCCGAGATCGGCGGCGGCACGGCGGCGGCCGCACCGGGGGTATCCGAACTCACATCGACCTCCGGTTCGGCATGAGTGGGGCGGGCCGCCAGTTCGGCCGCGGTCAGATGCAACTTCTCCAGACCCGGCCGGCCCGTGGTCGCGGTGACCACGACCTCGAGCAGATCCTCATCCTGCATCGCGGCGAGCAGGGCCGCCATATCACCGGTTTCGGACATGCACCCAGGCTACGCATCGCGACCGCGGTCCGGCCGGTTTCACTCGCCGGTCACCGACTCCACGCCCGCGAGAACGTCGCGAACCCACGCCGATACGGTTCCCGACCACCCGGGAATCGAGACCAGGGTGTTGTGACCGGCGTTGGGGTAGATCAGCAGCCGCTTGGGGTCGGCCGCCGCCGCGTGCAGCGTCCGGCCCATCTCGACCGGGAGCAGTTCGTCGGCGTCGCCGTGCATGACGAACGTCGGCACGCGCAGGGTGCGGAGTCGCTGCAGCGTCGGAAACGCGTTCGGCACCAAGGCTTTCGGAATGAAGGGGTAGACCGCGCGGGCCGCGTCGCGCAGGCCGGTGAAGGTGGACATCAGGATCATCGCGGCGGGCGGATGTTCGGTCGCCAGTTCGGTGACCACCGCGCCGCCGAGCGATTTACCGAGATAGACAACGCGTTTCGGTTCCACGCCGGACTGTTCCAGCAGCGCCCGGCGGGCGGCGCGGGCGTCCAGATACAGCCCGCGTTCGCTCGGCCGGCCCGGACTGCGACCGTAACCGCGATAGTCGAAGGTCAGCACGTTCAAGCCGGCCGCGGCCAGCAATGCCAGGATCGGCGAGCGATCACCGATATTGCCGCCGTTGCCGTGGGCGTAGAGCACGTGAGCGATCGGCTTCTCGGCGCGCACGAACCAGGCATTGATCCGGGCTCCGTCGGCCGCGGTGAGCCAGAGGTCCTCGTGGTCGAAGCCGAACTGCTCGGGCGTCATCGTGATCCGACGTTCGGGATGGAACGTCAGCGCGTTGAGCACGCCCTCGGCCGGATGTCGCATAGCCCCTTCTTACCCCCTCTCACCCGCGCAGGACGGCTCCGACCGCATCGGCCGCCGCCGCGACCGCGGAATCACGGGCCGCGCTCGCCTCGTCCTCGGTGAGGGTGCGGTCGCTCGCGCGGAAGCGCAGGGCATAGGTGAGGGATTTGCGGCCCTCGCCCGCCTGGGCGCCCTCGTAGACGTCGAACAGCGCGATGTCCTCGAGCAACTCGCCCGCACCGGTGCGCAGCGCCGATTCGACCTGGGCCGCGCCCACCGTCTTCTCGACACTCACCGACACGTCCTGCAGAACCGCCGGGAAGGCGGAAACCACGGGGGCGGGACGGGATTCGCGCAGCGGCAGCGCATCCAGATCCAGTTCCAGCGCACAGGTGCGCGGCGGCAGACCGCTGCGCTCCAGCACGGCCGGATGCAGTTCACCGGCATGGCCCACGACCGTGCCGTCGACGAGCAGCTCCGCGCAGCGGCCCGGATGGAACGGCAGGTAGGCGGCGGCGCGGCGCTCGATGGTGACTCCGGCGGCATCGGCGACGGCGTCGGCGAGGGCGAAGGCGTCGGCCGCCTCGGCGACCCGGCCGGGACCCCAGGGGCCACGCGGTTCACGCCGGCCGGTCAGAACCGCGGCGACGTGCACCGGCTGGGCGGGCAGCGACTCGATCAGCTCGCGAATCTGCTCGTCGGTGGGCCGGCGGTCGACCGGCAGTTCGGTCACCCCGCGGGTGTTCGGACCGGGCAGGACGACCTGGGCGATGCCGTAGATCGACAGATCGCGCTCACCCCGCGAGATATTGCGGGCGGCGACCTCGAGCAGCGCGGGCAACAGGGTCGTCGCGAGTTCCGCCTTCTCCACGTCGAGCGGATTCAGCACGCGCATCGTGTCGCGGCGCGGATCGTCGGCGTCCAGACCCCAGGTGTCGAAGACCCCGGCGGTCATGAAGATCGGCGCGGGTACCTCCACACATCCGGAGAAGGCGAGCGCACGGCTGACGGCGCGGCGACGGCGCTGCACGGCGGTGAGGCCGCGCCCGGCCGGGGCGGTCGGCAGCACCGACGGAATCTGCTCCAGGCCCTCGAGCCGCAGCACCTCCTCCACCAGATCGGCGGGCTGGACGAGGTCGGGCCGCCAGCTCGGCGGGGTCACCACCAGCTGACCGTGGCCGGTCTCGCTGACGCTCACCTCGACCGCGCAGCCGATCTGCGCGAGCCGGCGCGCCGAGGTGCCGGTGGGATAGACCACGCCCGCGGTGCGGTCGGCCAGATCGATATCCATCCGGATCGGTTCGACGGCAGGCACCGGGAGCCGCACGTCGGTCAGCGCGGGTTCCACTGTGCCACCGGCGATTTCGGCCAGCAGCGTGGCGGCGCGGTCCAGCGCGGCGACGTTGATCTCGGGATCGACGACGCGCTCGTAGCGTTTACCCGCCTCCGACACCAGCTTGTGCCGGCGCGCGGTGCGGTAGACCGCCAGCGGATTCCAGGTCGCCGCCTCCAGCAGGATGTCGGTGGTGGCGTCGCCGACCTCGGTGCTCGCGCCACCCATGATGCCGGCCAGCGAGATCACACCCGAATCGTCGGTGATGACGACATCTTCGGCGTCCAGCACGCGCTCGACCTCGTCGAGCGTGCGCAACGTCTCACCGGTGTGCGCGCGCCGGATCACCAGCGGCCCGGTCACTTTCGCCGCATCGAAGGCGTGCAGCGGCTGGCCCAGTTCGAGCATGACGTAGTTGGTGACATCCACCGCGGGCGAGATCGGCCGCACGCCCGCCAGCAGCAGCCGGCGCTGCAACCACCACGGGCTCACCGCGTTCGGGTCGACGCCGGTGACCTTGCGCACCGCGAAGCGGGTGCAGCCGGATTCCGGTTCGACGGTCACCGAATACGCGTCGGCCTCGTCGTCGGGCAGCGTGCGCACCGCGGGATCGGCGTAGTCGAGATCGAAGCCGCAGGCGAGTTCGCGCGCCAGGCCACGCACCGAGAAGCAGTAGCCACGGTCCGGGGTGATGTTGAGTTCGATCACCGTGTCGTCGAGGCCGAGCAGTTCGTTGGCGTCGGCGCCCGGTTCGGCGGTGCCCGGCTCCAGTACCAGAATGCCCGAATGGTCCTTGCCGATACCGAGTTCGGCGACCGAGCAGATCATGCCGTTGGAGACGTGGCCGTAGGTCTTGCGCGAGCTGATGGCGAATCCGCCCGGCAGCACGCCGCCCGGCAGCACCACCACGACGAGGTCACCGACCGCGAAATTGCGCGCGCCGCAGACGATCTCCTGCAGTTCCGGCTTGCCGATATCGACCTTGCAGAAGCGGATCGGCTTCTTGAACTCGGTCAGCTCGGTGATCTCGGCGACCCGGCCGACCACCAGCGGGTGCTCGATATCGCCGGTGACCGGCGCGAGGGTGTCGAGTTCCTCGACCTCGAGGCCCACGCGGACGAAACCGGCGTCGAGCTCCTCGGGGGTCAGCGACCAGCCGGGGGTGGTCCGCTGCAGGGTTTCCGTCAGCCAGGACTGCGCTACTCGCACGTGACGTTTCGCTTCCTCGTATGAAGGTTCTCGGGTGGTGGATTGGGGGCCGGGTTCAGGCGCGGATGCCGAACGGCAGCGTGAAGCGCACATCGCCCTCGACGATGTCGCGCATATCCGGAATGCCGTTGCGGAACTGCAGGGTGCGTTCGAGTCCCATACCGAAGGCGAATCCGCTGTAGACCTCGGGATCGATACCGCTGGCGATCAGCACCTTCGGGTTGACCATGCCGCAGCCGCCCCATTCGACCCAGCCGGCGCCGCCCTTCTTGTCCGGGAACCACACATCGACCTCGGCGGAGGGCTCGGTGAACGGGAAGTAGTTGGGCCGCATGCGAGTTCGCGTCTCGGGACCGAACAGCGCCCGCGCGAACGCGTCCAGGGTGCCGCGCAGATGCGCCATGGTCAGGCCCTTGTCCACGGCCAGACCCTCGACCTGGGAGAAGACCGGGGTGTGGGTGGCGTCGAGTTCGTCGGTGCGGAAGGTCCGGCCCGGGCAGACCACGTAGATCGGCAGTTCGCGCGAGAGCATCGAGCGCACCTGGACCGGGGAGGTGTGGGTGCGCAGGACCTGTCTGGACCCTTCCGGCGCTACATGGAAGGTGTCCTGCATGGTGCGGGCCGGGTGGTCGGGCAGGAAGTTCAGCGCATCGAAGTTGAAGTGCTCGGTCTCGACCTCGGGTCCTTCGGCGACCTCCCAGCCCATGCCGACGAAGACGTCCTCGATCTGCTCGGAGATCACCGTGATGGGATGACGCGCGCCGATCGCACCGCGCCGAGCCGGCAACGTCACGTCGATCGCCTCGGCGACCAGGACGGCGGCGTCGCGTTCGGCGAGCAGTTGGGCGCGGCGGGCCTCGAAGGCGTCCGAGACGCGGCCGCGGGCCACGTTCACGCGCTTACCGGCGTCGGCCTTGTCCTGCTTGGGCAGCCCGCCCATCGCCCGCTGAGCCAGGGCGATCGGCGATTTGCCGCCCATATGCTCGGTCTTGGCGGTGGCGAGCGCATCCAGGTCGGCCGCGGCCGCGAACGCCTTCTCCGCGGCGGCGGCAGCAGCGGAGAGAGCCTCTTCGCTGAGCGCCTCCGCCGGCGTCGCTGACTGCTCGGCTGCATCCTTCTCGTCGGCCACGATGGTTCGTCTCTCCCCTGGGCTGGTCGGGTCCGTGCGGTTGCCTGCATACGCACATCGGGCATCGGCACATGCGATACACGACTATGCGATGCCAACTATTGTCGCTGGTCGAATCGTAGGCGATGTCGGCAGGCCGCCTCACACGGATATTTCCGGCGTTCGGACGTTCCGCGGCATCGGCCCGAACACCGGCAATCGGTCCATCGGAGGCGGCGACAGGGAAAGGCGCGTCGCCCGAGATCCGGGCGACGCGCCTGGGCAGGCCGTCCTGCGAGGCGATATATGGGGTACGCATTTCGCGGCGTCCGGCCCGGCCTCGCCGATCGATGCGGACCCGACCCAGTGCTCACCGACGACGCGCCGGGCCCGATGTCATGCGTCGGCCGATACGGTCACAGCGCGCGGTCCGATTCCCGCGCGCTCGCCGGCGCCTCGATCGCGACGAGGTGCCGGGGCAACCGCAGCAGGACGATCACCGCCCCGGCCGCCACGATCACCGCGCCGGTCCACACGGCCGGGACCAGCCCGTCGACGAATCCCTGTGGACTCGCATACGACCCGTGCGAGGCGAAGATCGAGGCCAGAATCGCCACACCGATCGCGACGCCCACTTCGCGCACGGTGTTGTTCGTTCCCGAGGCCATGGCCCGATCCTCGGCGGCGGCACTCGCCATCACGACGGTCGCGCTGGGCGCGAAGGACTCTCAATGACTGTGTCAAGCCGCAGCTGCCACCGATGTCGGGCGGATGGCACTGAATTCGCGGCCGTCGCGCAGCAAGGCCCACAAGACAT
>NZ_JOJF01000062.1:0-8500 GCF_000720265.1 Nocardia sp. NRRL WC-3656 | reverse complement strand
TCCTTCGGAGCCTCGAACAAGGCAAAAACCCATCAGCTACACCCCACCGCTCTGGGCATCCAGGGCACCAACCCCAGACACCTACAAACTTAGGGAGAACGCCATGGCCAGTACCACCGTCGACACGGTCATTCCCGCACCGCGCGACGTCGTCTACAAGCTGTTCGCCGAGCGCGACAGTCTCAACGGCTATCTGCCCGTGCGCATTACGCTGCGTCAGCCCGGCGCCCCCGAGGCCTCCGGCGTCGGTGCACGCTACCTGGTGGGCGTGGGCGGCATCGGTGTGACCGAGGAAACCACCGAACTGGTTCCCGGTGAGCGCATGGAATACCGGATCATCGCCGGTGCGCCGGTGAAGCGGCACGTCGGCACCATCACCTTCGCCGACGCCCCGGGCGGCACCCTGGTGTCGTACCGGATGGAATCCGAGCCCAAGCTGCCGGTGCCGGACAAGGCGACGGAACTGTTTCTGCGCGGCCTGATCTCGCCGTTCCTCAAGGCCGCCAAGAAGGCCGTCGCCAAGTAGACGCTTCGCAGCTCGTCAGCCCGCCGCCGAGGTGGTGTCGGCCTTCTCCGCCCGCGCGGTGGCCAGCAACTCCTCGGCGTGGGCGCGGCCGGTCTCGGTGTCGTCGAGACCGGCCAGCATGCGAGCCAGCTCGACGACTCGCTCGTCGGTGGTCAGCGCCCGCACCCCGCTGTTGACGCCCTTGCCGTCGTCGACCTTGTCCACCACGAGGTGGGTGTCGGCGAAGGCGGCCACCTGCGGCAGATGAGTCACAACGATGACCTGATGGGTGCGGGCCAGCCGCGCCAGCCGTCGCCCGATCTCCACCGCGGCGCGGCCGCCGACACCGGCGTCGACCTCGTCGAACACCATGGTCGAGCCGTATTCGGAGGCGGCGAGCACCACTTCCAGCGCCAGCATCACGCGCGAGAGCTCACCACCGGACGCACTGCGGCTCAACGGCAGCGACTGCGCGCCGGAGTGGGCGGACAGCCGGAATTCCACCTCGTCGACACCGGACGCGCCCGCATGCAGTTCCGCCCCCTCGACGGTGATGGGCGCACTGTCCTGCGCGGCCGCCGCCAGTGGCCGCACCTCCACCTCGAGTTTGGCGCGGCCCATCGCCAGTCCGCTCAATTCGGCGCTCACCGCGGTCGCGAGTTTGCGAGCGGCCTTGCGCCGGGCGGCGGTCAGCCTCTTCGCCGTCTCCCGCACCTGCACGGCCGCGGTCTCCACCTCGGCGGCCAGCGCCGCCAGCGCCTCCTCCGACACGTCGAGGGAGGCCAGGCGGGTGCGCGCCTCGTCGGCCCAGGCGATCACCGCGTCGACATCGGGTGCGTATTTGCGGGTCAGCGATTTCAGCTCCGCCTGGCGGGTGAGCAGGCTGTCCAGTGCCGCGGGATCCGAGGGCAGATCCGACAGATACGAACTCAACTCGGTGGTCACATCGACCACCACCGCGATGGCCTCCCCCAGCCGCGGCGCCAACGCGGTCAGCGCCGGATCGTCACTGGATTCCAGCCGGGCCCGCGCACCACCGAGCGCGTCCAGCGCACCGGCGCCCTCACCGTCGCCGGAACCCGCGAGGGCCGCGTGGGCGGCGCCGGCCGCCTCCCGCAGCGAATCCAGATCGCCGAGCCGCAGCACCTCGGCGACGATGCGCTCGTCCTCACCGGGTTCCGGTGCGACCGTATCGATTTCGTTCAGCGAATGCTGCAGCCGATCGGCCTCGAGGGCGAGTTCACGGCTGCGCGCGGTGCGTTCCAGCAGCTCGGCGCGAGCCTGCAGCCAGGTGCGGCGGGCCAGCTGATATTTGCGCAGCAGCCCGGCCACCGCATCGCCGGCGAACCGATCCAGGGCCTGCAGTTGCTGATCGGGACGCTGCAGCCGCAGCTGGTCGTTCTGCCCGTGCACGGTCAGCAGCGGCGCCGTGAAATCCGACAGCACCGCGGCCGGCACACTACGGCCACCGAGATGGGCGCGGGAACGCCCGTCGCTGCCGACGGTGCGCACCGCGATGACACTGTCGTCGTCGTCGCGTTGCGCGCCGGAGGATTCCAGCACCTTCTCGACCTCGTCGCGGGCGCTGTCGTGCACGTCCTCGACGGTGAACCGGCCTTCGACCACGGCCCGCTGCGCGCCCTGACGCACCCGTCCGGCGTCAGCGCGGGCGCCACCGAGCAGATGCAGTCCGGTGACCACCATCGTCTTGCCGGCACCGGTCTCACCGGTCACACATGTCAGTCCCTCGTGGAACTGCGCGGTGGCGGTGGATATGACGCCGAGGCCGTCAATCCTGATCTCTGTCAGCACGTGTGCTCTCCGTTCGGCGGTGTTCGCTATCGCCTGAGCCGGGTTGCTCGGTGGGGGTGCGGGCCGGCTCCGGCGCGCACGGCCGTTCCGGCCGCCGGCCCCGCCAGCCTGTCACGGGTAAGCGGAACTTGCGCACCATCCGGTCGGCGAAGGGGGCGGAATCCAACCGCACCCACCGCACCGGTTCGGCGCCGCGCACCGCTTCGAATCGCCCACCGCGCGGCAATGCCAGCGTACGCCGGCCGTCCAGGAAGACGATCGCATCATGGCCTGTCGCAACGGTTTCCACCGCGATCCGCGACTCCGGGCTGGTCACCAGCGGCCGCGCGAACAGTGCGTGCGCATTGCTGGGAATGACCAGCAGCGCCTCGAGTTCGGGCCACACCACGGGACCACCCGCGGAGAAGGCATAGGCGGTGGAGCCGGTGGGTGTCGCGATCAGCACGCCGTCACAACCGAATTGCGACACCGGGCGGCCGTCGACCTCGAGGACGACCTCCAGCACGCCCATCCGGGCGGCATTCTCGATACTGGCCTCGTTGAGGGCCCATCCGCGTTCCACGACAACATCATCGACGCGGATACTGACATCTACGGTCATCCGCTGCTCGATGCGGTAATCGCCGCGCACCACCTGGGCCAGCGCGTCGTCCAGATGTTCGGCCTCGGCCTCGGTGAGAAAACCGATGCGCCCGAGGTTGATTCCCAGTACGGGAACCCGGGCCGGGTGTGCCATCTCCGCCCCGCGCAGGAAGGTGCCGTCGCCACCGAGCGCGAGCACCATCTCGCAGCCGACCGCGGCCTCGGGACCGTGCGGCACCACCCGCACCGGATAGCCGTCGGGTTCGCCGGTGTCGTCGAAATCCAGCTTGGTGCTGTAGGCCTCGTCCTCGAGGACGCGCAACCCGATTCCGGCGTTGGCGAAGATCTTCGCGACCCGATGCGCGGTCTCGAGCAGTTCGGAACGGCCCGGATGGGCGACGAGCAGGATCTCCCGCTTCACTGTGGCCCCTCCTCGACCGCACGCTGCACCAATTCGCTGATATCGGGCTCCGATTCGGTCTCGGCCGAATCCGTGTCCGGTGTGTCCTTGCGCAGCCACAGGAAATACTCGACATTGCCCGACGGGCCGGGCAACGGGCTGGCGACCACACCGCGGGTACGCAGGCCCAGCTCGGCGGCCGCGGCGGCCACCTCGGTCACCGCCTCGGCGCGCAGAGCCGGATCACGCACCACACCGCCGGAGCCTACTCGCTGTTTACCGACCTCGAACTGCGGTTTCACCATGGGCAGCAGATCCGCACCCGGTGTGCAGCAGGCCGCCAGCGCGGGCAGCACCAGCGCCAGCGAGATGAACGACAGATCCGCGACCACCAGCTCGACCGGTCCGTCGATCGCCTCGGGCGTCAGCGCGCGCACATTGGTGCGGTCGAACACGCGGACCCGCTCGTCGTTGCGCAGCCGCCACACCAGCTGGCCGTAGCCCACATCGACGGCGACCACCTCGCGGGCGCCGCGGGCGAGCAGCACATCGGTGAATCCGCCGGTCGACGCACCGGCGTCCAGACAGCGCTTCCCGGCCACGCTCACCCCGAGCGGCTCGAACGCCTCCAGCGCCCCCAGCACCTTGTGCGCACCACGCGAGGCCCACTGGACCTCGTCGGGTTCCTCACGCACCAGCAGTGGGGTATTCGGCTCGACCGCGGTCGCCGGTTTCGACGCGACCGCACCGTTGATCAGGACGCGGCCCGCGCCGATCAGTTCGACCGCGTGCTCTCGCGATCGCGCCAATCCGCGGCGAACCAGTTCGGCGTCCACTCGCGCGCGCCTGGCCACCTCAGATCTTGTCCACCGTCGCCAGGGCGCCGACGAGCACCTCGTGGGCCTGTTCGAGAATGCGCGCCCGCCGGGTGATATCGCTTCCCGCGCGGTCCACCCCGTCGGCTTCGTCGCTGCTCACGCGCCGCGCTCCGGGCAACTCCGCCAGCAGCGCCGCCACCTCGGCCCGCACCTGCTCCGGATCGGCGAACTCCGCCGTCCCTCCCGCGAGATGCTGCCCGGGCAGCGGAACTCCCGGGCGAGGACCGGAGGAACCGGACGGATGCGGACGCGGAATGGGCGTAGTCATGGTGCCGACAACGCTACCGGAGTTCCACGACGGACAGGCAAGCGGCGGCACGGGTGAAACGGAGGTCACGGTGGCGTCCAGCGGCCGGGCGCCGGGTGCTCGACATCGACAGCTCCAGCCCAGGACCGGTGGGGTGCGGCGAGTATTGGCACAATGGCGGCGTGGGAGGTAAGCGACGACAGGTATCTGTCCGGTTCGTCGCACTCGCGGCGGCATCGACGGCGGCCGCGGTGGTCGCCGCCGCCGAATACGCCCACTGGCGCGCATCTCGGCGACTGCTCGGACCGCGGCGGGAACCACGAACCGGCGGTGTGGACGCGGTGGTGGTGCTGGGCTACCCGGCCACCGCCGACGGCCGGACGCGCGCGCTGCAGCGCTGGCGATGCCGCATCGGCGCCCGCTCGCTGCCGCGCGACCGCGACGGATTCCTGATCTTCACCGGCGGCGCCGTGCACGGCCCCTGGGTCGAAGCGACGGTGATGGCCGAATACACCCGCGCCCACCTCGGTGTTCCGCTCGAGCGAATCCGCACCGAGACATCGGCCGAAACCACATGGCAGAACATCGAATTCACCATTCCCGCCATGGAACGAGCCGATCGCATCATGATCGCCTCCGACCCCATGCACGCTGCCCGCGCCCGCCGCTACCTGTGGGCGCAGCGGCCGGACCTCGCCGAACGCCTCGTTCCCGCCGCCGACTACCGGCCGCTGGAATGCTGGTGGCTCAAAATCCCCACTGCCGCACACGAATCGGCGGCGATCACCCGGCGTCGCGCCGGAGCTGCGGCCACCCCGCTGCTACGACGCCTGGGCATCCTCCCCGAGACCGCGGCAGCGTTCACAGCTGCCGAGGATCGCCGCGATTGACCGACGATCCCGGCGTGGATCGGGCAGTCGTCGACTCGGCCGTGGTGAACGCCGTGAGCCGGACAGTTACCGAACCAATTCGATTGCGCGACCGGGGTTTTCGTCCAACAGCCTGACCAGGTGGTCGACCGTGCCACCCTCGGGAGAATCGTGCCGGATCACCGGGTGATTCAGCGCGTCGAGAGTTCGGGAGATGTAGGTGGGCCGGTGGTCGGCGGGGCGGGCTCGCAGATCGTCGAGGGTGCTGACGCCGGTGAGGACCATCAACGACGGCAGGCCGACGCACCGGGCGCCGTCGATATCGGTGTCGAGACGGTCCCCCACCACGAGCGCGTCGCGGGTCGCCGCGCGGACCAGCGCATCCTCGAGCAGCGGTGCATAGGGTTTACCGGCAACCACTGGTTCCTGGTCGGTCGCGGCTCGCAATGCGGCGACCATCGCGCCGTTGCCCGGCGCCAGGCCGCGCTCGTTCGGCAGGGTGGCATCCGCATTCGCGGCCACCCACAGGGCCCCGGCGCGCACGGCGTAGGCCGCCTCGGCGAGGTCCGGCCATCCGGTCTGCGGGGAATGCCCCTGCACGACCGCGGCGGGAGCCACGCCGTTGAAACGCCGGATCGGTTGCAGGCCGACCTGTTCGATTTCCGCCGCGAGGTCGTCGGTGCCCACGATCAGCACGGTGGATCCGGCGGCCAGCCGGGAGGCGAGCACATGCGCGGCCGCCTGTGCGCTGGTAACGACCTCGGATTCACCTGCGCCGAAACCCAATTCGCGCAGATGCGCGGCCACCACACCGGCCGACCGGCTGGCGTTGTTGGTGACGAACATCAGCTTCTGCGCGCCACCGCCGGCGTCGAGAGCAGCGGGTGCGCCGGTGATCACCTGCGCGCCCCGATACAGCGTGCCGTCCAGATCCAGCAGGAGGGCCTCGAAGCTCTCCCGAAGCGATGCTGCCACTAGTTACTCCACGTCGTCGTCGACCTGTGCGCCCGCGAGTTCGTCGGCACGCTCCTCGGCGTCGGTATCACCGTCGACATCGGCCGCGGCCGCATTGAGGAACCACTGCAGTGCCTCGTCGGACCGGCCGGCGGCGAGCAGCGCCTCCGCATAGGCGTAGAACAACCGTGCCGAGGCGGAACCGGAGCGCGAGGGATCCAGTTCCGGCGTCTGCAGGGTGACCACGGCCTGATCGTATTGGCCCAAATCCATTCGCGCACCTGCGACGACGATCCGCAGCTCGGTCGCCTCGTCGCCCGACAGTGCCCGCGCCTCGTCGCTGCGGCCGAGTTCGATCGCGCGTTCGGGCCGCCCCAGCCCGCGTTCGCAATCGGCCATGACCGCCAGCAGACCCGAGCCGCCGGACATCCGGCGCGCGGTACGCAGCTCGGACAGAGCTTCGGCCCATTCACCCGCGTGATAGGCGGTGACACCGGCGGTTTCGCGGACCACCGCGATGCGTCCGGCGCGGCGCCGTGCCGCGCGCGCATGTTCGAGTGCCTGCTCCGGGTCCTCGTCGAGCAGCCGGGCGGCCATCACCAGATGCCGGGCGACCGCCTCGGCGTTGTTCTTGTCGAGGCTCAGCAGATCGCGGCGTACCGCGCCGTCCAGATCGCTCGCCTGCACATCGTCCGGCAACGCGGGCTCATCGGGCCGCCCCGCCCGGCTCTCACCGCCGACGCGCGCCCCTTCACCACCCCGTCGCCGCGGCTCCCGGTCCTCGAAGTTCGCGCCGCCCTCCGCCGATTCTCCGGTGTGCGCGGTGGTGTCGGCCTCGTCCGCCGATCCGAATCGACGCTCGGCATCCGCGCCACCGCGCCGGAACCCGCCGCGCCGATCACCCTCGCCCCGGCCGTAACCACCCGGACGATCCTCACGGCCGCTCGGACTTCCCGGTCGCCGGCCACCTTCGTCGCGCCGGAATCCGCCGCGGCGATCATCTCCGCCGCGCCCGTAACCGCCGGACCGCCGATCGCCCTCGTCACGCCGGAACCCACCCGAGCGGCGATCGTCACCACCGCGACCGTATCCCCCGGAGCGACGATCGTCGCCGCCGCGCTCGAAACCACCGGAACGCCGGTCGTCGCCACCACGGTTGTACCCACCGGAACGACGGTCGTCGCCACCACGGTTGTAACCACCGGAACGACGGTCGTCGTCGCCGCGGTTGTAACCACCGGAGCGACGGTCGTCGTCGCCGCGGCTGTAACCACCGGAGCGACGGTCGTCGCGACCCCGCTCGTAACCGCCGGAACGACGGTCGTCGCCACCGCGCGGGTGCCCACCCGAGCGACGATCGTCGTCACCACGGTTGTATCCACCTGATCGACGGTCGTCGCCACCACGGTTGTAACCACCGGAACGGCGATCGTCGTTGTCGCGCTGGAAACCACCGGAGCGACGGTCGTCTCCGCCACGTTCATGGCCGCCCGAGCGGCGGTCGTCTCCACCGCGCCCGTGACCACCGGAACGACGATCATCGTCGCCGCGCCGGAAACCTCCGGAGCGTCGGTCGTCTCCACCGCGGCCGTAACCGCCGGTGCCGCGCTCGGATCCACGGCGGTCGTCGCCGCGCCCGCTACCTCCGCGCCGATCGTCGTCACGGGCGCCGTATCCGCCCGAGCGGCGGGCGTCGTCGCCGCGCCGGAAACCTCCGGAGCGACGCTCCCCTTCTCCGCGGTCGTGGGCAGGTGTGCCGGGGCCGGCCGAGTCCGGACCGGTACTGCCACGGCGGAAGGGTCTCCTACCGTCGTCATGCTCCGACACAGCGTTACCTTTCTCTGATCCGGCACGAGCAGCCGGTGACGACATGCAGACCGTGCGCCGTCCGCCGGCACCCATCTGCAACCACCATAAATTCAATCACGCGACACGAACGCTTCCCCACTTGCCCGGCCTGCGCGCGCATCGCGTCGAGTGCAGTACCATCGGCGCAGGTGGCCTTAGCTTCCGGGTTCGGAATGGGACCGGGCGTTTCCCCACCGCTATAGCCGCCGTAACTCTATGAAACTATCCACCTAAGGGGGTGTGGGGGCCTAGCCCCCACATTCCCTTCCAGGGGTTCAAGGGGCCGAAGCCCCTTGCCTCCCAACGGAGCAGTGTGTTGTTTCAGATACCGCACAGTGGACGCGTAGCAGCTTTGTTGGTAAGTCCTCGGCCTATTAGTACCAGTCACCTCCATGCGTTACCGCA
>NZ_JOJF01000061.1:0-8428 GCF_000720265.1 Nocardia sp. NRRL WC-3656 | reverse complement strand
TCTTTTGAAGGATCACGCGGTGACCACCCTCTATCCGGCTACGACACGCTCAGACATTTGCTGGCGTCCGGTCGTACACCATCCTGCTGGACTCAACCCTCCGGCCCACCGCTCCGGTCTCGCTCGCGCGGTGTGAGAGACCGTGGAGAAGCGGCTCCCCCGCCCCCACTTCGCTACTGGGGCAGCCGCCGCCCAGGTCGGCGCACGACGAAATCTTGACCCCGGCCTCTCCAGGGTGCGACGCCAGAAACCGCCACCGCCGATCCGCTACAGGTAGGGGCCGAGAGGTTGTAGGCGATGGCACACTGGCAGGCACCCGTATTCAAGTGGTCGGAGTGCGGGTACGCCGAATCTCATGCCGAAAGCGGTGTGATGTCAACATGGTCGGCATGAATGGTGACGGTCCCGGAGCTGACACCGTCCCATACGAATCCGGCACCGCGGTAGCGCGGAGTGGCCAGGTGGAAGTGGACGTTACCGGCCACCATCAAGTCAAGTTCGGTCAGGTATGCGTTGAGCTCGGGAAGAGCTTTCCACTGCCCGCCACGCAGTTTGTCGGCCAGGGCTGCGATCAGGTGTTCGATATCCCGCAGCGTGTGGACGACGTGGTCGGCGGATTCTTGGAGACTGAAACCCTCGGCGATGTGGAGGAGCCCCAGAGCATTGAGGGACCAGTGCCCGTCGACGATTTCCTTGCCGAGGGACATCAGGTCGTTGACCAGACCGGTGTGCTCGCAGACAAGCCCCTGGACTTCTATCAGATCCGGGTCTGCGAACAGTTCGGGAAGAAGTGAGAGACCGAGAACATAGTCGGCCGCGGCCACGAACGGCATGGTGCCGATGTTGACCCGTCGAAAAGTCCGGTACTCCTCGAAAGACATCACCGTGCCGTCTGCAATCAGACGCAAACCTTCGGGCTCGGATGCGAGATAGCCTTCTGTAGCCCGCGTGAAGCGCTGTTTCTGGTCGTCGCTCATTGGGGTCGTCAGCCGGTCCCATGTATCGGCAAACATAGAGGTGAGCAGGCTGTCAGCGGGCAGGGCCCCGCCGTCGGAGAGTGCAGCGAGCATCCGTGGCGCGTTCTGTGCCCGGTCCAATTCCGCCTCTACCCGAGTGTCGGCGGACAGGTGGTCATAGAGAACGAAGAAGTCGCAGAAGTTGGCCAAAGCGGCCATGCGCTCCGAATCACCATGTGGGTAGAGCGTGGCTATCCACCACGCGTGGCGGCTCGCGAGGAAGTGGTCGACCTGCCATGCAGTCAACGGAGTCCTCACAAGGTACGAGCGTGCCCATTGGGCGGCGAAACGCTCGATCATCTCGATCTGCGGGTGCAGTTCTGGTTCCAGGTCGATCAGGAGTTCTGGCATTGTGAAGCTCTTGCCGAGGATATGCAGATACGGGGAACCAGTCATAGTGAACGGAATCCTTGTCAGTTGGCGAGCGGGGCATGCGAGGTTCTCGGGTTCACTGTCCATACCTGCGGGTGCGGTGCCGAAACCAGGACACGGCACGGAGAAGATCGGTCTGCTGGAAGTCGGGCCAGGTAGCAGGGCAGAAGTAGTACTCGGTGTATGCGGTCTGCCAGGGCATGAAGCCGGACATGCGTTGCTCGCCGGAGGTGCGAATGACCAAGTCTGGGTCGGGTTGACCCGTGGTATCCAAATGCTGGGCGATGTCCGCGGGGGAGATGTGCTTTATCAGGCGATCCAAGGTGCCTGCGGTCCGGTGGGCCTGGAGCATCCTCTGGACACCGCGTGCTATCTCGTCATGACCACCGTAGGCGAGGGCGATGTTGACCGTCGGGCCGACAACATGCGCAGTTTTGTCGGCGGCCGAGAGCAATATGCTGCTCCATTGCGCAGGCAACCGTTCCAGGACACCGAGGTAGTGAATGCGCCACCGCTGGGTGGCCGCGATAGCTTGTGTCGTGTCGGCGATCACGCGAAGCAGGCCTTTGAGTTCGGTGTCCGGGCGGCGCAGGTTCTCGGTGGACAACGGCCACAGCGTGACGACCTCGAGGTCGGTGATGTCCAGGCACCAGGTGAGAAGGTTCAGAACGCGATTGCCCCCATGCTGGTAGCCCTTCGACGTGCTGTGTCCGTGACTGCGGGCCCAGCGGCGGTTGCCGTCGAGAATGACTGCCAAATGTCGGAGCGCAGCGTTCTCCCGCGGACAGTCGGAGGTAGAAGTGTTCTGCGAAGCGATTGATGGCTCCATGGTGGCCTGCTCACCTGCCCGCATGTTCGGCATCGGCGGCAGCGCAGACTCGTCCAGTCTGCTTTCCGCCCTGATCGGCTTCGGCCCTGGTTGATGGCTGCTGTTCTGTCTGCCCGGTGCGGGCGGTGGCACGCATCTGCAGGCCGGAGGGGTGCAGCGCCACAGCGGCTGCAGGGCGGACCCGCTGGCCGGGGACCGAGTCCAGACGCCAGCAGGCGGTGATGGTGGCCAAGGCGAGAACAGCCTCGGTGAGAGCAAACTGGTCACCGATGCATTTGCGGGCTCCGCCACCGAACGGGAGTGATGCGTTGTGTGCTGGTGGTGTCGAGGTTTGATCCCATCGGTCGGGGTCGAAACGTTCGGGTTCGGTGAAAAGGTCGGGTCGGCGGTGGATGAGATAGGGGCTGAGAACGACCGTCGTTCCGGCCGGAACGGGGTACCCGCCGAGTCGGGTGTTGGTGGTGACTGTGCGGGTGAGTATCCATCCGGGGGGATACAGCCGAAGTGTTTCGGTAACGACGCGGCTGGTCAACTTCAACTCGGGCAGATGCTCGAGGTCGGCCGGATCCCCTGCCAGCACGGTATCCACCTCTTGGTGCACCCGGTCACGGATGTCGGGGTGGCATGCCAACAGGTGCAACGCCCAGGTCAGGGTGTTGGCGGTGGTCTCCCATCCCGCGCTGAAAAGTGTAATGACTTGGTCTCTGATATCGACGTCGCTCAGGCCCGCACCTCCACTCGATGCACCCTCATCGGCGGTGTCGCGTGCGTCCAACAGCATCGACAGCAAATCGCCGTAGTCGGCGCCGTCGTCACGTCGCTCGGCAATGATGTCTTCGACTATCTGCCGGAGGCGGTTGCACGCCTGGCGATAACGGCGGTTGCTGGGGGTGGGAAGCCGGTCCAGCGGCGGCGGGGTGATCAACCGCCGGTACATCTCCTCGGTGATTGTAGTGAGATCGTGAGCAGCGCGAGTCGCGGCCTCGGATGAGAGCCCCTGGGAGAACATCGTCTCCATCGCGATCGTCATGGTCAACGCAGCCATCTCCGCCGGCACATTCAGGACCTGGTGGTCGCGCCATCGGCTGGTGACAGCAGCGGCATGAGCAGTCATCATCTGCGCATATAGGGAGAGCCGATCGGCGCGGAAAGCAGGCTGAACGAGTCTGCGCTGCCGCCGATGCCGATCATGCGAGCAGGTGAGCAGGCCATCGCCGAGCAACTCCCGGACCCGGTCGATGAGTTGACCACCCTTGTCGAAGGTGCGGTCGTCTTTAAACACCTGACCGGTCAGTTCCGGGCTGCAGGCCACGAGCACGCGACCAGGGCCGATTCGGATCTGGACCAGATCACCACAGGAAGGTAGGGAGGTCAGCAGCGCCAACGGATCACGCAGCAGCGGCACGATGTGACCGAGCAGCGGCAGGCCGCCGGGCGCTTGCGGAATCTCTGCTGACACTGTCATGAATACCTCTCGGGGAAATGGGAGCAGGTGCCGAAAATCCGAGGCGGCACATCGGAAGTACGTGACGCATGGCTCAACTCCACCCTGCAACGAGGTCCACCAGAGCCATCAGATCCTCGGTACCTGCTGGGTGCAGCGTGTCCGCTTCGAGCACCTCACGGGCTGCATCGCAGGTGCGCGCCAAATGTTGTTCGGCCCACCGGCGGCCGCCCGCCCGCTCGACCAAATCGGCAATATCGACGAATTCGTCCGGCGTAATTTCTGCGCTGGACACATATCTACGTCTCAGCACACCAGCTGCCGCGCTACCCGATTGCAGAGCGGCAACGACCGGCAACGACTTCTTCCGACGCGCCAGATCCGAATACACCGGTTTCCCGGTCATTTCGGGGTTTCCCCAGATGCCCAACAGATCGTCGGCGAGCTGATACGCCAGCCCCAGCTGTCTACCGAAACAGTCCAGCCGTCGCGCATCGTCGGCCGTAGCTCCGGATGCCAAAGCACCCAGCTCGCACGCCGCACCCAGCAGCGCTCCGGTCTTGTTCGCGGCCATACGAATACACGAGGACAAGTCCACCTCGAGCGCGTGCTCGAACCCGATATTTGCGCACTGTCCCTCGCACAATGCCCGAATCGCGCGAGTCAGCACAGCTGTCGCGGCTCGGTCGCGCTCCGCAAGAAGGTCCACCGCGGCGGCGAGCAGCATGTCCCCTGCCAAGACCGCCGATGCGATCCTGAACCGAGCCCAAACGGTGGGCCTACCACGACGCAGTCGATCGCCGTCCATGACATCGTCGTGCAGCAATGTGAAATCGTGCACCAACTCCACGGCCGCCGCCGCCGTTACTGCGTCCTCGATGGCCCCAGCATCGAGGACGCAGGTCGCTGCTCCGGCAATGGCAAGTACCAATGCCGGGCGGATCGCCTTGCCTGTTCCGGTGTCAGACCGACCCTCCGCATCCCACCAGCCGACGTGATACCCCACAACGTGCCCCAGCTCGGCACGGAAGCTCTCCACGACCGCCCGATACGCTGGCTCCACCCGAGACCGTGCCTCGGCCAAGACCCGCACACCAGCTTCGTTCACCGGTGTGGCCCGGTCGTCTCGCCCGCGATCAAATTTTGAAGTCGGGCAGCGCAGATGATCTGAAAAGGGCGAGGGATTTGTATGCATGGAGAGAGCTTCGAGAGTGTAGGAAAAGTTAAGGTTCGAAAACCGAACACTCAGTTTCTCCAACACCTAACCACGGCGCGTGCAAGTTTGCTTCCCAACGGCGGGAGGCCGCCCAATAACCTGTTGCGCAGGACACCGTCGATCGTCTCAGTTCCGGGCTCGTGAGTAGCAAGAACCCCCGCAGACGCAGCCGCTCCAACTCCTCATCCGCGAGCACCCGCGCCGCCACGAAAACCTACCTCCAACACGCCGCCGATCAACCCTCACCGGCACCCAAGTAGTTCAGGCGTTCCCAGATGCCGTGCGAGCCCTCGGTGACGGCGGCCTCGCCGGAGCCTTGGTAGTGCACCTTCAGGTATCCAGGTCGCCGTCCTCATCCAGCCGCGCCACTTGGTGGGCACGAGTCCAGTCGGCGCCTCGTCGAAGACCGTCCGGTCGCCGGTCGCGTTGTGCTCGCGCAGCATGTTCACCGCGATCAACAGCTCGGTCGCGGCGGTGCCGCCGGCGAACCGCACCGACGACAATACCGCCGGAGTGAACTGCCGCAGATACGAATACGACGCATCCAGGGCGGCCAAGTGGCCGTGATCGCGCGGCAAACGTGGCTTGGCCTGCGTTATCGCCGCACGCAACCGCTCCCACCCGATGCGGTCGCCCCGGATCGGCCCGCCGATCTCCTCGTCAGGGACCTGTGTCCCGACCGACGGATCGACCACCAGCAAAGCGTCCAGCTCTGCGCATCGCTGCGGCGTAAGCTCGTGTGCGAGCCGGCCGTACGTCTCGGCCTGCGCTTGGTTGCGCGCGTGCGCGATCCGCTCCGCAAGTGTGACCGGACCCGGCCGGACTCCTCCCTCGGCTACTGCACCCCGATCGAATACGAACTACTCTCCGACAAGACACCCACACCCGCTGCCAGTTAGCTGCAACGACTGGAACCTATTCGGTGGGCAGGTCAAAGTTGTCACCTGTCCGTGCAGCAGCCCTTCTCTCAGCTGGGTGATGTATTGGTCGATGTGCTCGACTCGCCAGTTGGCGGTGTCGACGGGCTGAAGGACTGTCACCTCGATTGTTCCGGTGTCCCGTAGCATCGCGCTTCGCCACATGATGTCACCGGAGTTGTGGATGACAATCGGATGATCGGGACACCGGCCTCGATGGCGGGTGGAAAGCGCCCTTTTTGAACGGGCCCAGAGCCGCAGGGTCGGCATGACCTGGCCCTCGGGGTGCGATCGCGACCGCGATTCCGGAGCGAAGCTTGTCGAGGGCCGGTTGCATTGCTCGGATCGCCTGATCCGGGCGGGCTCGATCGATGAATACGATCCCAATGTAGCGCATGACCGGTCCGATGACGGGGTACCAGCGCATGGTGTGTTTGACGATGGCAGTGAACCGTTCGCGCAGGATTCACGGGATCACCAGCGCATCGAGTTGGCTTTGGTGGTTGTACACGAACACTCCGGGGCGCAGGGAACACGTCTCAAGCGCACCAGCGATGCGGATGTCGACACCGGCCGCACGCAGAGCTGCTCCGGACACTTCCACCGACATCATGTCGATCTTGGAACGCTGGTCCTGCCCGGCCGTGCGCAGCATCGTGACCATCGCGCTGACTGTGAACGCGCCCAGGGCTGCTGCCGTGCACAGAATCCGGGTGCCGATCGGGTGTCGATGCCGTCGCAATCGCAACACTGCAGCACCCGAAATCTCAGTGGCCGAAGGGCTGCTCGGATTCACCATAGTCGCGGTATCCATCATCGACAGCAACTCGATGTCGTCACCGAGATGGACATACAGACAGCTTTGCGCCACATCGATGTCGGCGGCAGCAGCGAAGGACTTGACCGCGGTGGCTGCACCGTTCGGACCTTCCGGCGGGTGGATGATGTGTTCGATGCCGAGATCGGTTGCCAGCGGCCGAACCAGGACCGCCGGTGCGGGGGACATCAGTACGACAGTGTGACCTGCGGCCTGATGTGCCGACACCAACTGGCGGGCTCGGCGATAGACCCGTGGCGCCACGACTCGCGTGAAGAACCTGTCTATGTTCTCGTCGCCGTTTCTGCGAGCGAAGCTGTGCCGCTATCGGTTTCGTGTGTATCGGCGGTACAGCGCGCCCGTGGTCGAGTCCAGCATAGCGCTATCAACGTCGAAGAAGACGCCGACTGCGGGGCCCCTGGGGGCCGCGGCGGATGCCGACGATCGTCTCCGATGTCATCCTGTCGTCGTGTCCTGTCACCGCACAGCCGCCGGAACCGGAGTGTAGGTGGCACCAGTCGTCCGCACGACCGTCAGGCGTGGCATCGTGCGAATCCGACCGTCTCGCAGCAGTTCTGGATCCGCGGCCTCGGTGGCGCAATAACCGAGCGAATAGGCTTGTCGGCCCGCTGCCAGCACCGAGTACCGGTCTCGCTCGTCGAGAGTGACCCGGGACATCCATGGCAGCGGAGACAGGTCCAACACGTGGGGACCATTAGATGGGGTGGAGAGACGTTGCTGCGCAAGCCATGTCTCGTCTTCGGCTCGTTGGCGTAGCGACTCCAGATAACAGTTACCCAGGCCGAGGCTGATGCGGTCCAGACTCATTCCGATCCAGCGATGCAGCCACGACGAACGCGACGGACCGGTTTGTGGATGACGGGTGCTGAGCGATAGAACATGAGTGCATCCCTGCTTGACCGCGAGCTTGAAGCACAGTGGTGTGATCAGCCCGCCGTCGACCATTCGCCGGCCGTCGAGCTCCATCGCACCGGGCACCGCGATCGGCAGCCACGTACTCGCGCGGAGAGCCGTCTCGAGTGCTTCGGCCGAGGGGAAATCGCGCAGCGTCGCAGTCTGCAGGGCATCGACATCGGTGACCGCCACGACCAGCGGTATCGGTGAGTCGACAACTGACTGATACTGCAGAGGCTTGCGCGAGCGCATCAAAACGCCGAACAGATAGTCGAGATTCATAATCGGACGTCTACGAAGCGCCCGGCTGAAATCGACGAATTCCCGGCCGGCGAGGTCTTCGTAGTAGATCGACAGCGGGTACCACGAATCCTGGGTCAGGAAATATGCGCCGTTGATCGCGCCAGCGGAGCTGCCATATACGACATCAAAGGCATTCTTGAAACCGTAATCGTCCAGTTGTGTCAATATCGCGGCCGAGGTTACGCCCCGCATGCCGCCGCCCTCGATCGTCAGCGCTACCCGCGCCCCGTCGCTGCGATGATGTGGAAGGCTTCCCGAATCGCGCCTGGCACGCAGTATTCGTAATACTGGGTGTTCCGGATCCCAGTAGCGGCGCAACTCGCTCCCAGTCGAATCCTGCATTATTCCTCTTCTCGCATGCGCGCTTTGCACTGCAGAAACATACAGACCTCGAGGGCAGTTCGTCATTCACCGATGATGGGAAGTGCCACGTTACGGAATGCAGAAATTCTGCTGCTTGTTCGAGGGGTGACCTGCAGGCCACCGTCCGGTGAGCCCGCCTAGTGCCGTGTCAGGCAACCTTCGGTAGGTAATTGAGGTGCCGGATCTTGGAGCCGACGGCGAAGTCGCGTACGGGTCCAGCGTGCTGATTGCGCCAG
>NZ_JOJF01000060.1:0-14465 GCF_000720265.1 Nocardia sp. NRRL WC-3656 | reverse complement strand
GTGCCCATTGCGACGCGCATCCGAAAGCCGCTCCAACACCAGCATGCCCGCCCCCTCCGACCAACCCACACCATCCGCGGCATCCGCGAACGACTTGCACCGGCCATCCGGGGACAGCCCGCGCTGGCGGGAGAATTCGAGGAACATATCCGGTGTGGCGCCACCAGCGACGACGAACACGCCGTATCCACCGACACCGCAGGACCTTCCAACCCCAGCGTGTAGGCGATACGCCCGGAGACCAGACTGCCGCCCGCGGTTCCGGCCTTGCCGCTGCCCTGGGCGTAGTCGTGGTACATCACACCGGTGAACACACCGGTGGCGCTGCCGCGCAACACGGCCGGTTCGATACCGGCCCGTTCCAGCGCCTCCCACGAGGTCTCCAGCAGCAACCGCTGCTGCGGATCCATCGCCATGGCCTCGTTCGGGCTGATCCCGAAGAAGTCGGCATCGAAATCCGCTGCGGAATAGAGGAATCCACCGTTGCGCGCGTAGGTCTTGCCGGGCTTTCCGGGCTCCGGGTCGTAGATATCGTCGACATCCCAGCCGCGGTCGAGCGGCCATTCGCCGTTGGTGTCGATACCTTCGGCGACCAATCGCCACAAATCCTCCGGCGACGCCACACCCCCCGGATAACGACAACTCATCGCCACGATCGCGATCGGATCATCATCCACCCGGACCCGGCCGACCGGCTCGGCGTCGGCAATCGCCACACCGGCCAATTCCGACCCGATGAACTCGGCCACCACCTCCGCATTCGGATAGTCGAAGATCAACGTGGCCGGAAGTTTCAAACCCGTCGCCGCGTTCAACCGATTCCGAAACTCCACCGCCCCCAGCGAATCGAATCCCAGCTGCTGGAAAGCCCGCTGCGGCTCCACCGCATCCACCGACGCATGCCCCAACACACCCGCGGCCACCGACCGGACCAGATCCAGCACAGCCGCATGCCGATCCGCATCCGGCAAACCGGCCGGCGTCCGGGCGAACGCGTGATCGGGACCCTGGTCTCGTGCCCGGCGCCGGATCGGGGCCGGGGCCATCGCGCGCAGCAGTGCCGGCAGCTCGTCGCCGCGGTCGCGCAGAGCCGCCGGATCGACACGCAATGCCACCACCTGCGCGGATTCGGTGGCGATCGCCAGATCGAACAGCGCCAGCCCTTCGGTCTCGCTCAGCGGCGGAAGTCCCTGCCGCCGGATCCGCTCGACATCACCGTCGGACAGCATCGACCCCAGGCCGGTCGAGGCCGCCCACAATCCGTAATCGATGGCGGTCGCGGGCAGACCCGCGGCGCGACGGTGGGCGGCCAGCGCGTCCAGAAAGACGTTGGCCGCGGCATAATTCGCCTGCCCGGCCGCCAGCACCGAACCACCCGCCGACGACACCAGCACGAACAGCGACAGCGGTCGATCACGGGTCAACTCGTGCAGATACCACGCTGCGTCGACCTTCGGCGCGAACACCGGCCCGAATCGATCCGCCGTGAGGGATTCGATCAACCCGTTGTCGCCGGTGCCCGCCGCATGTACCACACCGATCAGCGGATGCTCGTCCGGAATCTCGTCGATCAGCGCCGCCAACGCATCGCGGTCGGACACATCGCAGGCCGCGAACCGCACCTGCGCGCCGAGCTCTGCCAGCTCGTCACGCAACTGTTCGGCACCGGGTGCGTCCGGTCCGCTGCGCGATGCCAGAACCAGCTGCGCCACACCGTGATTCACGACTAGGTGGCGCGCCATCAACGCACCGAGACCACCCGTTCCGCCGGTAATCAGCACGGTGCCGGGCTCGATCGAGCGACCCACCGCACCGGGGGCGAGCCGGCGCAACCGCGGAACCAGCACATCCGCCCCGCGCACCGCGACCTCCGGCTCGGTGGCGGCCGGTGTCGTCGTGGTCAGCGCGGTGACGGCATCGCGGTCGTGGTCCAGGTCGAGGAGCTGGAATCGGCCGGGGTGCTCGGCCTGCGCCGCCCGCACCAGACCCCACACCGGCGCCTGCGCCGGATTCACCTGCCCGGCTCCGTCGACGGATACCGCATGTCTGGTGACGACCACCAGGCGAGAGCTTGCGAAAAGCGAAGTGCGCAACCACGTTTGCACGGCCTCGAGGACACCGGCGACCATCTGCCGGGCCGCGACCGGCGGTGCGAATTCGTCCTCGGGGCATTCGAGAACGACGACCTCGGGGACGACGGTGTTCCCGGCCGCATCCAGGTCGGCGATCAATGCCGCGAGGTCGCGATGCCGTGGCGCACCTCCGGAGCTTCGTCCGGAACCCACCACCGCGATGCGGTTCGGTTCGAGCGTCGCGGATGCCGTCGAGGCGGCCGTCCACTCCACGCCGAACAGCGAGTCCGCGACCGGATTCGCAGCGAGGCGCTCGGCCGATACGGGCCGCGAGACGAGCGCACCGACCGACAGCACCGGGCGCCCCTGCTGGTCGGTGATCCGCACGCCGAATCCGTCCGCGTCCGGTGAAATCCGCACGCGCACCACCGGAGCTCCGGTCGAATGCACCGCGACCCGATTCCACATGAACGGCAACGCCGGGGAATCACCGATTTTCCCGCTGCGGAAGCCGTCCACGATGCCCGGATGCAATGCGGCATCGAACAGCGCCGGATGGATCGCGAACCCGTCGGCGCGCCCGGAGTCCGGTAGCGCGATCTCGGCGAAGAATTCGTTCCCGCGCTGCCACATCGCCCGCAAGCCCCGGAAGACCGGGCCGTACCCGTAGCCGACGGATGAGAGCTCGTCGTAGACGCCGTCGACGTCGACAACGGTGGCGTCGGCCGGGGGCCAGGAGGCCGATCCGGATTCGTCGATTTCCTCCGACGTGAGAGCACCCTCGGCGTGCATCGTCCACGACGGCATCGTGTCGACATCGCGGTCGGGGCAGGAGAAGATCCGGATTTCGCGCCGTCCCGTCGCGTCCGGCTCACCGAGCACTACCCGTACCGCGACTCCGCCGGTGTCCGGCAAGACCAGCGGCGCCTGCAGCACCAACTCGTCGAGCATGGGCAAACCGACTCGTTCCCCGGCGTGCAGGGCGAGTTCGACGAAGCCGGTTCCGGGGAACAGCACCGTATCCATCACCCGGTGATCGGCGAGCCACGGGTGGGTCTGCACGGACAGGCGCCCGGTGAGGGTCACGGTGTCGGAATCCGGGTGGGACACCATCGCCGAGACCAGGGGATGTCCCGTGGATGCGAGGCCGATGGCCCGCAGGTCGCCGCCGGCGCCGGTCGCCCCCGCCCAGTAGCGCCGACGTTGAAAGGCGTAGGTGGGCAGGTCGATTCGCCGGGCTCCGGTGCCGGCGTACAGACCGGCCCAGTCCACCTCGGCGCCCGCGACGAACAGTCCGGCCACCCCGGCCGTCACCGTCGCCGCATCGGCCCGGTGCCGGCGCACCGGCGCGACCACGGCAGGAACCGCCGTCACGGGCCCCGCTGTCGCCCTGTTCTCGAGGGTTTGGGTGATCATCGGCGCGAGCACCGCATCCGGCCCGATTTCGGCGAAGCGGGAGACTCCCAGATCCACCATCGCGGTGACCGCGTCCGCGAACCGCACGGTGTCGCGAACCTGCGCGACCCAATACGCCGGGGACGACATCTCATCGGTCACCCGGGCACCGGTCGCCGTGGACACCACGGCGATCTCCGGGCGGCCGAACGTCAAACCTTCTATGGCACAGGCAAATTCGGCGAGCATCGGCTCCATCGACGCCGAATGGAACGCATGCGACACGCGCAACCGGGTCGTACGCCATCCACGCTCGGCGGCGCGAGCGGCGACCGCCATCACCTCGGATTCGACACCGGACACCACCACCGACGACGGACCGTTCACCGCCGCGATCGAGACCTCACCACTCAGCACCGACAGCACATCGGTCTCGGACGCCCCGACCGCCACCATCGCGCCACCGGCAGGCAGGGCCTGCATCAGCCGGCCGCGCGCGGCGACCAGCACACACGCATCCGTCAACGACAACACGCCCGCCACATGCGCGGCGGCGACTTCACCGATCGAATGACCCGCCACCACCCCTGCGGTCACACCCCACGCCTCGAACAGCCGGAACAGCGCCACCTCGAACGCGAACAATCCCGCCTGCGCGAAGACGGTGCGGTCGATCAGACCATCGTCGGCCAGTGCGTCCCGCAGCGAAACCTTCTGTCCCAGACCAGGTTCCAGCTCGGCCACAATCGCGTCGAAGTGGTCGGCGAAGACCGGGTAGGCGGCGCGGAGGTGGGCGGCCATCCCGGCCCATTGCGCCCCCTGCCCCGAGAACACCATGCCGGTCGAACCCGGCAGCACCCGACCGGACACCACACCCGGCGCCTGCTCACCGCCGGCCAATGCCCGCACGCCCGTGAGCAAGTCGGTACGGTCACCGGCCGTCACGACAGCACGGTGTTCGTGCACACCACGGGTGGATGCGAGGGAGAACCCGACGTCGATCGGATCGTGCTCGTCGCCGATCGCGGACGCGAGCCGGTCGGCCTGACCGGCGAGGGCCGCGGCACTGCGCGCCGAGATCACCCAGGGCACGACGCCGCCGACCGGAGCGGTGGGCGCGGCCTCCGCCGGCACCGCCACGCTCGGCGCCTGCTCCAGGATGAGGTGGGCGTTGGTGCCGCTGATCCCGAACGAGGACACACCGGCCCGCCGCGGCCGATCCCTCTCCGGCCATTCGACCGGCTCGGTCAACAACGCGATATCGCCTGTGGACCAGTCGACTTTCGTGCTCGGCCGATCGACGTGCAAGGTCTTCGGCAACACGCCGTGGCGCATCGCCATGACCATCTTGATCACACCACCCACACCGGCGGCGGCCTGGGCATGACCGATATTCGACTTCAACGACCCCAGCCACAACGGACGATCCGCAGAGCGGTCGCGGCCGTAGGTCGCCAGCAATGCCTGGGCCTCGATCGGATCACCCAATGTCGTGCCGGTGCCGTGGCCTTCGACCGCGTCCACCTCTGCCGCGGCGAGTCCGGCATCGGCCAGCGCCCGGCGGATCACCCGCTGCTGCGAGGGACCGTTCGGCGCGGTGAAACCGTTCGACGCGCCGTCCTGATTCACCGCGGAACCCGCGATGACCGCCAGGACCTGATGGCCGTTGCGCTGCGCGTCGGACAGTCGCTCGAGCACGAGCACACCTACGCCCTCGGACCAGCCCACACCGTCAGCGGCGTCGGCGAAGGCGCGGCACCGGCCATCGGGAGAGAGACCGCGCTGACGGGAGAACTCCAGAAACATGTCCGGCGAGGCCATCACCGCGACGCCACCGGCCAGGGCCAGATCGCATTCTCCCGATCGCAGCGATCCCGCCGCCAGATGCACGGCCACCAGCGAGGACGAGCACGCCGTATCCACCGATACCGCAGGGCCTTCCAACCCCAGCGTGTACGCGACTCGGCCGGAGACCAGACTTCCCCCGGCGCTGTTGCGGCTCTCCGTTCCCTGCGCGTAGTCGTGGTACATGACGCCGGTGAACACACCGGTGGCGGTCCCCCGCAATTCGGCCGGGTCGACGCCGGCGCGTTCCAGTGCTTCCCACGAGGTCTCGAGCAGCAATCGCTGCTGCGGATCCATGATCGTGGCCTCGTTCGGGCTGATCCCGAAGAAGTCGGCATCGAAATCCGCTGCCTCGTAGAGGAATCCACCACGGCGCGTGTAGGTCTTCCCCGCCTTACCGGGCTCGGGGTCGTATACGGCGTCGATATCCCAGCCGCGATCGACCGGCCATTCCCCGTTGGTGTCGACGCCTTCGGCGACCAACCGCCACAGCTCCTCCGGCGACGCCACACCACCCGGATAGCGGCAACTCATCGCCACGATCGCGATCGGATCGTCATCGACCCGAACCCGCCCGACCGGCTTCTCCTCCACCACTGCCACACCGGCCAGCTCGGAACCGATGAATTCCGCGACGACCTGGGCGTTCGGATAATCGAAGATCAAGGTCGCCGGAAGCTTCAAACCCGTCGCGGCATTCAACCGGTTCCGAAACTCCACCGCACCCAGCGAATCGAAACCCAGCTGCTGAAAAGCACGCTGCGGTTCGACGGCATCCACAGACGTGTGCCCGAGCACACCGGCGGCCACCGAACGCACCAGATCCAGCACGGCCACTCGCTTGTCGGCCTCCGACAGCCCGGCCAGCGTGTCCAGGAAGGCGTGCGTCGCCGCGGAGGTGTTGCGACGTGTGCTCGCCGGGGCGACGATTCCGCGCGCGAGTGCCGGAACGCTCTCGCCACGGGCCCGGAGCGCGGCGGAATCGATCCGCAGCGCGACCAGTTGAGCGGTCTCGGTCGCGATCGCCGCATCGAAGAGCGCGAGGCCCTCGTCCTCAGCGAGCGCGGGGAACCCCTGCCGGCGCATCCGTTCGAAATCGGCTTCGGACAGCTCCGTGCCGAGTCCGCTCGAACGCGCCCACAGCCCGTAATCGATCGCCGTCGCCGGCAATCCCGCTGCCCGGCGATAGGCGGCCAGCGCATCCAGAAAGACGTTCGCCGCAGCATAATTCGCCTGTCCTGCCGCCAACACCAGTCCGCCGGCGGACGACACCACCACGAACAGCGACAAGGACCGATCACGGGTCAACTCGTGCAGATGCCACGCCGCGTCGACCTTGGGCGCGAACACATGATCCACCCGATCCGCCGACATCGCCTCGACCACACCGTTGTCGGCGGCACCCGCGGCGTGCACCACACCGACCAAGGGATGCTCGTCCGGAATGCTGTCGATCAACGCCGCCAACGCATCCCGATCGGACACGTCGCACGCGACAATCCGCACCTGCGCACCGAGCTCCGTCAACTCGTCACGCAACCGCTCGGCGCCGGGCGCGTCCGGCCCACGACGCGACACCAGAACAAGCCGCGGCACGGCGTGGTTCACCACCAGATGCCGCGCGATCGACGCACCCAGACCACCGGTGCCACCGGTCACCACCACGGTGCCGGGCTCGTCCAGGCGAACGGTGTCACCGGCCGGGTGACGGCTCAATCGCGGAACCGATACGACCGCACCGCGCACCGCGGCCTCGGGCTCGCCGGCGACCGCGGCGGCCGACGACGCCACAGCCAGGGGGGTGCGAGTCTCGGCGTCCTCGCGGTCCAGATCCAGCAGCTGGAATCGATCGGGATGCTCGGCCTGCGCGGCCCGCAGCACACCCCACACCGGCGCCTGCGCCAGGTTCACCGACTCCGACTCGCGCACGGGCACAGCGTTTTCGGTGACCACGACCAACCGGGAGCCGGCGAACCGGGAATCGCTCAGCCACCGCTGCACGGTCTCGAGCACGCGGGTCACGACCTGCCGTGCCGCCGCGGGCGGCGCGCCCTCACCTCGCGGACATTCGAACACGACGATCTCCGGGACAACCGGCTCCGCGGCCGCATCCAGATCGGCGACCAGTGCCGCCAGATCGTGGTATCCGCGCACCTCCCCCGTATCGGCGCCGGCGCCGAGCACCGCCACCCGTTCCGGGACGACAGCCACCGCCGATCCCGCCACCGGGACCCACTCCACGCCGAACAGATCCTGCGACACCCGGGGCGCGTCGAGCTGGCGGGCCGTAACCGGCCGGGACACGAGGGCGGCCACCGACAGCACCGGTTCACCCTGCGCATCGCCTATCTGGACGCCGAACTTCTCGCCCTCGACCGCGATCCGCACCCGCACCACCGCGGCCCCGGCCGCGTGCAACGCCACCCTGTTCCAGGTGAACGGCAAGGCCGGGGAGGTGCCGCCTCCGCCGCGCAGCGCGTGCACGATCCGGACATGGAGCGCGGCGTCGAACAAGGCCGGATGGATGCCGAAGCTGTCGGCGTCGGCCGGGTCGGGCAGCGCGACCTCGGCGAACAGTTCGTCCCCACGCTGCCACGCCGCCCGCATACCCCGGAACGCCGGACCGTAGCCGTAACCGAGCTCGAGCAGCTCGTCATAGATGCCGTCGATATCCACCGGCCGCGCGCCGCTGGGCGGCCACGACCTCAGATCGAAATCGGCGACCACGCCACCCGAGGCGAGAACGCCTTCGGCATGGATCGCCCAGGGTTCCTCGGCGGCCCGGCGGGAATGGATACTCAGCCGGCGCCGGCCGGTGTCGTCCGCGGCGGCCACCACCACCTGCACCGACACACTGCCCTGCGCCGGAAGCGTCAACGGGGTTTGCAGGACGAGTTCTTCGAGCACATCGCAGCCCAGCAGGCCACCGACGTGGCCGGCCAATTCGACGAATCCGGTGCCGGGCAGCAGTACCACGCCGAAGACGCTGTGGTCGGCCAGCCAATCGACGGAATCCAGCGACCAGCGACCGGTGAAGCTCACCCCGCCGGATTCCGGATGCGGTACGGCCGCGCCGAGCAGTGGATGCGCGACGGCATCGAGACCGACCGCCGTCACCCCGCCGAGTTCGGCTCCCAGCCACGACTGCGCGAGTACCTGCCGGGCGTCGAGCCAGAAGCGTTCGTGCCGGAAGGCGTAGGTGGGCAGGTCGATTCGCTGCGCTCCGGTCCCGGCGTACCAGCCGGCCCAATCCAGTTCCGCGCCGCGGACGAACAACCCGGCGGCACCGGCCGACAAGGTCGCGGCATTCGCCCGGCCGCGACGCGCCAGGGCCACCACCGCCGGCGTCGTGCCGGCCGGAGCGTCGTCGAGGGTTCGGGTGACCATCGGGGCCAGCACGGCATCCGGGCCGACCTCGGCGAAACGAGTCACCCCCATGCCCGCCATCGTCGTGACGGCGTCGGCGAATCGGACGGTATCCCGAACCTGGTTCACCCAATAGGACCGATCACGCATCTCATCGGTCACCCGGGTGCCGGTCACCGTCGACACCACGGGCACAGTCGGACGGCTGAACGTCACATCGGCGATGGCAGTGGCGAATTCGGCGAGCATCGGCTCCATCGAACGCGCCGCCACCAACACACACGCATCCTCGAGCGACAACACACCCGCAATATGTGCGGCAGCGACCTCACCGATGGAATGACCCGCCACCACATCCGCACGCACACCCCACGACTCCAGCAGCCTGAAGAGCGCCACCTCGAACGCGAACAAACCCGCCTGCGCGAACACCGTTTGATCGATCAGATCCCCGTCGGCCAACGCATCGGACAGCGGAACCGATTGGCCGAGGCCAGGTTCCAGCTTCGCGACGATGGCGTCGAAATGCTCGGCGAACACCGGAAAATCGCGCAGCTCGGCCGCCATACCGGCCCACTGCGCCCCCTGCCCCGAGAACACCACACCCGTCGAACCCGGCACCACCCGACCCGACACCACACCGGGCACGGACTCGCCCGCCGCCAGCGCCCGCACACCCGCGAGCAGGCCGTCACGGTCACCGGCCAGCACGACGGCACGATGCTCGAACGCGGACCGCGTGGAGGCCAGCGACAGACCGATATCGAGCGGATCCGGTTCGTCCGCAGACGCATGTGCGATGTACTCCGCCAGGCGAACGGCCTGATCCGCGAGTGCGGGGCCGCTGCGCGCGGAGACCACCCACGGCAGCACGCCGACCGCGGGCGCGCTTCGCACCACCGGGTCCGCGACCGCCTCGGTCGCCGGTGCTTGTTCGACGATCACGTGCGCGTTGGTGCCGCTGATACCGAACGAGGACACACCCGCACGACGCGGGCGGTCCCCCTCCGGCCACTCGACCGGCTCGGTCAACAACCGGATATTGCCCTCGGTCCAGTCGACTTTCGTACTCGGCCGATCGACATGCAGTGTCCGCGGCAATACGCCGTGCCGCATCGCCATCACCATCTTGATCACACCACCGACACCCGCCGCGGCTTGAGCGTGACCGATATTCGACTTCAACGAGCCCAGCCACAACGGACTGTCGGCGTCCCTGTCCCGGCCATAGGTAGCGAGCAGAGCCTGAGCCTCGATCGGATCACCCAGCGTCGTACCGGTGCCGTGCGCCTCGACCGCATCCACGTCGGCCGCCGAGATACCGGCATTGGCCAGCGCCTGCCGGATCACCCGCCGCTGCGACGGACCGTTCGGCGCGGTCAGACCATTCGACGCACCGTCCTGGTTCACCGCCGAACCCGCGAGGACCGCCAGAATCCGATGACCGTTGCGCTGTGCGTCGGAAAGCCGTTCCAGCACAAGCACTCCGACGCCCTCGGACCAGCCCACACCGTCGGCCGCCTCTGCGAACGACTTGCATCGGCCGTCCGGGGCCAAGCCGCGCTGGCGGCTGAACTCGACGAAGGTCTCCGGTGTCGACATCACCGTCACACCGCCGGCCAGCGCCAGATCGCACTCCCCCGACCGCAGCGACCCCGCGGCCAGGTGCATCGCCACCAGCGACGACGAACACGCCGTATCCACCGTGACGGACGGCCCCTCGAAGCCGAGCACATACGAAACCCGGCCGGAGGCAATGGATCCGGCGTTCGCGTTGGCCGGATAGTCGTGATACATCAGGCCGGTGAAAACGCCGGTCGCGCTGCCCCGCAACGACCTCGCGTCGACGCCGGAGCGTTCCAAGGCCTCCCACGAGGTCTCCAACAGCAAGAACTGCTGCGGGTCCATCGTCGCGGCCTCGTTGGGGCTGATGCCGAAGAACGCGGGGTCGAATTCACCCGCGGAATGCAGGAAACCACCCTCGCGGCTGTAGGTGCCGCCCGGTGTTTCCCCGGTCGGATCGTAGAGTCGCTCGACGTCCCACCCGCGGTTCACCGGGAATTCCGAGGTGGCGTCGCCGCCCTCGGCCACCAACCGCCACAGATCCTCCGGCGATTCCACCCCGCCCGGATACCGGCACGCCATACCGACGATCGCGATCGGCTCCCGAAGGGCCGCGTCGAGCTTGCGATTGCGCGCCCGCAGCCGCTCGGTCTCCTTGAGCGAGACACGCAACGCCTGCGCCAGCTTCTGTGTCTTGTCATCGGGGTTCGTCATTCTCAGTCCTCTGATGAGCCGTTGTAGGCCAGGTCGATCAGGTCGTCGATGTCCAGTTCGTCGATGGACTCATCCGCGACGCTGCGATCGGTGCCGTCTGTTTCAACGCGCGATGTCGGCCCGTCCTGCGCGAGTTCCATCAGCGCATCCAGCAGCCCCGCCGCCCGGAGCCGGGAGAGCGGGATCGTCCGCAGAGCCTGGCGAATCTCGTCCTCCGGCAACGCTTCCGGCTCATCGGAGACGTTCTCGGTGAGCATCTCGGCGAGACGGTCGGCGAGGGCCTGGGGCGTCGGATAGTCGAATACCAGGGTCGCCGGCAGCGGCAGACCCGTAACGGTTTTCAGGACGTTGCGGAACTCCACGGCGGTGACCGAGTCGAAACCCAGTTCGTTGAACGCCTTGTCCGCGTCCACGGCATGCGCGTGGTCGTGGCCCAGAATCGTTGCGGCCTGGCCGCGCACGATCTCCACCAGTACCGCGAGACGCTCGGAGTCCGGGGTGTCGGCCAGCCTGGCACGCAATGCCGCGCCCGCTCCCGACGCCGCGGTGCGACGCTGCGGGACCACGTCGGTGAACAGGCGCGAAACCATTCCGGCGGCGTGCACCGCGGTCGGATCCAAGCGGGCCAGGACCAGCGACGCGGCATCGATCCGTGTCGCGGCGTCGAACAGGGCGAGACCCTGTTCCGCCGGCAGCGCCAGCACACCGGAACGAGCTATCCGCTGCCGCGCGGCGGGATCGAGCTCGGCGGCCATTCCACCCTGCGCTTCCCACAGACCCCACGCCAGGGATTGCCCGGGCCGGCCGGCGGCCCGGCGATGCGCGGCCAGCGCATCCAGACACGCGTTGGCCGCCGCGTAGTTCCCCTGCCCGGCATTCCCGAAGGTGCCGGCCACCGAACCGAACAGTACGAATACCTTCAGCGGCAGGTCCCGGGTCAGGTCGTGCAGATGCAGAGCGGCATCGACCTTCGGACGCAACACCGTGTCCAACCGGTCGGGCGTGAGCGAACCGATCGCGCCGTCGTCGAGCGCACCGGCCAGATGGAAGACGCCGGTCACCGGATGCTCCGCCGGGACGGTGGACAACGCCGCGGCCAATGCCTCGCGGTCGGCGACATCGCAGGAGACGAAGTCGACCCGGGCGCCGAGCTGTTCCACCTCGGCGCGCAATTGCGCTGCGCCGTCGGCGGATTCACCGCGACGACTCATCAGCAGCAGCCGGCGCACACCGCGCGCGGTGACCAGGTGCCGGGCGAGCAGCCCGCCGAGATAGCCGCTCGCACCGGTGATCAGGACGGTGTCGTCGGCGGCGAAGAGATCGTCCGCCGTCGGAGCCGCCGCGGGGGTGACGCGGGTCAGACGGGTGGCGTATGCCTGTCCGGCGCGGACAGCGATCTGCGGTTCGTCCACGGCCGCCAGTCCGGCCGGCACGCCGGAGTCGGTATCGAGCAGGACGATCCGGCCCGGATGTTCGGTCTGCGCGGAACGAACGAGTCCGCAGACCGCCGCGCCCGCGAGGTTCGTGACCTCCTCGCCCGCAACGGATACCGCGCCCTCGGTCCGGACCACCAGCACCGAATCGGCGAAGCGGGAGGTGGTCGTCCACTCCTGAAGGGTGTGCAGCACGGCGTGAGTCGCGGCGCGGACGGCGGCGGGATCGTCACCGGCCGGGCAGTCCCACACGACGAGGCCTGGGACATCGTCAGCCGGCTCCGCCCATCGGACCGTCGTCGTCTCGATTTCGGGGATCGATATCGGTGTCCAGCCGACCTGGAACAACGCATTCCGTCCGGCGGCCGCCCCGGTGGTGAGTTGTGCGGGATCGATCGGCCGAGACGCGAGGTGGCGCACGGATGCCACGGGCATACCCGTCGAATCGGCGAGCTCCAGAGCCACGCCGTGCTCGCCCTGCGGAGTGAGCCGAACCCGCAGCGAGTCGGCGCCGCCCGCGTACACGGTGACGCCCGACCATTCGAACGGCAGGGCGATGCCGGTCGGGGGCACCTCCGTCGTGGCCGTCTCCGATGCCGAGCGCACGGCGTGCAAGGCCGCGTCGAGCAGGGCCGGATGCAGCCCGAATCCGGCGGCGTCGGCGCGCACGTGTTCGGGTACCGCCACCTCGGCGTAGATGCCGCCGGGCCCGCGCCAGACCGAGGTCAGCGCCTGGAATACGGGCCCGTACCGGTAGCCCTGGGCATCGAGTGCGTCGTACACACCGTCGATGTCGACAGCCCTGGCGCCCGCCGGGGGCCACGACACCAGGTCGAAATCGGGCGTCGTATCGTCTTGGGCGACAACGCCTTCGGCGTGCAATGTCCAGGACGGGGTGGAATCGACCTCGGCATCGGGACAGGAGAAGACCCGGACGGCTCGGTGTCCGGTGTCGTCCGGTTCATCGACCACCACGCGGATCGCGACCCCACCGGTTTCCGGGAGCGCCAAGGGCGCCCGCAGCACCAGCTCGTCGAGGACCGGGCAGCCGACCTGGCCCCCGGCGTGCAGCACGAGCTCGACGAACCCGGTCCCGGGAAACAGCACCGTATCCATCACCCGGTGATCGGCCAGCCACGGATGGGTACGGACCGAGAGACGACCGCTGAGGGTGACGGCGGCGGAGTCGGGATGCGGCACCATCGCCGAAACCAGCGAATGCCCGGTATCGACGAATCCCAACGCCCGAGCGCCACCGTCGGCGGCCGGGGGCGCGACATTCGCCCAATACCGCCGATGCTGAAAAGCGTAGGTGGGCAGATCGACTCGACGGCTTCCGGTACCGGCGTAGAGACCGGCCCAGTTCACCTCCGCACCGGCGACGAACAGCGCGGCCACGCCGGCGGTCACGCTCGCGGCGTCGGCCCGGCCCCGGTGAGCCAACGCCACCACGGCCGGAGCGCGGCCCGCAGGCGCGGTGCGTCCGTCCAGGGTCTGATCGATCATCGGATACAGGGCGGCGTCCGGTCCGACCTCGGCGAAGCGGGACACCCCCAGATCCGCCATCGCGGTGACCGCGTCCGCGAAGCGCACCGTGTCGCGAACCTGTCCCACCCAGTACGACGGATCGCCCATCTCGTCGACGACCTGCATACCGGTCACGGTCGACACCAGCGGGACGATTGGGTGTGCGAACGTCAAACCCGCTATCGCCGAGGCGAATTCGGCGAGCATGGGTTCCATCAGTGACGAGTGGAAGGCATGGGAGACGCGCAAGCGCTTCGTCCGCCATCCACGCTCGGCACTCGCCTCGACCACGGTGGTGACGGCGGATTCGGTGCCGGAGAGGACCACCGAGGACGGACCGTTCACCGCCGCGATCGAGACGTCACCGGCCGCCACCGCACCGGAATCCACCAGCGCCAGCACGTCGGCCTCGGAGGCACCCACCGCGACCATCGCCCCACCCGCCGGCAACGCCTGCATCAAACGACCACGCGCCGCCACCAACACACACGCATCCTCGAGCGACAACACACCCGCAATATGTGCGGCAGCGACCTCACCGATGGAATGA
>NZ_JOJF01000059.1:0-9274 GCF_000720265.1 Nocardia sp. NRRL WC-3656 | reverse complement strand
GTCCTTCGGAGCCTCGAACAAGGCAAAAACCCATCAGCTACACCCCACCGCTCTGGGCATCCAGGGCACCAACCCCAGACACCTACAAACTTAGGGAGACTCCCATGACCGCGATCGTCAATACCGCCCAATCCGAGGCGTGGAACGGGTACGAGGGTGAACACTGGGCTGGGAACGCCGACCGCTACGACGCGGTGAACTCGGGGATCAACGAGCCGTTGCTGGCGGCGGCCGGTATCGCGGCGGGGGATCGGGTCCTCGATATCGGCTGCGGTAACGGTCAATTGACGCGCGAGGCGGCCCGGCGGGCGGCCTCGGCGACCGGAGTCGACCTCTCCGGGCCGATGCTCGCGCGGGCGCGCTCGCTCGCCGAAGCCGAAGGCGTGCACAATGTTTCGTTTCATCAGGGCGATGTGCAGGTGTTCGAGTTCGCGCCCGGCTCCTTCGATGTGGCGGTGAGCCGGTTCGGCATCATGTTCTTCGCCGACCCGGTGGTGGCGTTCACCAACATCGCCCGCGCGCTGGGGCCGGGTGGGCGGCTCGCGATCGCCGTACCGGCGATGTCGGATTCCGACGTCAGTGCCGTATTCGCCGCGGCGGCAACACATCTGCCCGGATTCGAGGTGGGGCACGGCTTCAACGCCTTCGCCGATCCCGCGGCCACCGCCGACCTGCTCGGCGCGGCGGGGTTCGCCGATGTCGCGAACGGACTCGTCGTCACCGACAGCGTCTGGGGCGCGGATGTCGACGATGCCACCGAATTCGTCGTGGGCTGGGGGCCGGTGCGGTATCACCGGATGCGCAACGAATTCGCCACCGATGCCGAGGTTCGGACCGCCGTCGCCGCCGCTCTCGCACCGTTCGCGGGCGACGGTCCGATCCGGTTGCGCGCGGCCTCCCGGCTCGTCACCGCCACCGTCGCACTACCGTAGGTCCCATGTCACCCCGACGGGCGGCGGCGCTGCACGACCGCGACGATCGCGATCTGCGCGCCCATCTGATCGCCACGGCCGAGAAACTGTTCGCCGAACAGGGCAGCGCCGGGCTCACCGTGCGTGCCATCGCGCGGGCGGCCGGGGTGTCCGACGGGGTGCTCTACAACCATTTCGCCGACAAGGAGGAGCTGCTCGCCGCGGCGCTGCGGGCCCACGTGGAATCGGTGGATCGGAGCTTCCCGCCGCTGCCCGCCGCCGGTAGCGGCGATCTCGCGGAGAATCTGGCGGTGTGCCTGCGCCAGGGGCTGGCGCTGCATCAGGCGGTATTGCCGGTGTTCGCGGGCCTGATCACCCAGCCCGCGGTCCTCGCCAGATTCGCCGAAACCGAAGGGCGGCAACGAATCTGGCGCGAGGAATTGGTGGTCTATCTGCGCGCCGAACGCGATCTGGGCCGACTGGCGGCCGACGCGGATGTCGATGCGGCCGCCGCCGTCCTGGTCGGCATCTGCCACGACGCGGTGCTCTCGTCGTTGCTCTCGGGAACGCCGCGTCCGTTCGCGCCGCCCCCGGTCGACGCCGTCGTCGCCACCCTGCTGTCGGGAATCGCCGTGCGGTGATCGGCGCGGCGCACGCCCGAGCTCAGTACACCGGCCCGGTGTACTTCTCGCCCGGTCCCGCGCCCGGCGCGTCCGGATGCGCCGACGACTCCCGGAACGCGCGCTGCAGCGACTGCAGACCCTCGCGGATGGGTCCGGCGTGCGGGCCCAGATATTCGACCGATGCCGTCACCAGCCCGGCGAGGGCCGTGATCACGCGCCGGGCCTCGTCCAGATCGCGACGCGGGCTGGAATCGGGGTCCTCGTCGGCGAGGCCCAGCTTCTCGGCGGCCGAGCTCATCAGCATCACCGCGGCCCGGCTGATCACCTCGACGGCGGGGATATCGGCCAGCTCCCGCACCGTTTCCGGATCCGCGGACTCACTCAGGGCCGACGGGTCGCCGGCATGCTCGCTCATATCCGTAGCATGTCATCGGGTTCGCGTCGCCGGGTTGCGGGGGCGGCCGATTGGGAGTAGGGGCGCCTCCGGTGTTAAAGTGGTCAGCGACGACCGCCCCGGTCCCGTGCTGGAACCGATCCAGCGCACCGGCTCGGGGCTGTAAGTGGAGCCCGACTCCCACCATCGGCCGGCCTGCGTGCCAGGTTCGATGGTCCGGTCACCCGCCGTATGCGGCGGGTTTCTCGCTCGGATCCGTCCGTGGCGAGGTCGAGGTGGCAGTCCTGTTCGACGGACGCCCGCGGCGACCGGTCGACATTCGGGCCCCGTGGCGGTGAAATACCGCGGCGGGGCTTTCGTGTTGGGTATGGGGTTGCAGTTGTTGCTCGCGGTCGTTGGATGACACCGCTTGACCTAGGAGGCCCCATCAGCACTGAGACCCGCATCAACGATCGCATCCGCGTGCCCGAGGTCCGACTCATCGGACCGGGTGGTGAGCAGGTGGGGATCGTGCGTGTTGAAGATGCACTACGCGTCGCCCAAGAGGCTGACCTCGACCTCGTCGAGGTCGCACCGGACGCGCGTCCACCGGTCTGCAAGATCATGGACTACGGCAAGTTCAAGTACGAGACCGCGCAGAAGGCGCGCGAGTCCCGCAAGAACCAGCAGCAGACCGTGATCAAGGAGCAGAAGCTCCGTCCGAAGATCGATGACCACGACTACGCGACCAAACGGGGACACGTGATGCGGTTCCTCGAGGCCGGGTCGAAGGTCAAGGTCACCATCATGTTCCGTGGTCGCGAGCAGTCGCGTCCCGAACTCGGTTTCCGGCTGCTGCAGCGGCTGGCCTCCGACGTCGCCGACCTCGGCTTCGTGGAGACCTCCGCCAAGCAGGACGGCCGGAACATGACGATGGTCCTCGCACCTCACAAGGGTGCGAAGACCCGGGTCAAGGCGCAGACCGCCGCGCAGCAGACCGCGCAGCGTGGTGCGGCGCCCGGCAGTTCCGCGCCCGCCGGCGGCGACGCTGCGGCCGGTTCGGCGCCCGCGCCGGAAGCCGAAGCGGCCAGCCCGCAGTAAACCGATACAGCACCGGCGGTATCGCACGACGCGATGCCGCCGGAACGAGACAAGATTGAGGAATCCATGCCGAAGATGAAGAGCCACAGCGGCACCTCGAAGCGATTCAAGGTGTCCGGTCGCGGCAAGCTGCTGCGCCAGCAGGCGAACCGTCGCCACCTGCTCGAGCACAAGTCCAGCCGCCGGACTCGTCGTCTGGACGGCACGGAGGTCGTCGCGCCCGCTGACGTCCGTCGCGTGAAGAAGCTGCTCGGTATCTGAGCGCACTCGCGCACCGTTCCCTCTCCCAACCTGTGGGCGCCGCCGCGCCCCTCGATCGAACAAGGACTGACCAGTGGCACGCGTCAAAAGGGCCGTCAACGCTCAGAAGAAGCGCCGTTCCGTGCTCGAGGCCTCCAAGGGCTACCGTGGGCAGCGCTCGCGGCTGTACCGCAAGGCCAAGGAACAGCAGCTGCACTCGCTCACCTACGCCTACCGGGACCGCCGGGCTCGCAAGGGTGACTTCCGCAAGCTGTGGATCGCGCGCATCAACGCCGCGGCTCGGCTCAACGACATCACCTACAACCGCTTCATCCAGGGCCTGAAGGCCGCGGGTGTCGAGGTCGACCGCAAGATCCTCGCCGAGCTCGCCGTCTCCGACGCCGAGGCGTTCGCCGGCCTGGTGGCGGTGGCCAAGGCCGCCCTGCCGGAGGATGTCAACGCCCCGGCCGCCTGAGCTGCGACCAGTTGACCAACACGTCGAAACGACCCGCGGAACGCGGCTCCGACGACCGGACGAATCCGGAACTGTCGGAACGCAATCCGCGGGTCGTTTCCGCTGTCAAGCTGCACCGCTCGGCATCCCGCCGCAAGACCGGCCTCTTCCTGGCCGAGGGCGCCAATTCCGTGGCCGCGGCGCTGGATACCGAGCGGGTCGAGGAGTTGTTCTACTCGAATCGCGCCGCCGAACGCGAGCACGAACTGGTCGCCACGGCCGCCGCGCTGGGGGTCCGCACGACGCTGGTGAGCGAGCGGGCCGCCGAACATCTGGGTGAGACGGTCACCCCGCCCGGTTTGGTCGCGGTCTGCCGCCTCGTGGATGTGCCACTGTCGCAAGTCGTTTCGCCGCGGCACGAGGATGCACCGGCGGCAGCGGGTGCCGTGCCGGGACTCGCCTCGGGCGCCCGGCTGCTCGCCGTCCCGGTCGAAATCGCCGACCCCGGCAATGCCGGCACCCTGATTCGCGTCGCCGACGCGGTCGGCGCCGATGGTGTGGTGCTGGCCGGTGATTCGGTGGATCCGCACAACGGCAAATGTGTGCGCGCCTGCGCGGGCAGCCTGTTCCACGTGCCGATCGCGCGCGACCGCGATATCGACGCCGTGCTGAACGCGCTGCGCGACAACGACATCACCGTGCTCGCGACCACCGCGCGCGGTGAAGTCGATCTCGACGATGCCGACGACCTGCTGCGTACCGCGGGCGAATCCGGCGGCACCGCATGGCTTTTCGGCAACGAGGCGCACGGCCTGGACCCCGCGGTCGCGGCCCGAGCCGACCACCGCATCCGCATCCCCATCCACGGCCGCGCGGAAAGCCTGAACCTGGCCGCCGCCGCGGCGATCTGCCTCTACGCCGACGCCCGGGTCCGCCACCGCTGACCTCGTGCCCCGAATATGGCTGTGGGCGCCGGATCCGAATCCGGCGCCCACGTTCACGTCGATCAGTCGCGCGGGTGCGCCAGCTCGATCACGTGGTTGTCGCCGGTGCCCGCGGCCAGGGTCAGCGTGGAGGTGGTTTCCGGGTAGCCGGACGCCACCACCGTGTAGTCGCCGACCGCGAGGTTGGCGAACAGATAACTGCCGTCGGCGTCGGTGGTGGTGCTGTCGATCACCGCACCCGCCGCGTCGACGAGGGTCACCCGGGCATCGCGCAGCGGACCGTGCGCACCGTGCACGACACCGCGCAGCTGCGCGCCGCGCGACAGCACCACGTCGAGCTGGGTGATGCCCTGGCCGGCGACCTCCGCCGGCAACGCCACCGGCTGGAACGTGGCGGCGTTCACCGCGACGGTCACCGGTCCGGGAACCAGTTCGGTCAGCGCGTAGTCGCCCTCGGGCCCGGACGCGCCCGCCGCCAGCACATCGCCGCGGCTGTCGGTGACGATCACCAGCGCATCGGCCACCGGCGTGCCGTCGTCGGCCGCCCGCACGGTACCGGCCAATCCGCTCATACCGCTCAGCCGCACATCGTGTTCCAGCGGCCGCGTGCCCACCGTGATCGGCGTGGCCTGCGGCTGGAATCCGTCGGCCGAGGCGATCAGCACATAGGAACCGGGTTCCGGGGCGTCGAGTGCGTAGTGCCCGTCGCCGCGGGCGATGGCACGGCCGATCTGGCGGCCGGTGGGGGAGATCAGGGTGAGCGCGGTGCGCGTCACCGGCGTGCCGTCACCGGCCAGGACGCGCCCGTGGACCATGATCCCGGTGCTCACGAACTCCTCCGGGACCAGGCCCGAGGCGTCCTCGGCCATGACCTGGGCCGAGAGCACCGGTTCCGGCCCCGACTCGGCGGCCTGTGCCAGCGCGCCGGTGGTCCGCAGCGCGACCTCCTTGATGAACAGCGTCAGCAGGAAGGCGACGAGCGCGATGGGTGCAGCGATGAGGAACACGTCGGCGATGCCGTGACCGTAGCCGTCCTCGACGACCGTGCGGACCGGACCGGGCAGCGCGGCGATGTTCGGAATCCGGTTGCCGCCGCCCATGGCCTGCGCCGCGGCCGGGTTCAGGTGGCTCAGACCGTCGCTGATGTAGTCCTTCACCCGCTCGGCCATCACCGCGCCGAGCGCCGAGACACCGATCGCACCGCCGAGGCTGCGGAAGAACGTCACCAGCGAGCTGGCCGCGCCGAGTTCGTGCGGCGCCACCTGGTTCTGGGTGCAGAGCACCAGGTTCTGCATCGTCATACCGATGCCCAGGCCCATCATCGCCATGTAGATCGCGACCAGCCAGTAGTTGGTGTCGTAGCGGATGGTGCCGAGCAGGCCCAGACCGGCGGTCACCAGCAAGCCGCCGGTGACCAGCCATGCCTTCCACCGGCCGGTGCGGGTGATGATCTGGCCCGACACCGTGGAGGAGATGAACAGGCCGCCGATCATCGGGATGGTCATGATGCCCGACATCGTGGGCGATTCGCCGCGTGCCAGCTGGAAGTACTGGCTGAAGAACACGGTGCCCGCGAACATCGCGACACCGATGAACAGCGAGGCGGCCGAGGCGAGGCTGATGGTGCGGTTGGCGAACAGGTGCATCGGCACGATCGGCTCGGCGGCCCGCAGTTCGGCGAAGACGAACAGCAAGGCCAGCGCGACGGCGCCGAGCACCATCGTCAGGGTCTGCCAGGAAGCCCATGCGTACTTGTCGCCGGCGAAGGTGACCCACATCAGCAGCAGGCACACCGCCGCGGTGACCAGGAAGGCACCCAGCCAGTCGACCTTCACCTCGCGCCGGGTGACGGGCAGACGCAGCGTGCGCTGCAGCACGATCAGCGCGACCACCGCGAACGGCACACCGACGTAGAAGCACCAGCGCCAGCCCAGCCAGCTGGTGTCGGTAATGACACCGCCGAGCAGCGGGCCGCCGACGGTCGCTACCGCGAACACCGCGCCCAGATAGCCGCTGTAGCGGCCGCGTTCGCGCGGGGAGATCATCGCGGCCATCACGATCTGGGCCAGCGCGGACAGACCGCCGGCGCCGATGCCCTGCACCGCGCGGCAGGCGATCAGCATGCCCGGGTTCTGCGACAGACCCGCGACCACCGAGCCGGCCACGTAGATCAGCAGTGCGATCTGGACGAGTGCCTTCTTGCTGAACAGGTCGGCGAGTTTGCCCCACAGCGGGGTGGTGGCCGTCATCGCGAGCAGGGAGGCGGTGACGACCCAGGTGTAGGCGGACTGTCCGCCGCCCAGCGTGCCGATGATCTTCGGCAGCGCATTGGTCACGATCGTGGAGGAGATGATCGCGACGAACATGCCCAGCAGCAGACCGGACAGGGCCTCCATGATCTGCCGGTGCGTCATCGCCGCCGTCTCACCCGATTCTGGGGATCTGCGCGCGGCGTCGTTCGCAGAGGTGATTGCCATCGTTCTCTTTCCGGAAGCGTTGATGCGGCGGTCGGCCGGTCGCCGATGTCGCCGCATCACAAGTGTTCGGGGGATATCAAACAAGTTGATTAACGAAAGTAACTATAATCCTGGGAGAACGCTGCGCAAAGGCCGAACGCCCGGTGTGTTCGATCACATCCGGGCGCGGCGGGCGAAACGGCTGGTCAGTCGTCCTCGAAGCAGGCGTTGATTTCCTCGGCCCAGCGGGTCGGCACCGCATCGGGTCCGATCACCTGCATGGCCGTCATCACGGTGATGAGCATGCCGGTGGCCATGAACTGGCGGGCATCGTCGGCGTCGGCGCCGGTGAGTTCGCGGACCAGGTCGTAGATGCGCCCGAACCGCTCGCGCACGTGGTCGCCGATCGCGGGATCGGCGCTGGCGGAGAAGCCGTGCAGCAGCAGGAGTGGCAGTTCCCGTTCGGCGAGGAAGGTCTCATAGCCCTTGCCGAGCGCCTTCAGCGCTTCCTGTGGGGTCACGTTCGCCGGTGCGTCGGCGCGCGCGGCGCGGAAAACCTCTTCGATCCGCGCGCAGGACTGATTGACCGCGGCGACGAACAAGCGTTCCTTGGTGCCGAACAGCCGGATCACATAGGGCTGCGACACGCCGGCGAGCCGGGCGATCTCATCGGTTTTCGTTGCGGCGTAACCGGTTTCGGCGAATGCGGTGACCGCAGCGGCCAGTACCTGCTCGCTGCGCTCGGCTGCGGTCAGCCGCGTGCGGGTCGAGTCCGCCATGGTCCTCCTCGCGATCGTCCGACGGTCACGGTAGCGCGGTGCGGGCGGGAATCGAGCCCGGCATCGCTACCTGTTGACATGTTATCAGTGGATGCATACTCTTTCGACATCAAGTTATCAGTCGATAACAACAAAGGATCTGCGATGACCTCCACCCTCGAAACCACCCCCCGTGCCGGCACGGCCGGCTCCCTCCGCCGACCGCTGGGCGCGGTCCTGGCCGCCGTCGGCATCCCGATGTTCATGGTCGCCCTGGACAACCTGGTCGTCACCAACGCGCTGCCGGTGATCCGCACCGAACTGAACGCCTCGCTGAGCGACCTGCAATGGTTCGTCAACGCCTACACCTTGTCCTTCGCGTCGCTGCTGCTCACGGCCTCCGCACTCGGCGACCGCTTCGGCCGGCGCCGGATATTCCTCGCCGGCATCGCGCTGTTCACCGCCGCGTCGGCGGCCTGTGCCCTGGCCACCGAGCCGTGGATGCTGGTCGCCGCCCGCGCGATCCAGGGATTCGGTGGCGCGGCGGTCATGCCGCTGTCGCTGACGCTGCTGTCCGACGCGGTGCCGGAGAAGATGCGCAGTGCCGCGATCGGCATCTGGGGCGGCATCTCCGGACTGGGCATCGCGGTGGGGCCGGTGGTCGGCGGCGCTGTCGTCGGCGGCCTGAGCTGGCAGTGGATCTTCTGGCTGAACGTGCCGATCGGCATCGCGGTGCTGCCCTTCGCGGCCCGGGTGCTCGGTGAATCCTTCGGCGGCGCAAGACGTTTCGATCCGCTCGGGCTGGTCTTGTCGGCGGGCGGGGTGCTGGCGATCGTGTGGGCGGTCGTGCACGGCGCCGACGACGGCTGGACCTCCGCGCCGGTGCTGAGCGGACTGCTCGGCGGAGCAGCGCTGCTGGCCGCCTTCATCGCCTGGGAAATGCGAACCCCGGCCCCGATGCTGCCACTGCGACTGTTCCGGTCGCGTGCCTTCCGGGTCAGCAACATCACCAGCTTCACCTTCGCGGTCGGCGTTTTCGGCGCGATCTTCCTGATCTCGCAGTACTTCCAGGTCGTGCGCGGCTACAGCCCCTTCGAATCCGGTCTGCGCACGCTTCCCTGGACCGCCGCGCCGATGGTCGTGGCGCCCGTGGCGGGCCTCGTCGTCGGCCGGATCGGCGCCCGCACCCTGCTGGTGGCCGGGCAGGCGATGCTCGCCGCGGCCCTGGCCTGGATGGCGACGGTGAGCACGGTCGACGCCGGCTACGGCTCGTTCATCGGCGCCATGGTGCTCGGCGGCGTCGGCATGGGCTTGACCCTAAGTTTGTAGGTGTCTGGGGTTGGTGCCCTGGATGCCCAGAGCGGTGGGGTGTAGCTGATGGGTTTTTGCCTTGTTCGAGGCTCCGAAGGACTGG
>NZ_JOJF01000058.1:0-15120 GCF_000720265.1 Nocardia sp. NRRL WC-3656 | reverse complement strand
CTCGCCCATATGCCAACGCGGACAGCATGTTCCGAGACGAGTTGAGGGTGGCACCGCTACGCGGTGCCACCCTCAACTCACTTCGACACAGAACCTAGTTGCGGACTCGGAACTTCAGGTGAAGTACGCCCTCGCCGCGGATGATCACATGCGGATCCTCCAGGCGGTGGCGACCGTCGATGCCACCGAAATACGGCTTGCCAGAACCGAATACGACCGGCACCACGTCCATCGCTACTTCGTCGACCAAGCCGGCCGCAAGGATCTGGCCGCCTACCTCGCCGGCATTCACAGCGACGTTTCGGTCGGCGGACAACTCGCGGGCCGTGGCTACCGCAGCGGTCACGTCGTCGACGAAATGGTAGGAGGCTTCGGGGTGCCAGTTGTCGGGTTTGGGGCGGTGTGAGACGACAACCACGTGCTCACCCGCGGGCGGGCGGCCCTCCCAGCCGTTCACCAGGTCGAAGAGGGTACGGCCCATGACGATGGCGCCGATCGATTCCCACATGGCGCGAACGTATTCGGCTGAGGCGGCGGAGACCTTGAAACGGCTGCCGGTTCCGGAATGGTCGAATATTTCGTCCATGCCGGCCGTGATGGGCGTGTCACCGTTGAAGTACCAGTCGTGCAGCGGGCCGACGTCGTCGTTCTTGTCGGCGATGTAACCGTCAACCGGTCGGGATACTCGACCACGAACCGCCTGGTGCACACGCCCATGAACCATCCATTGACGAACAGGGCGGGCACCGACGAGGAATCCGGATCCCACAGCCGAATCGGTCCAGCCAGGTTGAGAAACAAATGCGCCGATGGCATCGACGGCACATTCATCCGTCGGTGCCGCGGTACCCCCGTCAGACAGTAGATATCGTCAACGAACAGATCCAACGGCGGCGCAGGAACTCGGCCGACGTAGTGCATAGGGCCAGTCTTGTCGAAGTCCGCCCACGGTTCCACCCACCTTGTGCCGGATGGAGCCCTATGGTGTTCACAGCCTTCCGCGACTCGCGACCATGGAGTTGCCCATGGCCACCACCTCTGCACGGTAACAGGTGTATTCGGCTGCGCGCCTTGAACATCCGAACATCGTGGCCGTGTTCGACCACTGAGCTTCTGGCGACGTCGGCCTGTGGCTCACGATGCGCCGGATCACCGGCGGCGACGCGGGTTCCGCCATCCGGACAGCGCCGTGGTCGAACCCATTGCAGCGGTGGCGGGGCCGATACCGCTCGACCCAGTACGCCGGTACCGGCCCGAACCGCGGCACCACCGCGAACGGGCTTGCCTGCCGGGCGATCTCGTGCAGGCGCGCCTGCAGCACCCGCCGCTGCGGGACCGAGAAGCCGGTGCCGACGTTGCCGACGTAGACGAACTCCCCGCTCGGGGTGTGGGCGCCCAGGATCAGCGACCCGAACGTCCTGCTGCGTGGGCGGCTGCCCGGTGCCGGTAAGCCGAACTATCAGAACGTGTCGAATAGGTCGTTGGTACTGGGCCGAGCTTTGACGGTCGTGTCGGTCAGTTCGTGGTCTGGGTGGGGAGCAGTTCGGCGATGAGTTGTTCGATGTGGGTGCGGATTTGGTCGCGGATGGGTCGGACTGCGTCGATGCCGAGGCCGGCGGGGTCGTCGAGTTTCCAGTCGCGGTAGTCGACGCCGGGGAAGTAGGGGCAGGTGTCGCCGCAGCCCATGGTGATGACGATGTCGCTGGTTTGGACGGTGTCGGGGGTGAGGATTTTCGGGGTTTGGGCGGTGATGTCGATCCCGATCTCGGCCATGGCTTGGATTGCGGCGGGGTTGATCGTGTCGGCGGGTTCGGTTCCGGCGGAGCGGACTTCGACGCGGTTGCCGGCGAGGTGGGCGAGGAAGCCTTGGGCCATTTGGGAGCGTCCGGCGTTGTGGACGCAGACGAACAGGACGCTGGGGGTGGATGCCATGACGGGGCAGGGCCTTTCGAACGCTGGGGTTGGTTGGTTGGTGAGGTCGAGGTCGAGGTCGGCGATGAGGGCGCGGACGCGTTCTTCGATGGCGTCGCGGATGTCGCGGATTGTGGCGGGGTCGGCGCCGGTGAGGTCGGGCAGGTCCCATTCCTCGCAGCGGCCGACGGGGATGGTGGGGCAGACGTCGCCGCAGCCCATGCTGACGACGACGTCGGCGGCGTGCACGATTTCCTCGGTCCAGGGTTTGGGGAATTCCCGGATGATGTCGATACCGACTTCGGCCATGGTGTCGACGACGCCGGGTTCGATGCGGTCGCCGGGGGTGGTGCCGCCGGACCAGCCGGTGGCGGGGGTGAAGTTGTCGGCGAACTCGCGGTGCAGGTGGTCGGCGGCGGTGGCCAGCGCCGCGGCCTGGTCGATCGGGGCGGCCGATCTGGTGGTGGGGCTGGTCATGGTGCGCTCCGGGCGGTGGTGAGTCCGGTGTGGAGGGAGGTGACGCGGTCGGCGATGTCGTCGCGGATCAGGCGCATGCGTTCGATGCCGTCTATGCCGCGGTGGGAGGGTTCGTCGGTGTCCCACACCAGGATCCGCACCCCGGGCGGCGGATCGAGGCGGGCTTCGCGGCCGAGGATCACCACGGTGTCGATGCGGGAGAGCAGCTCGGGATCGACGGGTTTGGGGTGTTCGTCACCGACCTCGACACCCACTTCCGCGAGCACCTGCACCGACAGCTGATTCAACGCGGAGCCGGGGTCGGTTCCGGCGGAGTGAACCCTGATCGTGTCACCGGCGTGGTGGCGCAGGAGCGCGGCGGCCATCTGCGATTTGCCGCTGTTGCGCACGCACACGAACAGCACCGACGGCGCCGGCAGGTGGTCGCTCACCGCGAAACCCCTTCGGCCGCATCGGTGTCAGAGGGCTTGGCCGGAGGTGGCGCCGTAGGTGGCGATCGCGACGGCGATGGCGAGTTCGAAGTTGTTGCCCGCGGCGGTGAACGCGAGGGTGGTGGTGCGCTGGTAGCCGAGGCCGATCATGCGGCCGTAGAGGTAGCCGCCGCCCCACATGATCGCGAAATAGGCGAGCAGCGGCAGCGCGATCCGCGCGACGTCCCATGGCCGGGAGGTGATCTGGTGGCCTTGCAGGGCGAACAGGATCACGATCGTGAACAGCAGCCCGTAGAGGGCCCAGGGCCCGATCCGCGGGAGGAGTTTCGACTCGTACCAGTCGCGGCCGCGGGCTTTCTCGCCGAGGCGGCGGGTGAGGAATCCGGCGACCAGTGGGATGCCGAGGAAGATCAGTACCGATTTCGCGATCTGCCACGGCGAGGTGTCGATCGTGGTCTGCTCCAGGCCGAGCCATCCGGGCAGGACCGACAGGTAGAACCAGCCGAGCACGGCGAACATGACGACCTGGAAGATCGAGTTCAGCGCCACCAGGACGGCGGCGGCTTCGCGGTCGCCGCAGGCGAGGTCGTTCCAGATGATCACCATGGCAATACATCTGGCCAGGCCGACGATGATGAGCCCGGTGCGGTATTCGGGCAGGTCCGGCAGCAGCAGCCACGCCAGCGCGAACATCAGCGCGGGCCCGATCAGCCAGTTCAGGATCAGCGAGCCGATGAGCAGACGGCGATCACCGGTCACGGAGTCGAGGCGGTCGTAGCGGACCTTGGCCAGCACCGGATACATCATGACCAGCAGCCCGATCGCGATCGGCAGGCTGATCCCGTCCACCTCGACCGCCGACAACCCATCACCGAGTCCGGGGATCAGGCGCCCGAGGAGCAGGCCCGCGGCCATGGCGACGCCGATCCAGACGGGCAGGAACCGGTCCAGGGTGGACAGTTTGCCCACCACTGCGGGGTGGGCAGCCTGTTGGGTAGTGCTCACGCGGTCATCTCCAATCCGGCCTGGCGGCCGAGGACGAGCGACAGCCGCTCCAGCGCTTCGGGCACGATGCGGTAGTAGACCCAGGAGGCGCGGCGTTCGCTGGTGACCAGCCCGGCCTCGCGCAGCACCTTCAGGTGATGCGAGATGGTCGGTTGGGTGACGTCGAGACCGTCGGAGACGTCACACACGCACGCTTCCCCGCCGGCGCGTGCGGCGATCGCCGAGAGCACGCGCAGCCGCACCGGGTCGGCGAGGGCTTTGAACATCACCGCCAACTCGGCGGCTTCGCCGCTGGTCAGTGCACGGCCGATGGTTTCTGTGGCCTGGCATCCGGCCTGTTCGGCGCCCGGCGCCGTGACATCCACCCGTTGATTAGACACACATCGATATTGACCGAGATCGATATCGAGGGCAAGTGAATTCTGGGTGACACCTCCGGGCACCGGGACGCGGTTACCCGGCTGCGGTGTGGGCGGGGCGGGTGAGTGCGGCGAGTGCGGGAATCCCGACGGGTTCTTCGGCGAGTGCGGGGATGACCGCGTATCGGTCGGTGTAAGTGGTGGCCTTGTGGATCTGGTCGAGTTCGGCGGCGGCGCGGCGGCGCAGCAGCGGGTCGGTGGGTGCGGCAGCGGCCAGGCTGTTGTCGATAACCCACGCCCACGGGTGGATGCCGGCGCGTTCGAGGTCGGCTTGCAGCTCGGCGGCCTCGAGGACCGGGGTGGTTTCGGGCAAGGTGATCAGGAGAACTTTCGTGGCCTCGCGGTTCTGCAGCCGCATCAGCGGAGTGACGAATCGGGTGCCCGGCGCCATCTGGCGCACGATGTCGCGGTGGTAGGAGCCGGTGGCGTCGAGCAGCAGCAGCGTGTGGCCGGTGGGGGCGGTGTCGATGACGACGAACCTGCGCCGGGACTCGGCGATGACGTGTGAGAACGCTTGGAAGACAGCGACTTCGTCGGTGCACGGTGAGCGCAGATCCTCGGCGAGCGCGGCGCGAGCGGCCTCGTCGAGGCCCGCGCCCTTGCCGGCCATGACCCGGGCGCGGTAGTCGGCGACCGCGCGGGCGGGATCGATGCGCGAGACCTGCAGGTGTTCCAGGCTCCCGGCGACGGTCTCGGTGAGGTCGCCGGCGGGGTCGGTGGTCGACAAATGCACATCGTGGCCGCGCTCGGCCAGCGCGACAGCAACCGCGGCGGCCACGGTGGTTTTGCCGACCCCGCCCTTGCCCATGCACATGATCAGGCACGGCCCATCGCGTTCGATCTGCTCGATCAGCCCGGCCAGCGGCGCATCAGCCACCGCCGCCACCATCGGCTGCGCCGCCTCCACGGCGGGCATCGCCGGCGTGGGGTCGAACAGGGTCGTCAGGGCATCGAGGCCCACGATATTGGTGGGCTGAAGCTCGACCAGATCTCGCGGCAGCTCCCGCACGGTCGCGGGCATGGCCTCGATCGCGGCGCGTTCGCGGCGGCGGGTCGCGGCCACCAGCGGATCACCGGAATCGGTGGTGTCGGGCAGCGCGCCGTTGATCACCACATGCTGATCGGCGAGCCCGACACCGGCCAATTCGCTACGGGTGCGGGCGATCTCGGCCAGTGTCGACCGCGAGGGGCGCGCCACCAGCACCAGGCGGGTGCGGTGCGGATCCGCCAGCGCGTCGACCGCGGCCGCGTACACGGCCTTCTGTTTGTCCAGTCCCGACAGCGGGCCCAGGCAACTGGCATCGCCGCCGCCGGTGAGGAACTCACTCCAGCTGCCGGGCAACTGCAGCAACCGGATGGTGTGCCCGGTGGGCGCGGTGTCGAACAACACGTGGTCATAGCCGCTGGTCTCGTCGGTGAGCAGGGCGGTGAACTCGTTGAACGAAGCCACCTCCGTCGTGCACGAACCCGACAACTGCTCGGTCATCGACGCGATATCGGCCTCCGGCAGCACACCGCGCATCGGCGCGAGGATCCGCTCCCGATAGTCGGTCACCGCCTGCTCCGGGTCGATCTCGAGCGCCCACAACCGTGGCACGCCCGCGATCGCGGTCACCGTGTTGCCGACCGTGACACCGAATACCTGCCCCACATTCGACGCCGGATCGGTCGACACCAGCAGCACCCTCCGACCCGCCCGGGCCAGCGTCACCGCCGCCGCGCACGCGATCGAGGTCTTACCGACCCCGCCCTTGCCGGTGAAGAACACGAACCGCGGCACACCCGCGAGAAACTTCATCTCACCCACGCCACCACCACCTCCACAACCAAGACCGGCCATCCCGGTCCGTACGTTCCATTCGACCGTGTACCCCCCGCACCGCGGCAGAGGCAAACGTCCCCCACCCCGCACCGGCAGTGTCACCGCGCGGGTCGCGACCGCGCGGGCGGCCGCGCCCGCCGGTGTCAGCTACAGCAGCCGGCGCCGGAGGCGATCGCCTTCTCTTTCGCCTCGCTGGTGCAGCAGGCACCCGACTCGTCGCGAGCGGTTTCGCCCTCAGCCGCGCTGCCGGTGCCGCAGCATGCCTGTACCGCCTCGCCGTCACCGGTGGCGAATTCCGGTGCGGTACCGAAGTTCTCGGTACCGGCGAGCACGGTGTAAACCTCCCACTTCTCGGCGTTGGGACCCGTCACCCACACCTTGTCCTGGGTGGCGAAACAACACGTGGTCGCGATCTGCTCCTCGGTGAACAACCCCGCCTGCGACAGGCGCGCGATCTCACCGTGGACCTGCTCGGAGGTCTCGACCTCCACACCGAGATGATTGATCGTGCCGCCCTGACCGGTGTTCTCCAGCAGCACCAGCTTCAACGGCGGCTCCTCGATCGCGAAGTTGGCGTAGCCCGGCTTGCGCTTGGCCGGTTCGGTATTGAACAGGGTCGAGTAGAAGGTGATCGCCTGCTCGAGATCGTCGACATTCAAGGCCAGTTGCACGCGGGACATGAGAACCTCCATAGTGAGACATATGTCGAAAAAGTGGATGCCGCCGAGTCTGCCACCTTTTCGACATATGTCAATCGCACAGGTAGTGTGGACGCCATGCCCAAAGCGTTGCCCGTGATCGACATGTCCGCCCCGGTCTGCTGCGCACCGGTCGCGGCCGGCCCGGTCGACGACACCGCCGCCCTCGAGGTCGCCCTGCGCCTGAAAGCGCTCGCCGACCCCGTGCGCGTGAAACTCATGTCACTGCTGCTGGCCAGCCCCGGCACCGGCGAAAATGGTGGCGACCTCGCCTCCGCGGTCGGCCTGTCGGAATCCACGGTCAGCCACCACCTTTCGCAACTGCGCAAGGCGGGCCTGGTCGATTCGGAACGAGCCGGGATGAACGTCGTCCACCACGCCAAACGCGACGCGCTCGCCGCGCTGTGCGTGGTCTTGGACCCCAACTGCTGCCGCTGAGAGACGCGCGGCGTCGTACCGGACATGACCACTGCGCAACCACACCCCGGGGTCGCCGAACGCTGGACTCAGGCCCGGATACGTAACCTGCTGGCCAGCACCTATGGGCGACCCCAGATCGCGCGCCGAAATCGACTGCGCGCGGCGGAGTCGGGAACTCACTGCCCCGGTGCCGTGTCCCCGGCAGGGGTGAGCAGCCGCAGCGGCCACCAATACGGGTACGAACCAGGTACGGCCGCCTCATCCCCCGTCGCGGCGATCAGCGCCCGGGCGTCGTCTTCGATCTCGACGATCTCGAAGACGTGGTCGCTGTCTGCCGACTTCTTGACCAGGGAACCCACCTCCAACACACGTCGACAATACGAGACCCGACCGAACGGTCTGCCAAACCGTGCAGCACCTACGAGTCGACGACGCCGGTGTACGTCCGTGCCTCGGGATCGCCGGGTTCGACGGGGCGGCCGTCGATGTCGCCGCACCACTCGATGCGGTCACCCACCGCGATCTGCTCACCCACGCGGCACGGTCTCCGCATGCGCACGAGACGACTGCGAGTACTTCGGCCCCAGACTCGACCTGCAATGCCGACCGGTCGCCTACTACTCCCCCGCCGACCTCGAAAAGATCCCACAGAGCCCGAACCCGAGGAACCGGAAACGAGCGCGCAGCAGTCAACTGGACGCAGACGATCCGCCGGCTGGACCTGCTACGGGGTTTGCCTGTGACTGTGCGCGAGAAGGTCGTCGGCCAGCAGCTCGAACGACTCGCGTCGATCGCTCGGGTCGTAGAGGTCGGTCTTGATCAGAAGTTCATCCGCTTCGGTGGCCTCTGCCAAGTCCTGCAAGCGCGTCAACACGGTCGACGGCGACCCGATGAAGACCCCGCCCAGTTCGTCTGCGGCCGCCCGCCGGGTCGCATACCCATAGTGTTCGGCGATCTGCGGGCTGGGTAAGCGTATCGGCTGTCCCTCCTTTCGCCGTGCGATCTTCATCCTCAATGGTCCGGAAAGCCACTGCGCACGTTCGTCGCTTTCGGCGGCGATCACTGCCACGCTGACCATGGTCCGCGGCGCCGGGCACAATGTTGACGGCTGAAAAGCCTGCCGGTAGACGCGGTTGGCCGCGATCGTGTTACTCGGTTGAAGGTGGTGGGCCGCGGCGAAAGGAAGACCGAGAGCACCGGCGACCCGCGCGGTGTAGTCGCTACTTCCGAGCAGCCAGATTTCGGGCCGGTTTCCGTCCGCGGGCACTGCCGCGGCGCGATCCTCGCTCTGTTCGTCGAACAGCTCCAGCAATTCCCGGACCTGGCCTTCGAAGGGCGTCGCTGCCCGGTCGTGGGGGCTGCGGATGCGGTCGGTGACCTCGCGCGGCCCGCCCAGGGCCCGTCCGAGTCCGAGGTCGATACGCGCAGGATGAAAGGCCTCCAGCGTGCCGAATTGTTCTGCGATCACGATGGGCGAGTGGTTCGGTGTCATGACACCACCGGCTCCTACCCGCATGTGGTGGGTCACCGATGCGACGCGGTCGATGACGACTGCCGGTGCGGCACTGGCTACTCCGCGCATTCCGTGGTGCTCGGGTATCCAAAACCGGTGGTAGCCGAGACCATCGACGAACTGCGCCAGCTCGACGCACTCACGCAGCGCCTGGCTTGCGTTCGAGCCTTGCACGATCGGCGCAGTATCCAGGACCGAAAACCGAAGCGCGGTTCGACTTTTCGTCATGAAGGGCACCTTTCCGCCGTGCGACGCGCAAACTCGACAACTCTCGACTCGGTCAGCGTGTCGGTTCCTTGTTCGGCGCTCAGATGAGCCCGGCGAAGAGATCGTCTTCCGGTGTCGGCGCCCCAGTGACATCGAATGCGCGAATGTATTCTTCCACGGCGAAGACGGTGGGCCAGAGTTCCTCCGGAACTTTCGCGGTCGTGGAGGTATGGATCTGGCTGGCGTGGGAAAACAGTGCCGACCGCTTCCTGGACACAACCGAGCGGATGTCGACGCGCGCGGCCACGTGTTCATCGATACCGTCGGTGACCGCGCGCCGGCTGCGGTCGGGTTCGGGATAGTCGATTCCCGCCTCGCGCAGAGCATTTCGCAACCGCGTCCAATACCGGGTCCCGTGCGCCGCGTAGTACAACTTCGCCGCCACGCCACCCGCGCGAACGGCAGCTTCTGTCGCGCGCGCGGCATGGATGTGGTCCACATGCCGGGTGCCGGTCGGCTCGTGAGTGACGACAACCTGCGGGCGGTGTTTTTCGATGAGTGCGCCCAACTCCTCGGCGACGGTCTGCAGTGGTATGTCAGCAAAGACGGTGCACGCCGGACGCACCTGATCGATCGAGCCCGAATCGTGGTGAGATAGAAGTTCGAGCGTGCCCACACCGAGATGCGCACACGCTGTACGCAACTCCGCAAGACGTGTTTGGGCAACCCTCTCCGCATTGTGGCCCGCGGAACCAGGTTTCGCACCGTCGATTCCGTCACCACACTCGCCGTTCGTGCAGGTGACCAGAATGGTACGCACCCCACGCCGCCGTGCGTACAGGCTCAAAATGCCTCCCGCGCTGGTGGATTCGTCATCCGGGTGGGCCATGACCGCCATCAAGGTCGGGGTTGAAGCTGAGCCGGACGGCATCGAAGGTCCTTTCCGTCGTTCACCGGCCGCGGGGACGACTGTGTCGGCATCGGCCTTGCGATCATTGTTGCTTACGCCCAGACGGCGACGTACGGCACCGAGAATCGACGTTGACCTCCAAAGTTCATGTCTCACAGAACCCTAGGCAGCTATGACAGCAGGTGCAGTCCTCGGCCACAGCTCTGAGCTTTGGCCAGCCGGACCGGCCGGCTGGTCAAGCGGTGAATCAACAGGCTCTTTCGCCACGTGGGACCTGCACCGCATGGCGGTGCTCGCCGGGCATATCGCCACCAACGCCGCCGCCGTCCTCGATACCGGCGACGCGGACGCCGCCGCTGGTCTGGACGCCCACGACGACACCATGGACCAGCTGCACGAACAACTCCTGGCTGTGGTGCTGGGTCGCGACTGGACCTACGGCGTCCCCACCGCGGTCGATCTGACCCTGCTGGGCCGCTCCCACGAACGCTTCGCCGAGAACGCCGTGGAAGTCGGGGCGCCGCACCATCTTCCTCACCACCGGCGAAACCACCCACCACACCCGACACCTGAGATGGTTCACATCGTCCAGTCGCCTATGGGCTTTCCACCCCCGCCCCACACGAGCCCGACCATCGCCGCTCGCGAGCCGGCAGAAGCTGCATTCGGTCGATCCTCAGCGCGCAAAACGTCATAGACCGCCCGCATCAGGTCTAGACCGCCGGCGCAGGAGAGGCGGTAGCCGATCCCTCTGATCCGAGCTCTGGCAACCAGAGCCGCCTCGACGGATTCGCCGCTGGTGAGGAGTTCGTCGAGATACGCCGCATTCCACAGCAGCGGTTTCCGGTCGTCGATGACCTCGTCGAAATGGGCCGCGCTGATCTCGGCGAGTTGGGTGATCTCGCGCGCTGCCAGTTGTGGTGTCCTGCCGAGTTTGTCCCACAACCCCGTGAGCTGCCCGAGCGTGGCCGAAAAGCTGGCCTGGCACCGTTGCTCGTGGGTGCCTTCGCCCGCGTCGAGGCGATGCACCTGCACGGGCTGCTCGGCCGCGACAACCACCTCATCGCCGCGGCGAATCTCGTCTTCCACGGTTCGCAGCAGATCGGACCCTCCGGCGCGGTTCAGCTGATGACCGATCCCTCGAATCTCGACGAACGGGCGAATCCGCTTCTCGACCGGGCGGTCTCGGGACAAACACATATCCAAGTAGTCAATGTTGAGCGCGAGGCGCTGCTCATCTGTGCTCGAGTCCTCGGCGGCCGCGGCGAGTTGAATCAGGCGTTGCGCGACTTCCGCAGTCGTCATATTCGTGATCGCGGGAGACCGCGGCTGGGCTGATTCTCCTCGGTGCCGTTCGCTGGAGGCGTGCCGCGCGCCGGGTGCGCGAGCTCCAGGTTTCAGTTGCAGTTGTTGCGCGGTTTCGATGGGAGCGGTGCGGTTGTCCTTGCGCCCCCAGATGTTCTTGAACACGGTCTGACCCCCATGATCAACAGGACTTCCTGATCCTCGATTGCTCGGATGCTCCCACGACCACCACCACAAGCACCTCGAATCGGCGGGATCGGAACAATATTCGCCCGCCGCGGTGCCTCACCGACACAGGGCCTTTCGACGATCCCCACCTCGCCGAGCTTGTGCGCCGCACAGCCGCGCTGGTCGCTTCGAACTACGCGGGCCGCGGCATGATCACTGCCCGCCGCGCCGCACGGTGAGCGTCCCAACAAGGATCGACCCACGGGCGAGGCCCCGACGCTACAGGGATTCACCGGTCACCGCGTGCCTGCTCCAGCGAGGCGGCGAGCGCGGCCCGGATATCTCCGCGGATTCCGGCCGCCCGCAATCGGGCGATCCATTCCCGGTCGATATCGGCGACGGCCGTGCGCGCCACGCGAACAGCGCGGCGGCCTTTACCGGTCAACACGATCAGGCGCGCACGCCTGTCTGCCGGATCGGGCCGGCGGGCAAGGTAGCCCAGCTCGATCAGACTCGTGACGAGTTCCCCCATGGATTGGTGTGTGATCCCCGCGCGGGCAGCCAGCGTGGTAAGCCGAGTGCCGCCCGGGTCGAGGTTGTAGAACACCGGGTGGTGGGCCGCGGTGATGTCGGTATAGCCGGCCGCGTGCAACCTCGTGACGAGTTCGCTGACGATGACGGCGCCGATACCGCGCAGCAGCGCGATGAGCGGCTGATTCATACACTCGCACCTCTCGACAGTATGCAGGCTACCTGCCTACTATTATGCAGGTAGCCTGCATACTGAGGTGATCACCATGCGAAAGCCCATTGCCGCCGTCGGCACCGTCGCCTTTTTCCTTGTCGTGCCCGGCACCGTCGCCGGCCTCGTGCCGTGGTGGATCTCGCACTCGGCCAACTCGCTCTACTGGGCTACGCGGCACTCATCTGGATACTCACCGCCACGTTCGTACTCGCCTACGAACAGCCGACCCTCACCGCACGCTACGGCGCGCAATACGAACGCTACCGCACCGCCGTCCCCGCCTGGCTGCCCCGACTACACCCCTGGCGTCAACCCGCTGATTAGAAGGTCTCGAAGCAGGCCACCGGGCTGATCGAGCAGATGTCCTAGCAGGCATCACCGGTAGTATTGTTCCGTTATTCAACAGGATTCGCTTCTGTAGTGGATCGGGTTCAGCACGCGCTTCAACATCGATGATCCGGCTGACGCCCCCCGCACAACGAATCATGGACGCAGCCGACTTACTGGATCCCATCGGCCCTCTTCGCCACGGCTCCGACGATGCTCGCCGTCGCGCCTTCCAGACTCGCCCGAACGCCATACCACTTCGAATCGATGGCCGATCTGCAGGACCGCCCGCATCACCGCATCGTCACTGCTCGCCGCGATCACCATCGGCACCGCACTCGTCACGACAACCGCTGCGGCACACGCCGATCCACGCCCCGACCCATGGGCACAGCGCCAAATCGACGCACAAACCGAAGACGCACCCGGATTCCTCAACTCCATCAACGAACAATCGGATTCAGCCGGGTCGCCGATTCATTCGGACCTACAGGACGTCGACAGGACGTCGCGGAATCACTGGGGATCAGGCAGCCTCCGAAAGGCCGGTCAAGCGATGTGCGACTCCTTCGCCCTGCGCACGATCTCGAACTCGCCGGCGTGGCGCTCGACCCGCACCGCATGACCACACGACCCGAGGAACCCCGAACCCAAACTCGTCGCCTACGCGAAAACCCGCAGCGGACGCAGTTACAGACTGGCCGGTGCAGACCTGCCCGAAGGGGCGGCGACGGCTCCCCCTGAGCCATACCGTTCGAGACCGAGGTCAGCACGAAGTCGGCGGTGTTGCCGGTCGGTGTTGCGCGAGCTGCGCCTACTCCCTGTTGATAAGGCCGATCACCGCTGAACGCAGAGTCGGCTGCGGCTCATCGGCATACAGTTCGGCCAAAGCGATTTCGGCGACCATCGCGACGACCAGGTGCGCCACGGCCGCAGGATCGTCCCACCCGATAGCCCGTAGATCCGGCTCGATGACTGCAGCCACTGCTCGATTGCGCGCATGGACCTCATCGAGCAAGTCGGTGTCGGTACGCGACTGAGCAAGAAAGGCTTTCGTACCGCGCGTCCGCAAACATGCATCCAGATACGAAGTGACGCCAGCGGCAAGACGGGAAAAACCCGGGGCGAGATCGCCGATTTCGGCGAGGATCGCTTCGGCCAGAACATCGTGGTAGCGGCGGTGCAGGGCGATCATGTAACTACGTCGGTCCGAAAAATGGTGATAGAAGCTGCCTTTGGACATTCCCGCCGCCGCAACCACAGCGTTGACCGATAGCCCCCGCAGTCCCGCACGCTCGGCCACCACAGAACCGGCGTCCAACAGCGCCCTACGACCGGGCTCCGAGGGTCGGGCCATGACCGCTCTCCTCTCTCAGGCTGCCGCCAGCGTATCCCGATGCTACATTATGACCGGCCGGTCGGTCATTCCTTCCGCGGCGGGGGCGGAAGGACTGCTGACCGGCTATACAAACGAAGGAGTGCGTCGATGCGACGAGTGATATCCGTTGCCACGCTGGCTGCTACGGTGCTCGTGACAACAGCCGGTCCAGCCGTGGCCGACGATCATGTACCCGATCCCGCCCCCTCCTACAGCTATCTGGGTGGTGTGCAGGCCGAGTTGACCGGACCGGGGCAATCGCCTCCTGGGGCCAACGATCGATCGTGCCGGCGGACCGCAGCACATCCGAATCCCGTTGTGCTGCTCCACGGATTGTCGAACGACACCATCAGCTGGAATACACTGTCGCCAGTGTTGGCCGACGCTGGCTACTGCGTGTACACCACCACCTACGGATCCGAGGGGCTGGGCCCGATCGGCGCCACCGCTCCCGTGCAGGACAGCGCCACACAGATCGGCAACTTCATAGATCGGGTCGAGGCCGCCACGGGGGCGAAACAGGTTGACTTGGTGAGTCATTCGATAGGCGGGGTGGTGGCCTACTACTACCTGAGCCGACTCGGCGGGGCGTCGAAGATCGGCCGTTACGTCGCACTGGCCGCCCCCCTGCACGGATCGACGGTCAGCGGTCTCGCCGGTGTGCAGCCGCTGGTGGAATCCACCGGGAGCGGCGCGGCGGCCACCCGTCACTGCGGACCGTGTCAGCTGTCACCCGGGGCACCGTTCCTGCAAGACCTCGAACCGAACCCCGATGCCACACCGGCGATCCCGTTCACCATGATCGTCACCCGCTACGACCAGATCGCCACCCCCTACACCACAGGCCTTCTCGACGGCCACAACGTGCACAACGTTGTACTACAAGATCTTTGCCCGACCGACTTCACCGAACACAACGAGCTGACATCGGATCCAGTAGCGATACACGAAGTACTCGACGCACTCGACCCCGCCCACGCCACCCCACCGACATGCACGATCGTCCTCCCTCTCCTAGGGCCCCCTTCCCGATAGCAAAACCCAAACGCCCGAACTATCCGCGACACCCTGTCAGCGATCGCCGAGACCGTGCAGCAGCCCCTCCATGCAATGATGCAGGAGCCGGGTCCAGCACCCGAATTGCGGCGTGGTCGGCGGCCGTTCGGAACGCTTCACAACGCAGACGCCGGGCAGTGAGTTCCGAGGGACAGCGCACGTCTCGAACCCACCTGATACACCCGATTTCGACACCGCATTCTGCTGACCGGGGTGCGACCGGATCGGTGGGACTGTCTGAGATCTTGTGGGCGGGACGGTGATCGGAGAGGCTGAGGCCGAGCGTCTCAGCGGAAGGGATCATCGTGTCGGAGGAGTCGATGCCGGC
>NZ_JOJF01000057.1:0-10007 GCF_000720265.1 Nocardia sp. NRRL WC-3656 | reverse complement strand
CGACCCCAGCGAACAGGAGGACACCCCAGCACTGACCGCCTGACCGACCAGGATCACGCGGCAATCACCCCGATACACCACGCAATTGGACTTGACCGCCGGCCGGGAGGCCGTGGTGAAGGTCTGCGGCGTAACCACGGCGAAGTCGCAGGGGCATAGCTGGACACCTCACCCGTCAATCGGTTGACAGTGAACACGGGAACCGTCTCGCTGGTTCCTTTCCGACCGGAATCCATTCGGGCGGAACGGAAAAGCGCGTCGTCGGCTGATGCCTGCGGGACGGGGCGGAGGAGCCGTAGTAGTCCGAGGCCGGGAGAGCCGGTCACATGGCAAAGGGCTCCAGCGGGTTCGCAGCAGAACAAGCAGACTGTGGAGGTCACTTGTGAATACGAGTGCTCCGTGGCCCGACCTGGAAACGGCCGAGCTGCGGGTACGCAGGATGCAGCGCAAGCTGCACCATTGGGCGGTCGATGATCCCGGCCGTCGGTTCGATGATGTGTTCAACCTCGTCCACGATCCCGCGTTCCTCGCCGTGGCGTGGGAGCGGGTGCGGACGAACAAAGGAGCTCGCTCGGCCGGTGCCGACGGGATCGTTCCGCGATTCCTCGGTCCGCAAGAGTCGGTACTGATGCTCGAGGCCTTGCATGCGCAGGTCAAACAGCGGCGGTTCCGGCCGGATCCGGTGCGGGAGGTGATGATCCCGAAAACGAACGGCAAGCTCCGTCGCCTGGGCATCGCCACCGCGGCCGACCGAGTGGTGCAGGCATCGCTGAAGCTGGTCCTGGAACCGATCTTCGAGGCCGATTTCCGGTCTTGCAGTTACGGTTTCAGGCCGCGTCGGCGAGCCCAGGACGCGATCGCCGAGATCCATTACCTCGCCAGCGGCACCCGTGCCTACCACTGGGTTTTCGAGGGCGATATCGAGGCGTGCTTCGACGAGATCGACCACACCGCGCTCATGGAGCGGGTGCGGGCACGGATCGGAGACAAACGTGTTCTTGCCCTGGTGAAGTCGTTCCTGAAGGCGGGAATCCTGGCCAAGGATCTCACCTTCCGCAGCAACGCCACCGGAACTCCGCAGGGCGGGATCCTCTCGCCGCTGCTGGCCAATATCGCCTTGTCCGTGCTGGACGAGCACTTCGCCGCGAAATGGGAAGCGCTCGGCCCGTATTGGACTCGCGCCAAGTATCGCCGAGCCGGTGGGGCCACGATGAAAATCGTCCGCTACGCAGACGATTTCGTCGTCATGGTCCACGGTGACCGGGCCGATGCCGAAGCGCTACGGGCGGAGGTCGCAGCGGTGCTCGCGCCGATCGGTTTACGCCTGTCGGCGGAGAAGACCAGGGTCTGCCACATCGATGAGGGGTTCGAGTTCCTCGGTTTCCGCATCCAGCGGCAAACCAAACGGGGCACGGCGAAGAAATACGTCTACACCTGGCCATCGAAGAAGGCGCTCGCGTCGGTCATCGACAAGGTCAGGATGGTGACTCGCCGACACAAGCATCGAACTCTCGCCGACCTGCTGCACCGACTCAACCCCGTTCTGCGGGGCTGGTGCAGCTATTTCCAGCACGGAGTGTCCAAACGCACCTTCAGCTACCTCGACCACTACGCATGGTGGAAGGTTGTCGACTGGATGCGCAAACGACATCACGGGCTGGCCTGGGGAGTTTTCCGCCGCCGGTTCCTGCCCGGATGGCAGATCCGCGACGGACGGACCGCGATGTTCCGGCCCTGGGAAGTGGAAGTCACCCGATACCGCTTTCGAGGCTACGACATCGCCACACCCTGGAGTTGGCGCGAACCGGGAATAGTCACTGCCACAACGGCATAACCCGTGGAGAGCCCGTTGCGTTGAGAGACGCACGGCGGGTTCGGAGGGCGGGTCGGGGAAACGGACCGATGGCAACATCGGCACCGCGCCCCGGTCCGACCCCTACACGGAGCATCGAACGCGTGAAGGCAAGCTGTACCTGTGTGCGGTCAAGAACGTGTTTTCCAACCGGATCGTCGGCTATTCGATCGATTCGCGGATGAAATCCCGTCTGGCGGTGACCGCGTTGAACAATGCCGTTGCCCGGCGCGGCGATGTGGTGCACAGCGACCGCGGGTCTCAGTATCGCTCGAGACGCTTCGTCCACACGATCAACCGTCATCGCATGGCCGGATCCATGGGCCGAGTCGCCGCGGCCGGCGACAGCGCCGCCATGGAAAGCTTCTTCAGCCTGCTGCAACGCAACGTTTTGGACCGGCAGCGGTGGGACACCCGCGAACAACTACGGATCGCGATCGTTACGTGGATCGAACGCACCTACCACGACGGCGCCAAGCCCGGCTCGGCCGATTGACCCCGATCGAGTACGAGACAATCATGGCCCCAGCGACCGTTCAGGCCGCACAATCACTGTCACCTGATCGCGCAGCAGCCCCGTCGCCGATCGGTCGGCTTCTGAGGAGAGAGATAGGAACCAGTTGAGAAACATTGTTACCGACAGTCTTGAATCCGTCACCGTCGGGCTCAAGGGCATGTTCTCACGGTTGTCTCGAAATCTGTCGACAAAGTATACGGATTCGGCAGACCATTTGCGAGCTGCAGCCAATGCGCTTGTGGGATCGGACGAGAAATTCGCACGTTTCATAGTATCAGCCCCGAAGTTCGTTGAGCCACCACGAATTTCCGTGATCTCGCCTCGGTCGTCAGAAGAAATGTTGAGCGCCATATATCAGGATATGTACCACACGGATGGTTCGTGGGCTGCCCGCGTTCATGCCCGCTCGTTGGCACGCATTCCGGAAAGGCACCACCATATCGTGGCGGCACATATGAGAGGCGGACCTCGAGGTGGGATATGGTTGGCAAAGGGTAGCGCGCTGGACGTGGGCCACCCCGCCTGGACCAGGGCGCGTGGACACGAACGCACTGGCGACAAAGGCCAATTAAAATACACTTCCGTAGCAGGTATCTATGATCCGAACGCTCGCGCGGTGCTCGTGGCTAGTCGGCGACACGGAAGTATCGACGCAGCGGGACACGAATTCGCGCATGCCTTTGATCATGCACTTGGTTTTCCAAGCCAGCAAGAAGCGTTCGGCAAACTATACAATCATGTTATCCCGTTGATGAAAATGACGAAACTCGAGAGCGAGCATTTTTCGATTCATAACCCAGTCGGAAAACACGAACTATTCGCCGAGGGCTTAGCCTGGTATTATACTGACATTACTCGGCGCAGGTTCTTAGGATCCGCGGCTGCAGCCAAGCATCTGAGCGACTACTTTGAGGCACTGACATCGAGAGTGGAGATCGCACCATGAGAAAGCCCCATCCTCTAGCCGCGCATGTAGACAATGGGAAAATTTGCTTGCCTCACTCATCAATGTTGCCCGACGGAGCGATCCTCCACGGGGTGATATACCTCGATCCAACCGATCTGGAGTATTTCTCCTGGGATGAGGCGATCGGTCGATGGGATCAACGCGCTGGACCTATCGACGACATCGACGAATACAAACCCATCGACTACAGCAACCTGCGAATGTTCGGTGACCTGCCTCCAACCGAAACCGCAGCTACTTGATGGCAACTCGTTCGGCGCGGAAAGGTACCGACCTACTCGCCACCGTCTAGTTGAGATACAAATCAGCCGCTCATTCGTGGCGCCAGCGGTTGCGGCGCGTCGGTGGCAGTGTCTTGCACACATCATAGCCTTGCCGGTCTTGGTCAGGCCGGTGGCCCCGTGTGGGGGTGCAAAACGCGCCCCGGGTTATCCACTGCCGCGCCGGGTTATCCACTGCGGAGCCGCCGGGGGCGGGGCGCGGGAGCTACCTGTCGCGGTGCTGACGCCTCCACACTCAACGACTGTTGGATTAGCACCCAGAAACCTCCCTCCAAGTCTCTCCCGGTTGAACCGGGGGTACGGCACGCCGCTTCGCGACGCACATAAGTCGCTCAACCGTCCACCGCGTCATTCATTAATGGCACTGCGAGCGCGGCCGACCCGACTGATCTCGACGCGCGTGATCACGCCAGTTCTAGACCAGATCAGTGCATCGCTTCGATGTTTCCTCCATTCGGGTGGGACCGTCCTCGGTGTATTCGCGATCATTGTGCCGTCTGCTGAGAGCCTGCGATCCCGGTGAGGATGCGGCGCATCCCGTGCGAGAACTGTTCGGCCGGGTTCAGGTTGGCGGATTCGATCATGCGCGAAACCGAGGATATGCGCCGCTGGGGATGACCTTGCGCATGTCGGGGGCGACGGTGGCGCGCCACTGGTCCGCGGTCTTGACTGCGCCACCGTCTCCCGGCTCGGTCGTGTTCATCGCTTCCCCTGTCACTCAGCCAGGGCCGCCCGGAGGAAGGCGAGGATCTCCGCCTGGGCAGCCTCGGCCTGCGGTTCCATACCCGGCAGGGTAAGGAACGCGTGCCGCGCGCCCGAGTACTCTGTGAGCCGTACGGAAGTCCCGGCCGCTCGCAGTCGCTCCGCGTAGCATCGGCCGTGATCGGCGAGCGCATCCCGGGTCGGCACCACGACCAGAGCAGGGGCGAGCCCGCTCAGGTCGTTTGCGTATAGCGGCGAGAATGCGCGGGTGTCGATTCCCCGCGGTACGGCGAGCTCCTGCAGCAGCCGCAGCATCGCGACGGCGAGGCTCGGATCATGGGCATATTCGACGATAGAGGGATAGTCGTACATCGTCTCGGTCACCTCGACTGCCGGGTTGACCAGCACTTGCGCAGCAAGCCGCAGGTCGGCGTTCCGGGCTCGGATCGCAATTAGGGCGCTGATCAGCCCACCGAAGCTCTCGCCGAAGACGGCCGTGCGAGCCGGGTCGACACCCCACTGCGCAGCGCGCCGCAAGACGTGCTCGAGCGCGTCCCAGCCGTCGTCGAAGGCGTGCGCGACAGTAGCGCCCGGGCCGACGAGGCGGTGCTCGACCGAGACTACGAGGGCGGGCAAGTGGGCGGCGAGGTGGCTGTTGGTCCAGTCACATTGCGTCGCTGTGCCCACGAAACCGCCGCCATGCACGTGGATAACGAGTGGCAGGTCGGTTCTGATATCGGCCTCGCCGTCGCCCGTCGACGTCGGCCGGTACACCCGGACGGAAAGATCGCGGTCCGCTAGCGCCACCTCTTGCCATTTGATCGCGGCCCCAGAGTCCGGTTCCCCGATGACCGGCCACGCGGCACTGGAGGCCCGCCAGCGATTCTCCGCGTCACGGTAGATGGCCAGCTTCTCCGGTGTCATCGCCGAGAAATCCGGTGCCGATGGCCTCTGCACAGCGGCGGTATCACTCATCTCTCCGTCTCCTTCTCCAAGCCAGGCATCTCGCCTCGCATATGACTACACCGTTGCACGCAGTGCGTGCACAGGCAAGCGCATCCATTATGGTGAACCGGGACGAGAGGGACGAGATGGCAGGCCGAAGGCGTTGGTCGACCGAGGAGATCCTGGACACGGCGGCGGAGCTCCTGCGCACCAGCGACGCCGAGACGTTCAGCGTGCGCAAGCTGGCCGCAGTGCTAGGGACAGACTCCTCCAGCCTCTATCGGCACTTCCGCAACAAGACCGAATTACTGCGCGAGGTAGCGGACCGGATCCTCGCGGCCGCGATGGACGGTTACCGCCCTGAGCAAGACTGGAAGCAGCGCATTACCGCAACCGCCCTGCGCCTACGCACGGCCTTCGGCCAGCACCCCCAACTCGCCGCCCTTTGGGGACGCTACGGCTCCGGCGGCGCCGGTTCCCGACTGGTCATGGAGGAGCTGCTACAGGCTCTGCGGGCCTCGAGCCTGCCCGATGAGGAGATTCCGCGCCACTACCACCGGATCGTGATCCTGCTCGCCGCGCTGATCGCCTCCGAGGCCGGCATCGACACCCTCACCGCCGACGAGTACGAACAGGGCATGGAGCAGTTTCGAGTCGCGGTACTAGGCGCCGACCCCGACCGCTTCCCCGCCCTGGCCCACTTCGCTCGTGAGATTCGCCCCCTCGGAGCCGACCGCCGCGCCGCATTCGAAGAGATCCTCGCTACTTACCTCGCCCGGATCGAGACTGCAATCCCCTAACGCGCAGACATGTCCGTCCCAAATCTGCGAGTCTTGGCTCGAAGAAGACGACGTGTGGTCGACGATGTTGAGGAGTTGCTGGTCGGCGCGGGGTCGATCCAGTTCGTGCCGACGTTGTAGTTGGTGTCGAAAAGCTGTGCAAGAAAGATGAGTCCGGCAACATGCACAAGGCCCACCGCCATCCCAGCCGATCAGCCGCCCGCCAGCCACGGTGGCCATTAATGCAACACATCTGCAGGGGTTAGGGTGAAGAACCGGAACACCTCCTCGCGACTCATCTCCCGGAACCCCGAAGCTGCTCTAACTCCTCGTCCGCATACACCCGCGTCGCCACGAACCCCAACCTCCAGCGCACCGACCAACCTCATCGGCAGCCAAGCCGAACACCAACCGCCCAGACCCCCAGCCCGAACCGGCACATGATCGCTTACCAGCCGAATTGCCGAACTTCATTGGGTTTTCGGCGATTGCAAACCGGAATCTCTGGTTGCCGATGTTCTGGTCTTGTCGTGCGGTGAGCGCGTGCGTTGCACGGATCGCCATTCCGCCCATCAAGGCGAGGCGACGGCCAGCCACGGCGAGAATCCGAACCGCGGGCCGTTCCATGGTCGACGACACATCCTTGCTGTCGTCAGCGTTCGCCAGCGATCGGTGCCCGCCCGAACCACCGGCTCCGACCATTTTTTGCCCGCCGCCTCGATGAGTCGGCTACAGCGAGAGCGGTGCGCAACCCACGTCGCGCACCGGTCAGCGGGTCACTCGCCTGCCAGATGGACCGACCGCCCGACGCGAGCGAAGTCCCGACAAACGTCCGTTCGGAGCGGGTTTCGGTGGCATCGTCGCAGGTACGGCGCAGCAACCGATCCGGCACCGCGAGCTTCCACACGGTGCGGTGAGCCAGCCAGAACTGTCCGAGTAGCGAGCCGGTGGTGTAGGGCAGGTCGTATTTGTCGCACAGCGTGCGGACACGCTCGGCGATTTCGGGGTAGCGGTTGCTGGGAAGATCAGGAAACAGGTGGTGCTCGATCTGATAGCAGAGGTTACCGCTCAGCAACGCCAGCACAGGGCCAGCGTGGAAATTCGCGGTCCCCAGCAGCTGCCGCAGATACCACTCACCACGGGTCTCCCCTTCCATGTGCTCGGTGGTGAATTTCTCAGCGCCGTCGGGAAAGTGCCCGCACATGATCACCAAGTAGGACCATATATTGCGCAGCAACAGCGCCACCGTGTTCGCCGCGAGCGTATGCCTGAACCCGCGCCCACTCAGCGCCGGGAACAGCAGGAAGTCCTTACCGACCTGGCGAGCAACCTTTTGTGCGAACTCGATGTTCGGCTTCGACCCCAACCGGGCGCGGGGAATGCCCAGATGCTGCCGCTCGACCGCCAAATCGTGCACGGCGATGGCCAACTCGAACGACGCGGCGATCAGCAGATTCGTCAGCGGCTGCAGTAGATGGATCGGGCGCCACGGCTCATCGCGGGTCATCCGCAACACCACGAAGCCTAAATCCTCGTCCATCCCGTAGACGTTGGTGTAGGTGTGGTGAACGTAGTTGTGAGAACGCTTCCAATGCGCGGACGGACCGAGAAAATCCCATTCCCAGCTGGTGGAATGGATTTCGGGATCATTCATCCAATCCCATTGGCCGTGGCTGATGTTATGGCCGAGCTCCATCATCTCAATGCTTTTGGCTACCGCCAGCATCACGGTCCCGACTATTCGCGGCGCTCGATGCCGGCTCGCGCACAACAGCAACCGCGCAGCGGCCTCGAGACTGCGGTGAACCTTGATGACCCGCCGAATATAGTCCGCGTCTCGTTGCCCGAGCGATCGCGCGATGTCTGTGCGAACCTTGTCCAGCTCACGACCGAAAGACTCGATATCGGCCTTGGTGAGATGAGCGAACGCCTGAATATCCGTGATCGCCACCGAAGTTCCTACCCATCCGCCGGATGTGACCGGCAACTCTCGTTCATGCTCTTATGCATCCGCTTGTCGTCGATGACGTCTCGCAGATCCTTCTGTGAGTCATCCCACAGCGGGCGCGGCGCAACACTGGGTTCGGTTGCTGCCTCGGCCGCGCCGTGGATCGGCTCTGTAACCGTTGTCGTTTGCACCGACAAGGTCGCAATTGCCGAGTTCACCCAGTTCTCTTCTGCTGGCCTCAACCTACGAACCGCCCGGGTTCTGCACGGGTGCGCCCGAATGGAACTGCAAGAACCTAGCCTCGCCCAGCACGGTTCACCAGCACAGAGAAGGAACCGACGTGCACTACGGAGTGACGGATTACCGCTGGATCTGCCCCGGTAGAGGTTTGTTTCCGGTTGGGTGATCCGGCCTTCGAATGTGATGGTCAAACGCTACGCCCGCGCGTCCGAGCCGGATCAGCTGCGCCGTCACCGTATTACCGAGCCGGCGTTGTCGGCCCCTACCGCGACCACCTGCGGCACCGCCGCACCGAGCAGCCTGCGGTCCCGGTCCTGCACCTCTTCCACAAGATCAAGGCGCTCGGCTACACCGGCAGGCCGGACCTGCTGCACAAATATCTCAACCAGGGCCGCGCCGAGAACGACCGGATCATTCCCTCGCCGCCGCGGCTGACCTCGTGGATCATGAGCCGCCCCGCCGTTCTTCACGCCGGGCGACGCGCTCATCCGGACGAACTCGTCGCCGCCTGCCCCGAGATAACTAACCTGGCCCGGCTCGTCGGCGAGTTCGCGTCGATCCTGGCCGCACGCCACGGCAACGACCTGGACGGCGGATGAAGCAGGTCCGCGAGGCCGGGCTGACCGAACTCGACCCGTTCCTGCGCGCCCTCGACCAGGACGCCGCGATCGCCGGCATCGCCGGCCTGACCGTCCCTTACAGCAACGACCCGATAGAAGGCGTCAACACGATAAAAGTTACGTGGAATCTGGCCTCGGGGTGATCATGTCCTCCCGGGGTGACCACGGACTTTGGAGGCAGATTGAGTGGCGCGGTGGCGCTGGTGGAGAAGTGGCCGGTGCTCGGACGACACGAGCAGGCTGCGATGTGGCTGGGGATCTGGGTTGATCTCGGGCGGGCGCCGCGGACGATCGATGCCTACGGGCGCGGGCTGGCGGAGTACCTGCTGCTGTGTGAGCGGGAGCAGGTGGATCCGGTTTCCGCGAGCCGCGCCCACGTCGCGATGTTCGTGCGGGAGTTGACCTCTCGCCCGCACCGGCGTGGAGCGAACGTGGTGTCGATCGATTCCGGTGCGGGGCTGGCGAACGCGACGATCCAGCAGCGGCTGGTGCCGGTCCGCTTGTTCTACGACCACCTGATGGAGGAAGGGCTGCGGGAGTCGAATCCTGTTGGCCGGGGCCGCTATACGCCCGGACGGCTGCGTGCCGGTGGGCATCAGCGTGGTCTTGTGCCGCGGGTGACGAAGCTGCCGTGGATCCCGACCGAGCAGCAATGGCGCGACATTCTCGGGGTGGCAGCGGGCGAGCCGGTCCGCAATCGGGTGATGCTGGCGTTGGCCTACGACGCTGCGTTGCGGCGGGAGGAGTTGTGCTCACTGCGCACCGACGACCTGGATCCGGCCCATCGGACGGTGCGGGTGCGGGCGGAGACCACGAAGAACCGGCTCGAACGGGTGGTGCCCTACTCGGCACCGACGGGTGTGTTGTTGTCGCTGTATCTGCAGCATCGGGCAACGATCAGCCGGGCTCGTGGTCCGCTGTTCCTGTCCGAGTCGCGCCGGAACCGGGCCGAACCGTTGACCTTGTGGACGTGGTCGAAGGTGGTCCGGCGGATCGCGCTGGCCGCGGATGTTCCCCGGTTCTCCACGCATACGACCCGGCACCTGTGCTTGACCGACCTAGGTTCTGTGTCGAAGTGAAGTGAGGGCGGCCCTTTGAGCCGCCCTCACTCGTGTCGCAGCCACTGATTGATGACAGCGATGTGGACGGTCGCCAG
>NZ_JOJF01000056.1:0-10484 GCF_000720265.1 Nocardia sp. NRRL WC-3656 | reverse complement strand
CCTGGCGACCGTCCACATCGCTGTCATCAATCAGTGGCTGCGACACGAGTGAGGGCGGCTCAAAGGGCCGCCCTCACTTCACTTCGACACAGAACCTAGCCGTGTGCACCAGGCAACTCACGCACGATGCCACAGCGGTCTACAAGCTCGAACGTTCGGCTCTGGCGCCGGCGCCGCTGGACAGCGGCCGGTCTCCGGTGCGCGGCCCGCTGGTGCGAACAAGCGCCGGACCGCGGCGCTCCCTCTGGGCGGCGAGGCAAGCACGGGCCGTTGATCCCGGTTCGTAGCGGGGCGCCAGCTGGGATCCTTGTGCGCCAGGAGACGAACCGCCGGCGGCGAACCGATCTCGTTCACGGTGTTGTGCGGTCGCCCGCGGAATTCAGCACGGTCGCGATCAGCGCGGTACCTTCGCCGGTGCGGCCGCCCGGACCTGGCTGATAGACAACCGATTCCGGCGTCAGCTCGCCGCCGCAGCCATCGCATGTCACCTTCGCCTCGACTCGATGACCGCACGTGCGATGGTGCAGAACCAGCGGCGGCCCCTCGGTCCCGGATTCCCATTTATCACCCCAAGCCATGAGGGCGAACAGCACCGGAATCAACTCCTGACCCTTGTCGGTCAGGTGGTATTCGTATCGGTCGGGCCGCTGCTCGTACCGGTGACGGCGCAATACGCCCTGGTCCACCAGCCGCTGCAATCGCTGGCTCAGCACGTTGGTGGCGATACCGAGGTCGCGCTGCAACTCCTCGAAACGCCGCAGGTCCAGTGCCGCATCGCGAAGGATCAGCAGGGTCCACGAGTCTCCGACGATCGACGCCGAACGCGCGATCGAGCACGCGATCTCGTGGAAGTTCTTTCGCCCCATCTTCGAGTCCCTTGCTTTAAGCAAGCTAGCTGCTTACAGTCGTTTTATGTATCACACCATCGTACGGTTCCTGGTCCGGAGAACGTGGCGCCGCACCGGCTCGGGCGATCACGACGCCGCCGTGGCGATGGCGGCACCGGATCTGCGATTCCGCTTTCTCGGCGATACCCCGCTCGGTGCCGACCTGCGCGGACCGGAGGCGTTTCGCGATTGGTTCGCTCGCTTCGATCAACTGCTGCCGGGACTGCGCCTGGAATTGGTGGATGTGGTCTCCAGCGGCCCGCCCTGGAGAACGAAGGTCGCGGTCCAGCTGCGGGTGAGCGGAACCCTGGCCGATGGCAGCGGTTACCGCAACACCGCGATGCAGTGGCTCACCCTGCGCTGGGGCAAGCTGGTGGACGATCTGGTCCTGGAGGACACCCTGACCCTGCAACGCGCCCTCGACCGGCAGCAGGCAGACGGGGTGATCGCCCGATCGCTGTGAGGCGGTCGGCAACACGCGATAGACGACCTCCACGCCACCACCACGATTGGGACCACGAAGCCGCTCAGCAGCCGCACCGGCCGTCGCCCCCGCGCCACAGCAAGGAATACTGGGCCGGCACGACGCATAGTTTGAGTGAAATTGGCGGCGAACTGTGTTGGACGGCAGCCGCTTACGCGAATTCTTGCTGACGCCGCGGCGTAACGGGGGGCTGGTACGGATCGATATGCGTGCGAACGGTTGCGGTATCGGACTCGAGGGGGACTCATGCGTACCAAGTCACTGATTGTTGCCGGCTTCGCGGCGAGCATCGCGATCACCGTCAGCGGTTGCGACCCGGCCTCCACTCCCGGGTCGCTGTCCACAACTACTCCGGCGGCCCAAACTTCGCAGCCGTCAGCACGAACCGGGCAACCCGCCCAATCGGGACACGCGACCGAGCCCGGCGGCAGCGTCCCCGAGACGGCCGAGGCTACGGTCGTGCCGGCGCCCGGAACCGCTGCCGCCGACCCGGCTACTCCCGCCGACACCGCCTTCCCGAAGTGTGTGACCGCCCAACTCCGTTTGGATAAGGGGGTCGGCGGCCCGGTGGGAGGGGACTGGTTCCTACGGTTCATCAACTCCAGCTCGCGAACCTGTGTCCTGCAAGGTTTCCCGGGCGTCTCGCAAACCAACGGCCCGAGCGATGACCCGGTGGGCGAGCCCGCCGTGCGGGACGAGGGTCCGCAGGCGCCCAAGCCCGCTCCGGTCACGCTCACACCGGGCGGGGCAGCTCAATTCGAGTTCATCACCTATCCCAAGCAGATCAACGATTGCGCAGCCCTGCGCACCACCACCCTGCGCGTCTACCCGCCCGACAACACCGAATCGCTGTGGCTGCCCTGGGACAACCTGATCTGCCCGAGCCCGCAGCGCATGCTCGTCGTCCGAGCGATCACGCCGCTGTAGGCGCTGCTGCTGATAGGTCCTTCCTCCCACGATGGGATCCGGCCTTCCCGTTCCCTGTGCGGGAAGGCCGCAGGCGGTGCCCACAGCGATCGCCGGTGCGGCAACCGGGAGGTCATGTCGGGAGGGCAAGCCGTTGCACCCGCCCGCTTTTCGCGAGATCGGCCTGGTCTGGACCGCGGACCGGCCGCCGGCTCCGGCGGTCCGCGCGTTCCGTGACTATGCCCAGAGCGGGGCCGCGGGTGCCTGGTCGGTGCGGGCAGGCCGCGGCCCGATCGTCCTCACCGCGTGACGGGCTTCGGGCCCGGTTGCGGGCCGGTGTTCAGCTGTTCGGGTAACACGGTGAAGTGGCGGACGAAACCGGAAAGGACGGGCAGGTCCTTCGGTGTGGTCCACTCGCCGAGCAGGTCGCCGGTGACGGTGTCGCTGTAGAGATAGTGACCGTGCGTGGGTTCGTCGAGGTCGTAGGCATCCAGGTAGATCCGCCATCGGCCGTCGGGGAGCGGGATCACGCACTGTCCCTCGCGCGGTTGTCCCGGGCCCGGTCCGCCCCAGCGCGCCCAGTTCCCGGTTCGCGCGAACGTGTACGGGCCGACCAGGCGGTCGGCCACCGCGACCTCGACGTTCTTGGTCGATTCGTTCTTGACGAACGCGTAGTAGCGTCCCTGCGACAACTTGACCGTGGTGTCGATGTAGCCCAGGCCGCCCGGTGCGGGAATGACGCCTGCCAGCGGTATGGGCGTGGTCCAATGCAGCCGGCTCAGCGATGAGGTGGTCGCGGTCATGACGCAGGGCCGGAAGACCGTGCCGTCGTCGATGTTCACCAGGACGCTGACCGTGCCGTCACGGTCGACGAACCATTCCGGCGCCCAGGTATGGGTGACACCATCGAACGGAATCGTGTACTCGTACAGAAACTCCCAGTGGATCCGGTCGCGGCTGCGAGCGAACCCGATGGTGTTGCCTTCCCATGCGGTCGTGTACGTCACGTAGTACTCGCCGTCGATGTGACGAAAGATGCTGGGGTCGCGGCACAAGCCCTTCTTGGTCGTGGCCGCCGCCGCCGGGGTGTCGGCGGGGTCGGCGTCCGGCGGACGGTAGGCGTCGGCCTGGACGAGCCGGAAATTCGTTGCGTCGGTGGATTCGTAGACCCACATATCGGTCTGGCTGGCGTTGGTGAACGCCGTCATCGTGTATCGGATCGGCGGGGCGACGGCCACTGCGCGTCGGGATGCCACAACGCTCAACGGTACGCTCGCTGCCAGGGCGAGCATCGCTCTGCGGGACAGCCCGATCGACGTCATATGCGGATTATCCAGCCCGTGAACGCTGAATGATTGCTGACACACCGCGCGTGGTGAGTAGGTCGATATGCTGCTGTTGTGGTGGCAGCACAGGCGCCGACGCCGGCCGTCCCGGGCGGCCGCCGGACTCTGCTGCGTGGGCCGTGGAGATGAGGCATGCGCGCCATCTGGTCTGCGAGCCGGGGCGATGCCGTCTCTACAGGGTTCAGGTAGTAATCGCGCGAAAGACAACGACAACTGAAGTCTGCGATCCACACGCGGTTGGGTGCGCTGGCGGTGAAGTCGCGGTTGAGCTTGTCACCGGCGCGTATCCCGTCCCTGGCAGGGATCGTGGTGCGCAGCTTGCGGCCTCGCACGATGCCGTTCATGCCGACTTCACGCATGATTCGATCCACGGTGCAGAAGGCCACCTGGTGGCCTCTCCGGCGCAGATAGCGGGTCATTTTCCGGCGCCCGTACATTTCCTCCGGCTGCCCGGCCAGATCGCGTAATGCGTTCTCCACGTGTGCATCTGCGACGTCGCGAGTCGACGGTGGTCGTCGGCGTGCGGTAGGTCCGCGGCGCGATCTGGATTCCGTGCGCGGCGAGCGCACGGCAGATCGACTCGACGCCGTAGACCTGGCGGTATTCGTCGATGAACCCGACGACCAGTGGTGTCGCTCGTTCCGTCGGGGAGCTTGTCCACCGAGCCCGAGACGCCGGGCAATCCGCCCGAGACCGTGCCGGCGGCATGGATGATCGGATCGGGTTCCCGGTCGTGACGACACTGCTCGTCGTCGCGCGAGACCGGGCAGCGCGCGGACCATCGATTCCCCGGCCGGCATGAACCGGTGGCGGATATACCGCATCGTCGCCTGCTGTGAAGTGACATCGGACCCTTGTTGCGCGGCGCCTGCGGTCCGACGCTGGATGTATGTCATTGCAGCACGATCCCCTGGCACCGGCAGTTCATACCGCCCACGAATGGCTCCATGCGGTCGCCGACCGGATCGGCACCGAGGACCGCGCCTTCACCTACCGTGTGGTGTGCGCCTGGCTGCACACTGTGCGCGATCGCCTCGATGTCGCGGCATCGGCCCGTCTGACCGCGCAATTACCCGAAATTTTGCGCGGCGTCTACTACGAGGACTGGGTGCCCGGCCATGTACCGGTCCGGCACGGCACCGACGAATTCCTCGCCCAATTCGCTCACGAAGCCAGGGTCCCCCGTGACCAGGTGCCCGGTCTGGTGGGCGCGGTGACCGAGGTGATGCTGCAACGCTGCTCCTCCGGCCAGTTCGACGGCTTGTTCGCGGTGCTCCCGGCACCGATGAGAGAGCTGTTGCGCGGCTTCCCCGAAGGTGCGCGGCACACCGCGCGGCCGCCGGGGCACGGCGACGGCAGCCGGATGGACGCCCTCGAACACCGCCTGCAACTGCTCGGTGATGCGGTAGCGGTACTCGCCCGCGGCCTCGAGGAGCTACCGACCACCGGCGAGGAGCATCGATCGGCCGCAGCCCAGCAGGCTCACCGCCTCCTCATGCGCGAGCATTTGACCACCCCGTCCGTCGGACACTGATCGGCTCCGGCGAACCACGGCCACCACGGGAAGGGAACCGAAGCAGCTGCCGCCCGCTGCGGCCGATGCCGCGAAAGAGGCCGCGTCGGTCCACTGCTGAACGGGTGGGCACAAGGCAGGTCGCTGACGACGTGTACACCGTTCCGGATCTCGAAAGGTGATCTCATGTTGTTCATCGATCGTGGCGACGCCGGTCGACGGCTGGCGGTGCCATTGCAGTCCTTGGACGGTGAGGACATGGTGGTGCTCGGGATCCCCCGCGGCGGCGTTCAGGTGGCATTCGAGGTCGCCACAGCGCTCGGGGCACCGCTGGATGTAATTCCGGTACGCAGGCTCGGCGTGCCACACCAACCCGAACTCGCCTTCGGGGCGATCGGCGAGGATGTCCGCGTCATCAACGAGTTCATCGTCGAGCAAGCGAAACTCACCGTGGACGAGATGGCCGAGGTCGAGCATCGCGAGCGGGCGGAAATCACCCGCCGGGCCGCCCTATTCCGGCACGGGCATCCACCGACCCCCGTGGCCGGACGCACCGCCGTGATCATCGATGACGGGATGGTCACCGGAGCCAGCGCCCGCGCCGCCTGCCGGATCGCCCGCGCTCACGGCGCAACGAGGGTGGTGCTCGCCGTACCGGTCGCCGCCCGCGAGGCGGTGAACACCCTGAAACGCGAGGCCGACGAGGTGATCTGCCTCGAAACCCCGGCATGGTCGCACACCGTGGGCCAGTGGTACCGCAGCTTCCCGCGGCCCTCCGACGACGACATAGCCGAACTGCTGGACCGCGCGGCGACAGGTGCCCCCGAACCGCCGCACGCCGAGCCCGGACCGCCCCCGCTGCGCGACGACGACGTGCACGTGATCACCGGAAACATCGAACTGTGCGGGCATCTCACCATCCCCGCCGACCCGATCGGCCTGATCGTATTCGCGCACCCCAGCGGAAGTAGCCGCCACAGCCCCCGCAACCGCTACCTCGCCGGAATACTCCAGCAGGCGGGACTCGGCACCCTGCTGTTCGACCTGCTCACCCCGGACGAGGAGATTCACCGAGCCCGGGTTTTCGATATCGACCTGCTCGCGGACCGACTGGTGGACGTCACCGACTGGCTCACTCACCAACCACACACCGAGGGCCTGAGGATCGCGTACTTCGGAACCGACACCGGGACGGCGGCAGCGCTGCGGGCGACCACCGACCCCCGGGTCGACATCGCCACCGTGGTATCCCGAAGCGGCCGGCCCGACCTGGCCCGCGACGCCATGACGCGGGTGCGGACACCTACCCTGCTCATCGCCGGTGGCGATGATCCGTTCACTTTGAAGTCGAACCAGCGGGCGCAAGCGACGATGTCGTGCGCGAGCACAGTCACGGTGGTGCCCGGCGCCGACCATCTGTTCACGCAACCGGATGCATTGGAGAGCGTCGCCGACCTCGCCCGGGGCTGGTTCGTGGCCCACCTGCCGATGAGCCGGCCATCCGAACACGTCTGAGAGCGATGCAGGAAGGACCGCGACCGGGAAGGACACGACGCGATCATGACCACGCTGCGCATCATCACGGGCAGTGCGAATCCGGAGTTGGCCGGTGCACTCGCGAACCTGCTGGGGGTGGGCCCGCCCGACACCGTGCTGGAACGGTTTCCCGACGGCGAACTGCTCCCGACCGTCGAGAACGTCGGCGGCAGCGACGTGTACCTGGTGCAACCGACCCCGCCGCCGGTCAACGACCACCTCGCGGAATTGCTGCTGTTGCTCGACGCCTGCCGCCGTGCCCACGCGGCGCGGGTGACGGCAGTCGTGCCCTACCTCGGCTACGCCCGACAGGACCGACGCATCCGTGCCGGGCAAGCCGTGGGAGTCGCGGTGTTCACCCGGGCCATCGCCGCCGCGGGTGCGGACCGCCTGGTGGTCGTGGATCCGCATACTTCGGCCCTGGAGGCGATCTGCCCTGTTCCGGTCGAGATACTCACCGCCGTGCCCGTCCTGGCCCGCGAGATCGCCCTGTCGGACCGTGTGGTCGTCGCGCCCGACGAGGGTGCGGTGAAACTGGCCGAGCGCTATGCGCAGGTGTCGCCGAACCCTCTTGCTGTGGTGCGCAAACGCCGGCTGAGCGGCACCGAGGTCACCGCACTCGAGCTGATCGGCGACGTGCGCGGCCGGTTGCCGGTGATCGTCGACGACATGATCTCCACCGGCGCCACGATCAGCACCGCGCTCGGGCTGGTACGCAGTCGCCACGCCGCACCCGACGTCACCGTCGCGGCCACGCACGGCGTGTTCACCCACGGCGCGGTGGGCCACCTGCGTCGATTCGGCCTGAAACGCATACTCCTCACCGACACCGTCGCCCACCGCGACCTCCCACCCGAATTCGAGGTGTGCTCGATCGCGCCGCTACTCGCCGACGCCGTCGCAGCCCTGCACAACGACGAACCTCTTCCCACATCGGCACGCGCAACCGCAAGGTAGTCCACCCGCCACGGGAGACTTCGGTCCCGCACCAGGGGCGGGCTGCCGCAGGTCCTCCCGCATACCTCACCGGTCAGGACTTCGGTGGGCAGGACCGAGGAACTTCGCCCCTGGCCGGGAACCAGCTCCGCACGATGTGCTGGAAGTGCGAGCCGAACCGAAGGGGTTCCGACAAACCCTCGGTCGGTCTCGTCGAGCACTGATCGCCACCGCCATCCGACACGGACTTCATGAGACAAAGGCAGGTTGCAGATATGAGGGGTCCACGAGCAACGAGCACCGATTCCCTGCTGCAGGTTTCGAGCGGCCACCACGTTTCGGCCGGCGCGGCCGACTACGCGCGCGAAAAGATCGGCCACGCACTCACTTTCGCTCCCGAGCCGATCTTGTCCGCGCGCGTTCGCCTGAGCGAGCGCGCGGATCCCGCGGCCACGAAACCGAGCATCGCCCAGGCCAACGTGAATGTGAATGGACACGGAATACGAGTTCAGGTCACCGCCGACACCGTCCGGGAAGCGATCGACCTGCTCGAGGCCCGGTTGACGGAGCGATTCGAACGCCTGGCCCGGCATTGGGAAGGCATTCGCGGCCAGCAACCGAAGCCGGGCCCGCACGAATGGCGGCACGACGCCCCACCCCGCACCCCTCTTCCCTACTTCCCGCGCCCGGCCGAAGAACGCGAGGTGGTGCGGCACAAGTCGTATGCGCTGACCGACGAAACGTGTGACGAAGCCGCGTTCGAAATGGAGATGATGGACTACGACTTCCACCTGTTCACCGAGTCGGGCAGCGGCGTCGACAGCGTGCTCTACCGCAGCGGCGACGGCTACCGACTCGCCCAGGTGGACCCACGGCCCGACACCGTCACACGCGGCAGCGTACCGATCACGCTCAGCCCAGCACCCCCGCCGGTGACGACGACCACCGGCGCCATCGAACGCCTCGAGCTCACCGGGTGGCCGTTCGTGTTCTTCGACGACCAGGACCGTCACCGCGGCTGCATCCTCTACCACCGCTACGACGGTCACTATGGACTACTCACCGCCGAATGAACACAGATGGCCCAGCCCGGCCGTCGGAACAGGCACGCCGATGACCCGGGTTCGCGACAGGAGGCTGTCATGCGGTCGAACGATGTTGCCGCACAACAACTGCGGGAGATAGCGGATCTGATCGCGATCTCCGGCGGCGATCGGTACCGGGTGCGGTCCTACGAGAAGGCAGCCCGCGCGGTGGCCGGTTGTCCCGTCGAACTCGATACGCTGGACCGCAAGGGACTGCTGGCCATCGCCGATGTCGGTGCCCACACCGCCGACCGGTTGCTGGAGTTGCGCCGTACCGGCCACATAGCCGATCTCGACGAATTGCACGCTCAACTGCCCGCGGGCCTGCGCGCTCTGCTCGGTGTTCCCGGGCTCGGACCCAAACGGGCACACCAGGTGTACCAGGAACTGGGCATATCGTCGATGCCCGAGCTGGTGACCGCCCTGCAGGCCGGCGATTTGGCCCGGCTGAAGGGATGGGGTGAGCTCAGTGAGCGCAACCTCGCGCGTGCTATCCGGAGTATGCGCGAAAGCGGGCAGCGCACCCCGATAGCGTTCGCGCTCGACCTTGCCGAGGACCTCGTCGCCCGGCTGTCGGCCATGCCGGGGGTGTGCCGGGCCGGCTACGCCGGATCGCTGCGTCGCATGCGCGACACGGTCGGCGACGTCGATCTGCTGGCGGCGGCCGACACGGCCGACGCACCTGGGGTCATGGACCGGTTCTGCGGCCTGCCGCTGACCGATCGGGTGCTCGCGCACGGCCCGACCAAGTCGTCGGTGGTGACCACCACAGGCATTCAGGTGGATCTACGGGTGGTTCCCGACGACACGTGGGGTGCCGCGCTGCTGTATTTCACCGGGTCCAAGGCCCACAACATCCGCATTCGCGAACGCGCCGTGCACGCCGGATACAAACTCAGCGAGTACGGGCTGTTCCGGGTCGACGACGATCGGCTGGTGGCCGCCGGTACCGAGGAGGAGATCTATGCCGCCCTCGGACTGCCGTGGATTCCACCCACCCTGCGCGAGGACCGCGGAGAGGTGGAGGCCGCGGCCGCGGGCGGGCTGCCCGAACTGGTGCGGGTCTGCGATATCGTCGGCGATCTGCACGTCCACACCGACCTCACCGATGGCCTGGCCTCGGCCGCCGACATGGTCGCCGCGGCCGCGGCACGCGGCTATCAATACTGTGCCATCACCGATCACGCCCCGGCGATGGCGATGCAGCGCATGACCCGCGCCAAAGCCCTGGCTCAACGCGCCGAATTACGCACGCTCGCACGACATTCCGGCATCGCGGTGCTCCACGGTTCGGAGTTGAACATCGCCGCCGACGGCAGTCTCGACTGGGACGACGAGTTCCTGTCCGGATTCGACGTGCTCGTCGCCTCGCTGCACTCCCATTTCGACCAGCCGCCCGACGTGCTCACCCGTCGGTTGATCACCGCGATGGAGAATCCGTACGTCAAGATCATCGGTCACCCCACCACTCGCATCCTCGGCCGCCGGCCACCGGTCGAGTTCGATGCCGATGCGGTATTCGCCGCAGCCGCCCGTACCGGAACGGCGTTGGAAATCAACGCCTTTCCCGACCGGCTCGACCTCGACGACGAACTGGCCCGCCGGGCCCGCCGGTACGGGGTGGTGTTCGCCATCGACACCGACGCCCACGCCGTCCGCCATTTCGACCACATCCGCTTCGGAGTGGCCACCGTGACTGCGCTCGCCGAAGTTCCCCACTTGTGCTCGCCGAAATTCCCCACCCGTGAGCGGTGTCGATTATAGGGGTTCGCGGTTTCCGGTGGTGGCTCG
>NZ_JOJF01000055.1:0-11404 GCF_000720265.1 Nocardia sp. NRRL WC-3656 | reverse complement strand
CTGGCGCAATCAGCACGCTGGACCCGTACGCGACTTCGCCGTCGGCTCCAAGATCCGGCACCTCAATTACCTACCGAAGGTTGCCTGACACGGCACTAGTAGTGCTCGGTAGATGGTTCCGCAAGTTGGTCGCCGAGCGACTTGTCGACGATGTCGGCCTCGGTGCTGTCAGTGCGGCGGAAAAGCCGATCCGGCAGACTGCGGCGGCTCTGACAGAGTACGCAAGCAAGACGGCGCGCGAAGCAGACCTGGAAGGCGGGCGTCAGATCGAGCAGGCCGTCCTTGGATGGTCGCCGCAAGGCGCGCCTGAGCCGCTCGATTTGTCGCCGAAGTCATCGGCGGAATTTTCGGCGCGCGGCGGCGCTTCGTCTCCGGTTATGTCGGTGGAAGAGTTTACGGCGCGTCTCGCCGCCGCCCAGCGTTGGGGCCAGCCGGAAGTCCGTACACCGCATGACATGAGAGGCACCCAAGGCCTGATCGAACTCCTTGTGTATCCAAACGGTTTTGAGGTGGTGCGGAAGTCTCGATTGTTGCCGAAGCGGGAATCCGCTGAGATATTGTCTTCCGCGGTCGGTCATGCCATCGGTGCGCCGGTTCCACCGGTGATTTCCGAAACACGGGGTTCGGTGCTCATGCCGCGTTTACCTGGCCACGTTCCGTCCGGTGGGTATGAAGACCAATTGGCTGCCATGAGGGCGGTGCAGGACACTCTCGGCGGGCGCAAACTCGGTAGGCTGGATCTCCTTATTCGAAACTGGGATCGTCCGCGCAATTGGCTACGCGACGGCGAGAACGTCTACGGTATTGATCACGCGGGCACTTTCGAGGGGGATATCGACCCCAACTCGAACCTCTTTACCCGCCACTATGTGGAACTCCTGCCTCGAGGCTCGGACCGGCTGTACGAGTGGAAGCCGAACGAGCTGAGCATGGCAGAGCTGGACCGCGATCAGGAAGGGATCCGTAGGTTGCGGCCACTGTTCGAGGAGCATAATGCGAGGGACTGGGTCATGGAAGATGAAGTGTTGGCATGGCACGACGATGTCCTGTCGCGGATGCAGATATTGCGCGAACACGCGAGGAGCGCATAACACGGGCCCCAGCGAGAGGGTTGATGGATGTCATCAGGTTCCTGCGCTGCGAACGTTACGCCGGCGCTCAGCAATCGCTTCACGGCACCTCGGTGCCCGATCGACGAGAACCGGCCGTGAGGCGCAGAATCACCACGACATCCGGATTATCGAGAATGACGCGAAGTGACGGCGAATCAGCGCGTGCCGATATCGCGGAAGGCTGAGCGTTTCGCTTTGGATGATCACTCTCTCGGCTGCGAGTGTGCTCGAAAGTAGTCGCTGAGATGGTCCTCGCCCCAAGGCCGCGCAACCATGTCGGCGGTCATAGCGGCGAGAAAAAACTGCAATGGACCGTAGATGCGCTGGGGGGTTGCGATCTCAGCTACATGCCGCAATGCACGCGCCACTCCGAGGGGCACGCCGGTGATTCGCGGGTCGCGTCCTACCGCGGCGAAAGCCGATTCGGCGATTTGCCTGTGCGTCAGCACTTCAGGGCCGCCGACCTCGATGTCATGCTCCCCGGCAACTACAGCGGCGACGCACGCGTGCGCGAGGTCGGCACCGGAGATCGGATTCATTCGCTTGGTCCCGTCTCCGATCAGGTAGACGCGTCCCTTCTGTGCCATCGCGAGGAACTCACTCATGTCCGAGAAGTAGCCAGTCGGACGGATTACGGTTGTCTGCAGCGACGAAGCGTCCAATTGGTCGACGAACCGTTCTTTAGCGGCTGCCAGCGCGACCGTCGCGCGTAGTTCACGTCCGTGCAAGACCGACACGTAGGCGAATCGGGTTACTCCGGACCGTTCGGCCTCTCGAAGCAGAGAAAGATTCCCGCGGTAGTCGACGTCGTCGTAGTTCACACCATCACGCTGGCGGGTGATCCCGATGGTGGAGAAGACCGTATCCATTCCGAAGGCAATCCCGGAGAGTGTATCCGCCTCGGTGACGCGGCCGACAACTATTTCATCGGCGTCCGGCAGCATCTCTGCTTGCTCGGACCGACGAACGAGTGCTCTCACCCAATAGCCGTGCTGGTTCAGGTAGGCCACGAGATGTCGGCCGAGATAACCGGTGGCTCCCGCGACGAGCACTCGATTGACTGAAGAGCGCCTCCTCGAACCAGTAGAATCGGGGATATGTGCCATGTCGGATGTCCTTCGGTAGCAGGCTGATATCGGCGGGCGTCCACACAATCCAAGGATCAGAAGCCGCAGCAGGGAACAGATTGATTTGAGCGCCTGGGCGCGGTGTAGACCTGATCCAATATTCGTAGGTCGATCGCTGTGAAACGTCGTCGTCGATGCTTTCGGTAGCGCCCAAGGCGGTATCCGGCGGGCACACCGAAGCGAACGCCCGCGTGATGGTTGCTGACAACTCTGGCCGAGCACAGCCTGCGCGACCCTGTCGATGTCGTGCGCGGCGTTGAAGCCTGTGCGAAGGTTTCTGTCGCACAAGTTCCACGGATGTGCTGGAGCGCCGGCGGATGCGCGCGACGAGGTCAGGCTGCGATGCAAAGAATTCTGGTTGAAATATCATGTAGCTGACCGTCCATTGAAATTTCAACTTGCGTCCTGCGATCGCCGAGTGGTACGGGTCCCGGCCTGGGCATTGGCTACGATCGTCAGGATGTGTTGTGATCCTGGTTCGCCGCTGATGTAGGAATAGGTTTCAGTGTTCCAGCCGTAGGGGATCAGGTGCACGCGTTCGCCGTAACCTCTCAGCTGTTCGACGAGTTCGTCCAAGACATCCAATGCGTCGGCCAGTTGTACCAGGACGTCGAAGCTGTGACGTGCAGGACCAGCGCCGGAGGACGTGAGTCCTTCGATGACAATCTGTATGGCACTCGGATGGGTGCATAGCTCGCGGATTGCGTGAACCGCCGCTGCTATGGTCGTCTTGTCGCCTGGTTGCATGCTGATGGTCACTGCTAGGCAATCGAAGAACGTGGTCGTGGTGCCGATCGCGTCTGGCGTGAGACTGACCGCGCAAGGGTTCTGCGTGGTGATTGTGTATTCGAACAGGCGGCAGTGCCTGCTATGCAGATACATTGTGCTACCGCTCGGCGTGACTTGGTGATGTTGGTGCCTTGCGTTCGGTATGTGTGCCGCCACTGGACCAGATCGCGATGCTGGACTGTTCAACGCAAATAGTATGTCCTACTCCGTTTTCGTCCCAGCTTTCCGGTTCGGGGCGCGAGAGTTTGGCTGCGGGAAGGATGAAGCGGTCCAGATCGCCTCGTTCGTAGACGAGCGACCCGCCCTCTGCCACGGCGGGCCGACTGACTCGCATCCCTTTCGTTTCGGATGTGACACCACCGACGAGGCGGCTGAGATCCAGGCGCATCCTCCAAGCGTCAGGGTGGTGACCTGAGGCTTGAGTCGGGGCGGCGAAACCGTAGCGTCGCTCGCAGAACAACGGTGAGGCGGCTATGCAAGCGGTTCGGGCGAGAGTCATTACACGTGCTCCAGAAACGATTGGGCGACGCTCCCGGCGGGCAAATGTTTGCGCGTCTGATTGTTGCGGGCGGCGGCTCGCGCAAGTGCGCGTGACTACGTAGACACTATCGTTGCCGAACTGGCACCCCCACTGTCATTCCGGACACTTCTGATACTGATTGCGACACGGATGGGGTGATTGTCCCGTTTAGGGCGTGGCCAGTGGCTGAGCATCTCCGCCAACCGAGAGCGCCCTCAGGTGGCGTCCGCGAACACATCGAGATTTGAGCGACGTCTGAATCCGACATTTCGGTCCACGTCGCTACGCGTAGTCCGTCTCTCATTGGCGGCGAAACAATTCACCAGCTGCGGCGACGTGTTCAGCGAGGGGTCGTTGGCGAAAATTCGAAACCGCTTCAGTGTGTCGCATGTAGTTCTTCTGATATCATTTGCGCCATGAACGTAGCGGTGTTCGTCATGGATCGGACCGCAGAGTTTGGACTCGCGGCGGTTTTGGAAGCATTCGGCATGGCGAACGCGCTACGAAAAGAGTTCGACCCTCCCCCTGAGGAGTGGAGCCTGCAGGTCGCCTCGTTGACCAACACTGCACGCACGGGGCGCGGTCATCTTGTTCCGGCGGTTCCGCTGTCGGAACTTCCGTCGGCTCTGGATTTGATGATCGTGCCGGCGGTCAACGCACTCGATGCTGACGACCTGGTGGCCACCGTTTCCTCCTCTGTGAACTCCCCTGTTTTGCAGTGTATTTCGGAAGCTGCCGAAAGCGGTGTTCACCTCGCTGCGGCATGTACGGGCACCTTCTTCCTCGCCGAATCCGGTGCCTTGGACGGTAGTCGCGCGACGACAAGTTGGTGGCTAGGACCGACTTTTCGTCGCCGATATCCGAATGTAGATGTCCAAGAGGGACACATCCTGTGCCGCGACCACCGTGTGACCACCGCTGGCGCCGTACTATCCCATTTAGACCTAGCATTGTCGCTGATCGCCAGCCGAAGCCCGGCATTGGCTGAACTTACCGCCCGCTATCTTCTGCTTGGCAAACGCCAAACTCAGATTGAGTTCGCGCTACCCGAGGTGATCGCGCGTGGAGACTCTCTGGTCGCCGCTTTCGAGCGTTGGGTTCGTGACCATCTCTCTGAGCAGTTCCGACTCGTTGACGCCGCCAGCTCGCTGGGAGTCACCGTGCGCAGCCTCCAGCGCGCGACGCAGGCCGAGATAGGCATGTCGCCGAGGGATTTCGTCGATGAGATCAGGCTGGAGCGCGCTACGCGACTTCTCCGATCAACCCATCTCACAGTCGAAGCCGTCGCCTCCAAAGTCGGCTATTTGAACGCGAGCACATTACGGACGCTCTTTCGCCGGCGACGTAACCGGACTATCGCCGAGATCCGTTCCTCTCCGATGTCTTGGGAGCCGTCCGTAACCGTCTGAAGGATTACCGGCCGGTGCGGCTCAGCTGTGGTCATTCCCGGAGTCGATCCACTTCGCCATCGGTGACGGGGTGCCAGGCACGCATCCGTGCGAGCAGCGCCACTGGCTCGGTGTCGGTGAGCAGCAGGTTGCGGTGCTCGCGGCGCAGGAACTGCTCGTCGACGGCGTGGTCGAGGAAAGCGAGTAGCTGATCATAGAAGCCGTGGACGTTCAGCAAGCCAATAGGCTTGTGATGGAGCCCGAGCTGAGTCCAGGTGGCGATCTCCGCAGCCTCCTCGAGAGTGCCCAATCCGCCGGGTAGCGCGATGAACCCATCGGCGAGCTCAGCCATGAGCGCTTTGCGCTCGTGCATGCTCTCGACCAGGTGGAGTTCACTGAGGTCGTCTGCAGCGATCTCGACTTCAGCGAGGCGTTTTGGGATCACACCGACCACCTTCGCGCCCGCGTTGAGGGCCGCGCGGGCCAGTGCGCCCATGGTGCCGACCTTCGCTCCGCCATACACGACCGTGACACCCTCGGCCGCCAAGCAGCGGCCGAGAGCCTCGGCCTGATTAAGGTAAACAGTGTCTTTGCCCGAGCTCGAGCCGCAGAACACGCATATTGCCTTCACGGAGCAACACCTTCTTACCGTCGTTGCATCTTCAGCGGATCGCTGCGTGGGGCAGCTGGTTTGGGTCCCCCGTGGGCCATGCCGCTGGGGTTGGCCCCAGTAGTGACAGTTGTTCGACTTGGCATTTGCACCATGGGGAGACCGCGAGGGTGCCATCGAGTACGTGTGCGGCGAAGTCGGTCCAGGGCATCCATGCAGCCTCGGATACCTCGTCGGGGTTCAGATGTGGGGTGATGGTGGAGGTATGGACTGTATACACAGGGCAGAGCTCGTTTTCGACGATGCCGTTGGTCATTTCGGCGCGGTAGGAGAATGACGGCAGGACGAGGGTTGTGTCGTATGCCGTGATCCCGAGTTCTTCTCGGATTCGGCGTTGGACTGCCTCGGTGAGGGACTCTGTGGGTTGGGGGTGGCCGCAACAGCTGTTGGTCAGCACGCCCGGCCAGGTCTTCTTGCTGTGCGCGCGTCGCGTAACCAGCAGGTGTGCGCGATCGTCGAAGACGTAGGAAGAAAAGGCGAGGTGAAGCGGGGTGGACCGGTGATGGACGCGGTTCTTCGGCCGATAGCCGATCGCTTCCCCATTCTCTCCGCAGAGGACGATCATCTGTGACGATGCGGGATGTGGATGAACAGTCACAACTGCGCCCCCAATTCCCTTTGACACGCCTGATGCAGGCGAAGCCGTGTGCGAGTCAGCATGGCGAGGAATGCTTGATGTTGAAGTCTGCCGTAGGTGGCGTGCTCGCGGGCGATGGCGGCCGCGAGTTCCTCGTGTTGAGGCAGGCTTGGCGTGAATTCGTATAGTGATTCAAGCGGGATTTCATGGTTGCGAGACCAGCGGATCACGCTGCCGAACCCGACGATAGAGGCGATGAATTCTCGCTGGGACGTATGCCGCCACGCGGTGGTCAGTTCTTGCAGTAGTCCAGACCGTCCCTCTGGAGGGGCAAGCATCTGGCGCGCTCGCAGCTGCAGTCGGCGCAGGTGGGCGCGTGGGTCTGTGACCCGCAAGAGTTCGGCACTCACCTCGTACGGCAGGTCGCCGCTATTAGCGAAGAAGGCGCCGAGCAGGGAGATCGAACCGCCTTCCACGACGACGCATCGGTTCTCTCGTGACAATGCATGCAACATGCGGCGCAGGGCCGTGTGGGCGGCGTCGGGAGAGTAATCGCCGTCATCAACGGTTCGCTCGTCCAAGAATTGCCGCCGCAGATCCCTGACTTCCTCGTCGGTGTCACGTGCGCTCGTCGTCGCCAGGTCGACGTAGCACTGGATGCGGTCTGCGACGACGATCGGCGCGTCCAGCCGACGTGCCTCGGTGATCGCGCGCGCACTTTTACCGATGCCGGTGGGTCCGATTATTGTGTGGATATGCATGGGCGCCCTGTGTGTGCGTGGATACGACTACATGCCCTGCTGTGGTGCCGTTAGCGGAACGACAAGAGGTCAACATTCAATCAGCGCGGCCAAGTGGACCCGGCACCGGTTCAGGGACGACTGACTGTAATAACGTCGAATGATCTGGCGCATCACGCGAATTCCCACTTCTGAGAAGTTCGCCTTTGAAGGCGCCTGAATATCCGGGTCAACACGATTGACCAGAACACCGAGCGCCAGCTCGGCAGGATGGCTCTCGAACGTATCTTCGTCGATAAGACCTCCGGCATGGACACCGCTGCGGTCGCGCCGGATCGTCCACTTGTGCCGCAGATAAACATCGACATCGCCCGGTTGCTATCGGAAAGTATCCGTCGCTCTGTCACCCGGCACAGCCGGACGAGTCCAAGCCGATCAGGCGTTCGCGGACCGCTGGGCTCACACGGCGTCGCGTTCGAGGTCGCCACTGCATACCTGGTTGCGAGACTCGTCCAGCAGCGCCTGGCCATCGCCATACTGGCCTCAGCCTACGTCCCCAGCTCACAGGAGTCACCACCATCAACGTCGCAGATCCGCCTACCCGCGTCGGACACGTCGCCTGGAGTCGCACCGGTAATGCGCCCGCAGCGGGCATTTCTCAAACCATCGGCGCGCCAACGTCATCGGAATTTCGTCGCAATTAACGAAATTCCGCTACAGACGCAATTTCCCATTGCACCGGTCTCCCACCTCAAGTGCGAGGACGCACCTTCTACTGCATGGTTGTCGGCCGTCATCCCAACGTGCCGCTCGCGCCCGCGCTGTCCACACCACTTCGGAGCAAGCCGAGAGTTGCGGCGCGTCCGGCCGGTATGCGGCGACCGCAAGAGCGAGACCAGAGCGAAAGCCGGAAACGCGAAGAGCCACAGGTTAGGAATCCACCACCGAGGGTCGTAGTCGCCACTCACCAGGTAGAAGTTCAACGCCATCAACCCAGCAGCCGAGGTCAGCGACAGCGACACAGTGATCACCGGCAGAGCAGCGGCCGCATCCCGACGGCCGATCACCAGGCCCGACAGGCCAAACGCGATGGCGGTGAGGTCCAGGCCGAGGAACGACCAGTTCCATTGCCGAATAACAAGATCCGGGCCGACGCTGACAGCGCCGAACACAGTGGCGATCCAGTAGGTCAGAAAACAAAGATCGGTGATCAGCATCGCACCTTTGATACAACAGAGCGTACTGGACGATTCGATAGTGCCCTGCCGGCAACCAGCGAGCATCTGCAGCTCCTCCGAAAGATGGAACATGTTTGCGGCCCAACCGCCCGCCGCCTCGATGGCAATCTACGCGGGCGCGTCGAGATCTGCTATGGCACAGGCAATCCCCAACCTTATGCGCGTAGTCCCGGTGCTCCAACCCTCGGAGTCGCACCTACTGATCCGGCATGGCCGGCTTCCCGCAGCCGAATCCGAAGAGCGCCCGACACCCATGGTCGCCTCAGAAACCATCGCCGCGACGCTGGATGCGACGGCGCCGCGTGCAGGGGCTTCGTGCACGCATTCCGGGGCGGCCAGGCCCCACCCCACAAGACGAACCATCCGCGCCATCAGCGATCCAACGTCGGTGAACACCCGAACAATCCGCTTCCCGACGGCCGTCCGTTGCGCGTGGTCCACGCGAATTGCCAGTGCCGGCGAAGGGCAGACAGAGAGATGTGGGGACTGTCGGATTGCCGGTTCTGGCTCACTTCCGGTGGTGGTCCATCTACGCGAGCAGGATCCGGTGTCGGAGTAGCTCAAAGCTGGCGCGCCCGTACATTTGTCGTTTGATCAGTTTGGATTTTCTGTGGAATCTGAAATGTCTAGCGAGCGCTGGTCAGCCGTGGGTGACGGCAACGATCGGCAGCTGTGTGGTCGTCAGCAGCGAGTCGGCCTCGCGTGGTGTCGACCCGGCGGGTGTCGGGACGTCGGCGAGGCGCTGCAGCAGTCGGTCGAGGGCAGCTTGGCCGTCTTCGACCGCGGCTTGTTCGTCGTCGGTGAGCGGGATGCTGACGAGCATCCGCTGAAGATTCGTTTTCGCTTGCAGCAGTTGACTTTTGCTCGATTCCTTGGGTGTGTAGAAGTCACAGCGGGCGCAGGCCATTCGATGGGCGCATTGTTCGAAGAAGGTGTAGGTGCAGTATCCGTGGCCGAGGTCGTAGTGCTGCCAGGGTTCGCCGGCTGCCGCTGCGCCGCTGGTGACGGCGTCGCGGTCGACGAGGACTTCGATGGTGCGGACGTTGCGGGCGAAGTAGCCGGCGTCGTCGTAGGCCTTGGCCAGGGTGTTCGGAGTGATTTTGGCGTAGAACTGCGTCGATTGCGGCGAACGGTGCCCGAGCCAGGCTTGCAGCTCGAACAGGGTCATGGGCTCTTTGGCGTTGTAGAGCTGGCTCGCGATGGTCGATCGGGCCCGGTGGCTGGTGATGGCGCCGCGGACGTCGGTGTCGGGGACGCCGGCTTTGCGGCAGAGCATTGGAATGACGGTTTGGTTGATGTAGACCGTAGAAACCCGCCGGGCGCGGTTGGCGAACAACATGTCGACCTGCTCACCGGTGCGCCGGTCGAGCAACCGCGGCTGGGTCGGGCGGATGGCCTGCCATGCCTCGATGGCCTGGCCCAGGATCGGGTCAACCGGCTTGGTGAACGCGGTGCCCGTCTTGTTCGTTGGGATGTCGAGCAGACAGACCGCTTCCCGTGCAAGGACCTCGTCGGAGTCGGCGGTGATCGTGGTGCTGTCGTGCTGCCATCGGATGCAACCGGTGCGCAGCCGGACGATTTCGTTGCTGCGCAGTCCCGCGAACAGCCAGGTGATCGTGGCAGCACGGACCAATTCCAGCGGATAGAACCGTCCGGACGAGGTCACCGGCAGGTCATCGCCGTGCAGGTTCAGTCCGGCCCACAACAGTTTCGCCCAGATGTCGTCGGCGATGACCCGCGGGTTCGGCCCCAGCAGGGCCGCGATGCTGCGTGGGGTTCCCAGTGCCCGTAGTGGGTCGAAGCGACGCGGTATCCATTCCCATTCCTGGCAGTCGTTGAAGAACCGTCGAATCGCCGCAAGCTGGCCCCCCTTGCTGGGTGCTTCGAGCGGCTTGCCGATCCGGTCACCGAGTCCGGCCGTGCGCTGGACGTAGTCGCCGACCTTCATCTGGTCCAGTGCGGCAACCCAGGCCGCGCAGGTCTGGCGGGTCCAGTCTGCGGGATCGGCGGCTTCGGGGTGCTCGGCCGCGAGCCAGCGGCCGACCTTCAGCAGGTTGGATCGGGTCTGGCGGCGAGTGGGCGGGGTCAACGTCGAGGTGGCGTGCCAGCGATCGACCCATTGCTCCCAAACGGGTGCTCCGCCTGTTGCTTTCGGAGACTGCCCACCGATGCGGTGATGTGGTGGGTCGCAGAAGCCCAGTGCCGCCACTGCGCGTTGCAGGGCATACAGGGTGTTCAGGCGAGCACCTTGGAGCAGTCGGTTGTTGCGGAACTGGTCGAACAGGTCGGTGTTCAGGTCTTCCAGGTGTGGGCTGCGGTTGAACAGCAACAGCTGGCAGGTCACCATCGGCAACAGCGAATCATCGTCACGACCGAGTTGGTATCCCCACTGCGACAACACCTTTCGCAATCGACCTATCTCGCTGTTCACACGCTCCTTGCCGAAGATCCTCCACGACAATGTCAGTCGCTGGAAACTGCCCAGGCGATGGAATTCGGTGAACGAACCCAGTAGATAAGCGTGCGCCGCCAAATAGGGACGCACTTCGTCGCCGGCCCACTCGGGCGCATGGCGGCGGAATTCGGTCTGGGTACGGCCCAAGACATGAATCCATTCGTCGGTGGTCCAGCCCCAGAACGATTGCCGGGTCTCGGCGCAGCGGACCAGTAGGACCGCGGCGGTGTCGAGCGTGGCGCGGCGGCGATGAGGAGTCGGCGGCGAATCCAGGCCGGCGTTGACCGTCTCGATCGGCCGCAGCAGCCGCCGGATCGTCTGCCAGCCGGGCGCGGTCGGGTCGTGATATTGCAGCCGCCGCAAGTTCCGGATGCCGAGCTCGGTGACCGCTCGTGCCTCCCGTGGCCGGAGCTCGATCGAGGTGTCGAAGTGATGGCCAGCCAATGGCGATGTCCACCGATCCCCCTGGACAGCAGTGGATTTCAACGTCGGCAGAGTCATCGGTCAGCTCCGGCCGCCGGAGTATCTATGCCGGCGAGCATCGCGACGCGCCAGGCGTGGATGTGATCCATGCCCCTGTTGAGCTTGTCGGCCAGGTCCCGGCTGGACAGGTGGATATATCGAAGTGTGGAGTCGGTGTGCCGGTGACCGGCGAATGTGGCGATGGCGTGGATTTCCCAGCCCATTCTGGCTAGGTTCTGTGTCGAAGTGAGTTGAGGGTGGCACCGCGTAGCGGTGCCACCCTCAACTCGTCTCGGAACATGCTGTCCGCGTTGGCATATGGGCGA
>NZ_JOJF01000054.1:0-12007 GCF_000720265.1 Nocardia sp. NRRL WC-3656 | reverse complement strand
GACCACAAGACCTACCAGCCCGCCCCCGCAACCTGACCCCATCAGCAAACCCGGAAATCACCAGTAGGACTTGACAACCTCATTGAGATTCCTCCTGAGTCGAACGGGTGATCAGTCGAGAAGTCGGTCACCGCGTACGGCATTTCCCGCCGCGGCCAGATGGTCCGGAAGAACCCGCCCGAACAGCTGCCGGGTACGTTCGACCGCGCCCACGATGCCCGGGCGGTCGCTGTAGGCGAAGATCGCGCTGTGGCGCTGGGTGGTGCCCTCCACCGGAGAGACCCGGTGCAGGGAGAAACGGCCTTGGAACAGTTGCAGATCGCCGGGGCGCAGCGTGAGCCGCCGGATGAAGGAGTCGCCCGCTCCGGTGAGCACGGCCCGCACCTCGGCCAGATTCTCCGCTTCCGGCGTCCGGATGCGCGGGCAGTATTCGAAGACACCGCCCGCATCCGGTTCCTGCGTCAGCATCGAGACCGTGAATTCGTTGGTGTCGAAATGCCACGGATGCGACATGCCGGGCGCAACCACGTTGAGACACAATCCCGCCAGCGGATCGGTGTATTCGTGCAGCTGTGGCAACCCGAAGCATTCGGCGACCAATCGCTGGAACGCCGCGCTCGTGTAGAGCACCTGGATCACCGCGGTGGGAGGAATGAGATCCCGCGCAACGAAGGCGTTTCCACGCTCGAGCACGATCGTGGCCGGATGGTCGGGAGACAGGTCGCTGTCGAGCGGAATGTTGTACGCGTTGACCTTCTCGACCGTGTAATAGGCGTGCGGGGCGAGTTCGGCGCCCTCGTCGCGCAGCGTGGCCAGCAGATCCGGGCGGACGAATCCGGGCAGGACGGTGCAGCCGTCGGCGGCGAGGTCGTCGCGCGCTCGGCGCACCACCTCGTCCCACCGCGCGCTGCCGGGCGCGTCGAGCGGATAGCGCTCGGTATCCACGACGGCAGCGAGGGCCGGACCGGCCGCCGCCGCGTCGACCCGTTCCGAACTACCTTCTGCCCCAGCTGTTTCGCCGTCCAGCCGGCTCGGTGCACCCACGTTGCCACAACCCCCTGTCGCCGCCATGAAGATCATTGTGACCTGCCGGGCGCCATTACACAGCAGATTCCCGGATATCATTGGGAAACCTCACAAACCCTCGAGTAACCATGTGCGCCAGCGATATTCGTCACCACAACGTCGCGCGACGCGCCGCTGCCGGTCCGGCCGCCGCGCACGGACGGTAGGGTCGCGAGATGGCGCCACTGCGGGTGGGTACCGTGCCGCCCACCTCCGACGAATTCATCGGCCGCGAACCGGAACTGGAACGGCTGGCGGCCCTGCTCTCCGGGCCCGCGCGGCTGATCACGGTGATCGGTGCGGGTGGTCTGGGCAAGACCCGCCTGGTCACCGAGGCCGTGCACCGGTTGCCCCGGACCGGCGAGCGGCGCGTGCACTGGGTGCGCCTGGCCCGGCTGGCGGCGGGCACCGACGCGGCCGGAGTCGCCGACGAGGTGGTCCGCGCGGTCGCCGACCACGACTTCTCCGGTCGGGCACCGTGGCCGGCGCTGATCGAAACCCTCGATGCCGGCGCCGCGCCCCCGGTGCTGGTCATGGACAATTGCGAGCACGTCACCGAGGGCGCCGGTGAGGTGATCGTCGAACTGATCGAGACGGTGCCGGGCCTGACGGTCCTGGCCACCAGCCGCCGCCCCATCGGCTGGATCGACGAGCAGCTCCTACCTCTCCCACCGTTGACCCAGCGCCAAGCCGTGGAGTTGTTCCACCGGCGCGCGGCGCTGACCGGTACCATGCTGAGCCCGGACACTGCCGAGACGGTGGCATCCATCTGCCGGCATCTGCACCACTACCCGCTGCACATCCGCCTCGCCGCGGCGCGGTTGCGGCGGCGGCCACCGGCCATGATTCTGCGCGATCTCGACGGCCGCGCCGGCGACACCCGTCTGCACTGGCCGCCCGCCACTGTGATCGGCGCGGACGCCCGGCATCGCGGTATCACCGACGTGATCGCGTGGTCGTTCGAACTGTGCGACGAGCGAGAACGGCTGCTGTTCGAGCGGATGTCGGTCTTCGCGCCCGGATACGACGTCAATCCGGCCGACGCCGAGGACGATGCGAGTCTCGAGGTGGGGGCCGACCTCGAGGCGATCGTGGCCGTGTGCGCCCAACCCGACGCCGCGGCGGAGCCGGCCGCCGCAGACATCGAGGGGCTGCTGGAACGGCTGGCCGACCAATCGCTGGTCACCGTGCATGTGAGCGCGCGCGAGGTGCGCTATTCGCTGCTGGAGAGTCTGCGGCTGTTCGCCCGGGAGCGCCTGGCCGAACGCGATCCGCGCGAGCCGCGGCGGCTCGCGGACCGGCACCGCCGCTACTACCGCGACCGGATCACGAGCACCGACGACGGCGACGGCCGATTGCCACAGTGGGCGCGGGCGTCGTGGGACAACCTGCTGGTCGCCATCGACCGCAGCCTGGACTCGCCCGACGATGCGGTGGCCGGGCTGGAGATCGCGCTGGGAATGATCGCGTTGCACGTCCCCTTCTTCCGGGGTTCGTTGCGCGAATCACGGCGCCGCGCCGAGAAGACGCTGGCCGCCGCCACCTCCGCGCCCGAGCCGCTGCGGATCCGGGCGATGGCGACGATCGCCTGGATCTGCCTGTGCCAGGGCCTGCCCGACGAGGCCGAGGAGTTACTCGATCGCTGTGTGACGGCCGCGGTGCCCGACCCGACGGCACGGGCCCGAGTGGCCGCCGATCCCACCGCCGACGTTGCGCTCCCGGCGCCGGTGGCCTTCACCCTCGGATGCCGGCTGATGCTCGTCGACCAGGATGTGCGCGCGCTGGTGCTGTTGGCGCGCGTCCGCGAAAAGTTCACCGCGGCAGCGGATTACGGGCATGTGGCGATCAGCGCGCTGTTCGAGGCACTCGCCGCCGCCTTCCTCGGCACCTCCGAGCAGGCCCTCGCCGTGACCGCCCGCCACCTCGAGGCGGTGTCGGATTCGGGCGCGGACTGGGCGAAGTCGTGGGCCGAGATCGCGCGGATCATCGCCGAGACCTTGCACGGCGACGCGCGGTGGGCCGCCGCGGCCGGGCCCGCCACCCTGGCGCGCCAGGTCGCGACACGCGATACCTGGGGTGTGGTGTGGTCGGTCCACGCGCGGGCGTGGGCACTGGCGCGGCTGACTCTCGCCGCGCCGCCGGCGGCCGCACCGCACACGACGGCCGTGGAGATCGCGCGACTGCTCGGCGCCGCCGCGGCGCTGCGCCACCGGCTCGGCGTCGACATCGCGCAACTGCGGCCCTTCGTGGCGGAGACCGATCGCGCGGCGGACGGAATCCGGCGGCTCGTGGGTCCGCCCACCTTCGACGCGGCGTATCGCGAGGGAACCGAGGTGTGCACGGCACTGCGGGAGATCAGCCGGCTCGCCTGTGACATCGCCGTGCCGGACGAGTTCGCGGTCGCACCGCACGCACCGGAATGGGATCTGCTGACCCGGGCCGAACAGGAGGTCGCCGCGCTGGCGGCGGCCGGGTGGACCAACAGCGCCATTGCGGACCGGCGGGGTAGTTCGGCGCGCACGGTGGACGCCCAGATAGCCGCCGTCCTGCGGAAGCTGGCCGTCGGGTCGCGCGCCGAAATCGCCCCGCTGGTGCCGCCCGAGCGCCGCGTCGGCGCCGACCACGTACCGAGGCCACGCCGACTCCGCGCCGTGCCCGCACCGGCGAACTCGGTGGCGCGGGTCAGCGGGCGCCGGCGTGAACCAGGGCAAGCTCGTCGATGGTGAGGCCTACCAGGGATTCGCGGAATTCGAGTCCGGGACGCGCCGGGACCGCGATCTCACACGGCACCACCAGCACCCGGCATCCGGCGGCCAGTGCGGCGGCCGAGCCGGTCGGCGAATCCTCCACGGCCACACACTCTTCCGAGGCGACACCGAGCAACCGCGCGGCGCGCAGATAGGGATCGGGCGCGGGTTTGCCGCTGTCGACCTCGTCGCCGCAGACCGAGACGTCGAACATGTGACGGCCCAGCGTTTCCAGGCACAGCTCGGTGATCGACCGCTTGGTGTTGGTCACCAGTGCGGCCGGCAGGCCCGCCGTCCGCAGCGTGGCCAGTGCGTCCTGGGCACCGGGCCGCCAGGGGATGGGCCCGGCCATCAGTTCGGTGACCCGGCGCTCCAGCCAATGGCCCGCCGCGAGCATCGCCGCCGGGTCGAGCTCCAGGCCCAGGCCGTCGAACAGGATCCGCAGCGCGTTGCGGGCGTCGGCGCCGATCAACGCGTGCCGGATGGCGTCGGTCATCCGGCCGCCGAGCTCCTCGGCGAGTTCGCGCACGCCGATATCCCAGAGCTTCTCCGAATCCAGCAGGGTGCCGTCCATATCCCACAGCACGGCGGCCACAGTCACCCGGAGCTCTCCTTCCGATTCCGCATCAGGTTCCCGACGCGGTGATGAGCATCCGGCCGGTGGCCGTATCCACCGTGAACCAGCGGCTCTCGGAGGTGACGGTCCCGTTCTTCAGGGTATAGGTGAGCGTCGCGACCGCCCGCCCGGGACCGCTCTGAGTCACCCCGCCGACCCGCACCGACGACACCGTCGACCAGAAATTCGAGTACTGCGCGTAGCCGCCGGTCTGGGACTGGTACGACGGCGCCAGCTCGGCCCACGCGCCGCTGGTGTTACCGGGCAGCATGCCGTAGTAGCCGGAGATGAAACTCGCGACATCGGCCGGCTGCGCCGGGCCGTAGGGAGCGCTGGTTCCGGGCGGGGCCGGCCGGGTGGCACTCGCGCCGGGCGCCGGGCCGGGCGGCACCTGGCCGGTGGGCACCGGGCTGCCGAGCGACGCGCTGCCCCCCGCACCGTTGGACGAGGATCCACCGGGCGCGTCCGGGGTCGCGGCGCCGGGCGGCGCGAAGGCGGTCGCCGAGGGTTGCCCCGGCGCCGAGGTGGTGCCGTCCCCCGCCGCCGCGGTGTGGTTGTCGTCGGACCCGGACGTCGCCACCAAACCGACGATCACCGCGACGACGAGAACGGCGGCAGCGGCGACCGCCCAGATCCGCCGATCGCGCAGCGGGCCCGGTTTCGGTTGCGGCGCGGGCGTTTTCGCCGTAGATCCGGCACCCGCGGGGGTGGGCGCGGGTGCCGTCTTCTCGGGAGCCGACAGCACCGTGGTCGCGGCGGAGTCGGCGCCCGGTTGCGGCAGCACCTTGGTGGCCGCGGGGACCAACGCCGCCGATCGGCCGTCGGCGACGGCCTCGAGCGCCTGCTGCGCCTCCCGCATGGTCGGCCGGTCGGCGCCGTCGGCGGCCAGCAGGCTCATCAGCACCGGGCCCAGGGATTCGGCGCGCTTGGGCTCGGGCACCTTGGCACTGACCACCGAATGCAGCACCGCCAGCGGATTGTCGCCCTCACCGAACGGCGGCGCGCCCTCGACGGCCGCATACAGCGTCGACCCCAGCGCGAACACGTCCGACGCCGGCTCCGGATCCTCACCGCGCGCGATCTCCGGCGACAGGTACGCCGGAGTGCCGGCCAGGAAGCCGGTCGAGGTGACCGTGACGTCGCCGACGGCCCGCGAGATCCCGAAGTCGGTGATCTTCACCGTCCCGTTGTCGGCGACCAGGATGTTCGCGGGCTTCACGTCCCGGTGCACGATGCCGGCGTCGTGCGCGGCGGCCAGCGCCGCGGCGACCTTCGCCCCGATCCGGGCCACCTCGCGCGGCTCGAGCGGTCCCTTGTCGCGCATCAACGCCGCGAGGCTCTGCGCGTCGACGTATTCCATCACCAGCCAGGGCTGGCCGTCCTCCTCCGCCACGTCGAAGACGGTGACCGCGTTCTGATGGTGCAACCGCGCCGCGATGCGTCCCTCCCGCATCGCGCGCATCTTCGCCTCGAGCGCCTGCGCCTTGGTCAGCCCGGGCGCCAGCAACAGCTGTTTGACCGCGACGGTGCGCCGCAGCCGGACGTCACTGGCGCGCCACACGACCCCCATGGCTCCACTGCCGATGGGATCGGCCAGTCGGTACCGTCCGGCGATCAGCCGATCTGAACTCATGGTGTCCAACCCCTCCTGCGCTCACACGCCGAGCCGCCTTGCCACTCTGCGTGACGCCCGGAAACGCCAAAATCCTACGCGTTGAAGTATTTTGCTTCCGGATGCAGCAGGACGAAGGCATCGGTGGACTGTTCCGGATGCAGCTGCAACTCCTCCGACAGCGACACGCCGATCCGGTTTGCCTCGAGCAGCGACACCAGTTTCGCGCGGTCCTCGAGTTCGGGGCAGGCCCCGTAACCGAAGGAGTAGCGTGCGCCACGGTAGCCGAGTTTGAAGTAATCCGTCACCTCGGCGGGGTCCTCGTCGGCGACCGAATGTCCTTCCAGCACAAGCTCTTCGCGAATCCGGCGGTGCCAGTACTCGGCCAGCGCCTCGGTGAGCTGCACGCCGATGCCGTGCACCTCGAGGTAGTCGCGATAGTTGTTCGCCGCGAACAGCTCGTTGGCGAAATCGGCGATCGGCTGCCCCATGGTGACCAGTTGGAACGGCAGCACATCGACCTGTCCGCGCTCCACGGCCAGCTTCCGCGAGCGCACGAAGTCGGCGATGCACAGGAACCGGTCGCGCTGCTGACGCGGGAAGGTGAACCGATAGCGTTGCGGCGCAGCGGGATCCGGCTCGGTGAGAACGATCACATCGTCCCCCTCGGATACGGCCGGGAAGTAGCCGTAGACCACTGCCGCGTGCTGCAGCACGCCCTCGGTGGACAACCGGTCCAGCCAGTACCGCAGCCGCGGGCGGCCGTCGGATTCGACCAGTTCCTCATAGCTCGGCCCCTCGCCGCCACGCTGCCCGCGCAGACCCCACTGCCCCAGGAACAACGCACGCTCGTCCAGCAGGCCCGAGTATTCGCCCACCGCAAGACCTTTGATCACCCGCGTGCCCCAGAACGGCGGCACCGGCACCGGCAGATCGGCGGCCACGTCCGAGCGTTCGGGCACCTCGACGGGCACCTCCTTGGCGCGCCGTTCCGCCGCGATGCGCATGGACCGCTCGTGGCGGGCCTTGCGTTCGGCGGCCTTGGCGCGTTCGGCCTCGGCGTCGGGACTGTCCGGACCGACCGCGCCGCCACGCTTGCGGGTCATGATGTCGTCCATCAGGCGCAGGCCCTCGAACGCGTCGCGGGCATAGTGCACATCGCCGGCGTAGACGTCGGTCAGATCGTTCTCGACGTAGGCGCGGGTCAGCGCGGCGCCGCCCAGCAGGACCGGGAACTGGTCGGCGACCCCGCGGGTGTTCATCTCCTCGAGGTTCTCCTTCATCACCACCGTCGACTTGACCAGCAGACCGGACATGCCGATCACATCGGCCCTCTTGTCGGTCGCCGCGTCCAGGATCGCCGAAATCGGTTGTTTGATACCGAGATTGACGACCTCGTAGCCGTTGTTCGACAGGATGATGTCGACCAGGTTCTTGCCGATGTCGTGCACGTCACCCTTGACCGTGGCCAGTACGATGCGGCCCTTGCCGGAGTCGTCGGTGGCCTCCATATGCGGTTCCAGGTGCGCCACGGCGGCCTTCATCACCTCGGCGGACTGCAGCACGAACGGCAGCTGCATCTGACCGGAGCCGAACAGCTCACCGACGGTCTTCATCCCCGACAGCAGCGTTTCGTTGATGATCTGCAGCGGCGGCACCTCCTGCATGGCCGCGTCCAGATCCTGTTCCAGCCCCTTGCGGTCGCCGTCGACGATGCGCCGCTCCAGGCGTTCGAACAGCGGCAACGCGGCCAGCTCGTCGGCGCGGGAGGCCTTGGCCGAGGCGGCCGACACGCCCTCGAACATCGCCATCAGTGTCTGCAGCGGGTCGTAGCCCTCGCGGCGGCGGTCGTAGATCAGATCCAGCGCCGTGGTGCGCTGATCCTCCGGGATCCGGCTCATCGGCAGGATCTTCGAGGCGTGCACGATCGCGGAATCCAGTCCGGCCTCGACACATTCGTGCATGAACACCGAGTTCAGCACCTGCCGCGCGGCCGGGTTGAGGCCGAAGGAGATGTTCGACAGGCCGAGGGTGGTCTGCACCTGCGGGTGGCGGCGCTTGAGTTCGCGGATGCCCTCGATGGTCTCCAGGCCGTCGCGCCGCGACTCCTCCTGGCCGGTGCCGAGGGTGAAGGTCAGGCAGTCGACAATGATGTCGCTCTCGGCCAGCCCCCAATTGCCGGTGATGTCGGCGATCAGGCGCTCGGCGATCTCGACCTTCTTCTCCGCCGTGCGAGCCTGGCCCTCCTCGTCGATGGTCAGCGCCACCACGGCGGCGCCGTGCTCGGCCACCAGGCGCATGATCTGCTGGAAGCGCGAATCCGGCCCGGCGCCGTCCTCGTAGTTCACCGAGTTGACCGCGCACCGCCCGCCCAGATGTTCCAGGCCGGCCTGCAGCACCGGCGGCTCGGTGGAGTCGAGCATGATCGGCAGCGTCGAGGCGGTGGCCAGCCGGCCCGCCAGCTCGGCCATATCGACGCTGCCGTCGCGGCCGACGTAGTCGACACACAGGTCCAGCATGTGCGCGCCGTCGCGGGTCTGGTCCTTGGCGATGTCGAGGCATTTCTGCCAGTCGCCGGCCAGCATCGCCTCGCGGAATGCCTTGGAGCCGTTGGCGTTGGTGCGCTCGCCGATCATCATGATCGAGGCGTCCTGTTCGAACGGCACCGAGGTGTACATCGAGGACACGCTCGGCTCGTGAGCCGGATTGCGTTCGGCCGGAGCGACATTCGCGACCGCGTCGGCGACCTCGCGGATGTGCTGCGGGGTGGTGCCGCAGCAGCCACCCACCAGCGCGAGGCCGAATTCGGTGACGAAGCCGTGCAGCGCGCTCGCCAATTCGCCCGGGGTGAGCGGATATTCGGCGCCGTTGGCCCCCAGCACCGGCAGGCCAGCATTCGGCATCACCGACACCGGCAGCTGGGCGTGCTTGGACAGATGGCGCAGATGTTCGCTCATCTCGTCCGGGCCGGTGGCGCAATTGAGACCGATCATGTCGACGCCGAGCGGCTCGATCGCGGTCAGCGCCGCACCGATCTCACTGCCGACCAGCATGGTTCCGGTGGTCTCGACCGTGACGTGCGTGATGATCGGAATGCGCCGCCCGGCCCGTTCCATGGCCCGGCGGCTACCGGTGACAGCGGCCTTCACCTGCAGCAGGTCCTGGCAGGTCTCGATCAGAATGGCATCCGCACCCCCCTCGAGCATGCCGAGCGCGGCCTCGGCGTAGGCGTCGCGCAGCGCGACGAAGGGGGCATGGCCCAGGGTGGGCAGTTTGGTACCGGGGCCCATCGACCCCAGGACGTAGCGGGGCGTGCCGTCGGCGGACGGGCCCATCTCGTCGGCGACCTCGCGGGCGAGCCGGGTGCCGCGTTCGGACAGATCGCGGATCCGGTCGGCGATGTCGTAGTCGGCCAGGTTGGGCAGGTTGCAGCCGAAGGTGTTGGTCTCGACCGCGTCGGCGCCGGCCTCGTAATAGGCGCGGTGAATGCCGCGCAGCACGTCGGGGCGGGTCTCGTTCAGGATCTCGTTGCATCCTTCGAGGCCACGGAAGTCGTCGAGCGTCAGATCCGCGGCCTGCAACATCGTGCCCATCGCACCGTCGCCGATCACGACACGCCGGGCAAGCGTGTCGAGCAACGTGGTATCGAACTCGGCGCGGGAGGACACAGACATGTACCCCAGAGTAGTGGGCGGCCCCGACAATCCTGACCACCGGACCGGGCGGCCCGTGCCACATCGCTCCCGACACGCGGTATCCCGCAATTTGCGGTGAACGACACCGCCGCCACGCCGTAGGCTGACCGGGTGAACCCCAGTGCCTCATCCGATCCGGCAATGCCGACGTTGCGTGATCCGGTTCTCGTCGCCGCCTTCGAAGGCTGGAACGACGCGGCCGACGCCGCCAGCGGCGCCGTCGAACATCTGGAACTGATCTGGGACGCCGAACCGCTGGCCGAACTGGATTCCGAAGACTACTACGATTACCAGGTCAATCGGCCGACCGTGCGCCAGGTCGACGGCGTGACCCGCGAGATCCAGTGGCCCTCGACCACCCTGTCGGTGTGCTCACCTCCCGGTATAGAGCGCGACATCGTGTTGCTGCACGGCATCGAGCCGAATATGCGCTGGCGAGCGTTCTGCTCCGACATCATCGAACTGATCGAGCAACTGCAGGTCACGACGGTGGTGATTCTGGGAGCACTGCTCGCGGACACGCCGCACACCCGGCCGGTCCCGGTCACCGGCACCGCCTACAGCAAGGAAGCGGCCGAACAGTTCAGCCTGGAACAAACTCGCTACGAGGGGCCGACCGGCATCACCGGCGTGTTGCAGGACGCGTGTGTGCGAGCGGGCGTGCCGGCCATCTCGTTCTGGGCGGCGGTTCCCCACTACGTCTCCCAGCCGCCGAATCCGAAGGCGACCATCGCGCTGTTGCGCCGGGTCGAGGACGTGCTCGATATCGAGGTGCCGCTGGGCGAGTTGCCCGCGCAGGCCGAGGACTGGGAGTCCGCGGTCGACGAGATGACCGAGGGTGACGAGGAGGTCACCGAATACGTGCGGTCGCTGGAGGAGCGCGGCGACGCCGCGGTCGACCTCGACGACGCGATGGCCAAGATCGATGGCGATGCGATCGCCGCGGAATTCGAGAAGTATCTGCGCCGGCGAGGCGGCGGCAAGGGCGGATTCGGCTTGTAGCCGGTGGCGGCGCCGGACACTCGGCCGGCGGGCGGGTACCGCGGACGCGTGTCCGGCGACAGCCGCGCGCGGTCAGGTCTCGATGGTCAGCACCTGGGCCTCCGCGTCGTGAGCCAGTTTCGCGATCAGCATGTCGCGCGGAATGGTCTGGCCCGCAAGATGATCGAGCGACGGAACCACCACATGGTGTGCCTCGGCCCGCTTGAGCTCGGCCGTGAGTTCGGCGAACGCGGTGCCGTCACCCTGGGTCGATTCATGGAACGTCGCGGCGAAGCAGAGGCCGACTTCGCTGGCCAGGGTGCACATCGCATCCTCCAGCTCAGCGGCGTGACCGTCGGCCAAATCGTCACGCACGTATCCATAGATCAACGCTTCCACCCGAACCTCCGTTTGGATGTGTAAGGGACTCGCTGTTCTGTTGTGGATCACCTGCTAGTGGATCACCTTCTGCGGACGGGAAAACCGCCCGAATCGAGCATCCGTCATCGGCAAATGCAATTGCAGATGTCAATGACGGACAACCGCGTGCCCTATTGGGTCCAACTCGCGTTAACTGGTGGGATACTACAGACGTGGCCGTGAGTGACGATCGACCCGTCTGGGCTGTCAGGATGCGCTCCGAACGCGACGCCCGGGGGTGGTCCCAAGCGGATGCCGTCCGTGCGATGCGCGCGAAGTCATCCCACAACTTGCCGACAGACAGTACCCTCCTACGCAATTGGCGCCGTTGGGAATCGGGCGAGTCGCGCCCGGACGATTTCTACGCGCCGATCATCGCGGCGGCGTTCGACACCGTCACCGCGGCGTTTTTCCCCAAGGCGCGCCCGAATCGGGACGACGAACTCTTGTCGTCAACGGGAATGGACACGCTCGAGTTCATCGGCCGGCTACGGATGTCCGACATCTCTTCGGCCACACTGGATGCCATTCGCATCACCGCCGAGCGGCTGTGCTGCGAATATCCCTTCGCCGACCCGCACGAACTGCACACCGAGGGCACCGCGTGGCTGCGGCGCATCACCTCCCTGCTGGACGGGCGGCTGACCCTGGCTCAGCATCGCGAGGTGCTGGTCCTCGCCGGTTGGGTGGCGTTGCTGGTCGGATGTGTCGACTACGACCTGGGCCGGCGCACCGCCGCGGAGGCGACCCGCCGCGCGGCCCTGTCACTGGGACAGGAGGAATCTCAATGAGGTTGTCAAGTCCTACTGGTGATTTCCGGGTTTGCTGATGGGGTCAGGTTGCGGGGGCGGGCTGGTAGGTCTTGTGGTCG
>NZ_JOJF01000053.1:0-13616 GCF_000720265.1 Nocardia sp. NRRL WC-3656 | reverse complement strand
AGGATATACTCAACACGCTCGCCCTGTTCTATGGTGAGCGGATAACCGGAAACTAGCAGGACAATTCACCGTTCTGCCCACAAAAATTCCGACACTCCCGGATCGGTCGCACCCCGGGGAACGCGTTACGGACGGTGGAGATCAGCCGGTGCCGGAGGTGGGAGGTGTGCGGTACCAGGTTTGAACGTCGGAGAGGGTGGCGGCGGTCGCGTTGACCAGTGGTGCGCCGAATTGTTCGGTGTCGCCGGTGGCAATCACGAACCGGGCCGGCGCGGAGCCGGTGACAACGAGGGTGTAGGTGCCGGCCTGCGCGGCCGAGGCGGTGTCGGCGAGGGTTAGGTAGGAGGTCTGGGTGAACGGTTCGAAGAAGGGGGCGCGCGCGGTGTTATCGAGAGTGGTCACGGCTCGGTCGGGGCCGAGGATCGACAGTCGGGGCAATTGCGGGACGGGTAGCTCGTTCTCGGGGGCCAGATCGGGAATGAGGAGCTGGGCATGGAAGGGCTCGCCTCTGGAGAGTTGGATGCGGACCGCGCGTGTGTCGCCGACCGCGCTGGTTCGGCCGTAGAAGGCGAACGAGACGGTTCCGATAGGGGCGAGTGGACTCGTGTCGAGGGCGTCGACGGTGTCGTCCGAGCCGAGCAGGACCGGGGTGTGCGCGGCGGCCGGTGCGGCAAGGCCCACCAAGGCCAGGGCGCTCGCGACGACAGTGAGAATGCGCCGCCGCGGTGCGCGTGGTCGAACTGCTCTCGGTGTGTCAGGATCTGCGTGATCGCCTCCTCGACTCCGGTTCCGATGCTGGTCGGCACCGGGATATGGGCATCGCGCGACAAAAGACGGACGGCTGGTCATCGGCTCATCCTCCTGGCGCTGGCAATGTTGTGCAGGGACCTCGACGAGCACGCTGCCTCCATCGGCCAACGGAAACGCACCAATTCCGTCATCGCGCCACCTCGCTGTCTCGACGAACGCGCCTGCTTACCCCCACCGCCTGGTTCCTGCACCAACCCAACCCAACGGACGCTATCGATGCTAGGCGGCCTCCACTGGTAAATGTCCTCGCGGCCGCCGATCATTGCACAGGGCCGAAAGCCTCACAGGAACAGGACTTCAGCACCGAAACCGGTCGAGGGCCAGACCGGTAGGGCGGTGACCTCGGTCGCCCGGGACCACTGCTCGGGCTCCCTTTCCGACACACCTCGAGACGCTCACCCAGCGCAGTCGGTCAGCCGGAAGAATTGATCGCCGACGGATGCGTCAGATTGGGGTCTACCCCAAAAAGACAGCTCACATGCATTCAGAGGAAGTTCACATGCATTCAGAGGGGTCGCGCTGGCCGCCGGTTCGGTCAGCACGGTATGCGGCATGACGGTGCGTTTGTCGATACAGTCGCGCGGTGGGGAATGAGTGTCTTATCTGCGAAAAGCATGGCGGCATAGGCCGCTTGGTCGGCCCGGTGATCTACGCCGATGATTTGGTTGTCGTGACGCACCGCCCACTCTCCGAGGGTGTGCCGATGCCCGGCTACCTGTTCGTCGAAACGGTCCGTCACGCACCGACCTTGGCTGATCTGAGCGATGCCGAGGGTGCTGCCGTTGGGTGGGCGGTTCGCCGCGCGGCATACGCACTACGCACCGAACTGTCCCCCGATTACGTGTTCTCACCGATCACGGGGCGTAGCGTCGCGCACTTCCATCAGCATGTGTTTGTCCGCCCCGAAGGCACTCCCGACACCGTGAGTTGGTTCGCCTCCTGGAGCGACGGGCCGCATGTCGATGAACCCATGTTGGCCACGCTGTGCGAGCGGCTCGCCGTACATTTCACGAAGGACGAGGTACCGCTCTAGTTCTGGGACGCTCACCCAACTCGGCAGTAGCGGACGTTCGAAAGAACCGCGGTCGCGGTTGTGACGCTGGGGTGTACCCCAGATCCACGGATCAGGTGCACGGTCGAGAGGCCAGGTTCGATGTGACCGAGTTACGGCGGAGAAGCTACGCCGTGCCGGCGGGCCGGCGCAGGCTCACCAGGATGAGCAGCGACAGCAGATCGATACCGCCGGTGTCGTCGAAGACGTTGGCCCAGGCAGGGATTCCACCGTGGTCCTGGGCCTCGCGCATGAGTGCGGCGATCGGGTCGGGATGCGTGACAACGATCTCGGCCCACATTTCGTGCTATCCGGCGAGCACATCGCCGAACTGGGCGGTGTCACCGACGTGCCGGCCGATCGGGGTGCCGGGCACCGGCTACTCGGCCCCCTCGGTCGAGCAATGTGAGACATGCGGTGGCACAGCTGGATCCACGTCTGTATCGAGCTGACGTGTAGTGCGCTGTGGCTTACCCTCGAAGAGGACACAGAGCTGCAGGGGGATGATCGTTATGCCGAGCCTTCGTGAGGAGTACGAGGACGTGCGGTCCCGGCTCAGCCACCTGGATCGGCGTGAACGATCTGCCCGGGTGTACGGGATCTTCTCCAAGAAGCTGGATTCCCTCGACTACAAACTCCAGCGTGCGGCGCTCCCGCTGGACGAGCGGGTCGAACTCACGAAGCTCAGCGACCATGTCCGCGGCGTGCTCGACCGGCGGCTGCGCGACCTGCAGCACCCCACGGTATGGAGCCCGCAACTACTACCGGAGCGCCCGGAACGAGGCTGGGGCTTTGGAGGATTCGATCGCAGCCGCTAAGTGGGCCAAGAGCGGTCGCCGGAAATCGGTCCGTGGGAGTCGCCGCACCGAAACGAAGGACAAGACCATGAAATGGTGGATCCGCCCGGCTGGACTCTCCCTCGGACTCGCAGTATTCGCCGCCGCGCTCCTGGCCGACGATTGGGCACCGACCCGCGCCGCCTGGTTTGCGGCCGGCTGGCTCGCCGCAACCGCTTTCGTGTTCGCCGCCGAACTACGGGGGGAACGCAAGTCGTGACCGAGCATTACCTCAACCGCGCCCAGGTGGCGGAAATTCTCGGGGTGCAGCCTGGAGGGCTGGAATTATCCAGTCTCCCGGCTCCCGACGTCGTCGTCGGACCCGTGAACGCTGACGGCACTATCCCGCGGGGGTCGGTGCGGGGGTGGTTGCTGGAAACGATCGAACGCCACAAGGCCGAACGCGCCGGCTGCGGCCGACCGAGGAGGCGGGAGAAGCCGTGACCGGTCGAGGGGTCCGGGTAGTAACCGCCGAGAAGACAACACATTTGGGCTCGGCCCGGATAGCGGGGCCGCTTCACGCGCGGACGGTGCGGGGTCGGCGTTGTTCGCGGTCGAGGTAGTCGCCGAAGCAGCCCGACGACTGCCTCGTCGACGGTGTTCCATGTTCTCGTGCTGATGAGGTGGTTGTTTTCGTCGAATGTCTGCCACCGGCCACGGTCGCCGGCCTTGGCCTGGCGCGCGATTTTGCCGATGTAGCCGTACCCCAAACGGACTTCTCGGCGGCATTCATCGATGGTTCAGCTGGCCTCGGATTCGATGAGGTCGAGTTGCTTTAGGCAGTACCCCGAACCGGCGCGCCGCCGGGCGTTCGTTCGAGTTGATGTCCCGCTCAAATGCTTCGCGCAGACTCCGAGCCCTGCGAATGGCCGAGAGATTCGAAAACTGTTGCCACTCAGGGGATATGACCGAATCGTGGCATTCGTTCACATTCTTTGATGATCCTGTGCCACAGATTTGCGACATGCGCACAGTCTGATGTAGCGCTGCCCGGCAAGAGCTCTGGCGCCGAACCGATACCGCCTGGCCCCACTGCATGCTTGTCGGCAGTACGCAGGCGAGCATGACAGCGTCCACCGACATGTACCGGCACCGCTCGAACGCCGGGGCGGGCACACGCGCGGGCGGTTGGATTCGAGACCACCGAGGTCGGTCGCGGGTCGCTGAACCGGCAGGTCGCGAGATCTCAGATTGTGATCCCGATATAGCGGCGCCGACGGCGACCTGGTCCCACCATGGGGTGAGATGAGTGCTGCGACGCCGCCGCCGGCGGTGACCGGGAGGCCGATGGCGACTTCTTCGCTGGTGCCGTTGCCGTCATCGTCGCCGAAGTCGCCCCCCGCCGATAACGAGGAGGATCGCGATGCCGTTCTCGTGCAGCATGATTCGGCGTAGTTGTGTCCGGCCGGTGTCGACGACGCGGACGTTCGCGCCCGCGGGGACGAAGATTCCGTCCAGTCGTGTCGAGCTGGCGCGGACGTAGATGGTGTTGTCGGTGGGCTCGCCGCCCTCGGCGCGGCCAGCGAACCCTCGTCGTCCCGGTTCCCGACGAGCGCATGGGCCAGCGCGTCTGTGCTGTCGTCGAGACTATGCCGGCGCGGCCCAGCCGACGCTGGAGGAGATTCAGCGGGCACTGCCGGAAAACTCCCGCCAGTCACAGGATCCCCCGGTCGATGCTGCGGGTGGGTGAGGTGAAGCGCACACCGGGGGGCAAAGCCGACCATCGCTGGGCCATAGTGGTGGCTTCGGAGTAGCAAGATCCTCAGGGCCTGCAGTTCTCGGATATCCGTCGTGAAATACCCTCCAATGCTCCTGAATCATCGCCACAGAGCCTTGCTGTTGTAGCGCCGCCGCAAAACCAGCTGGTTGGCTACCGCGACCGGGCCGGGCATCGCCGCCAGGAAACGCCTGCGCTGGTCGGGTGTGGTGTCATCCAGCACCCACGGTATATAGACCGCCGCCCCCGACGGCCCCTGCTTGCGGGCCATCGCACTGCGGAAAGTGTCCCAGTCCTTCGGGGTCAAAACCTCTTGAATCAGTGGGAGCGCGCTGTTCTCTTCATGCGCCATGTGTTCGCCGAGGATCGTCGACAGCGTGTCGATGCGCTCGGGCAGGTCGGCAGCTCGCCTGGCGAGGGCGTCCTCGACCGCGGCCAATGCCGGATCCAGTGCCGCATGCTCGGCCTCCATCTCGGCCATCAGCGCCAGGTGGTCTGGACGGCCGGACACAGCGGCGATCACCTGGGGCCACAGTGCGGCGTCCTCGACGGTGTGGTGAACATGCAATTGACGGACGAAGTTCGACCACCCGGCTTCGACGCCGGGCGAGTCGGCGCGGCCGGATTCGGCGGCCACGGAGAGGCGTCGGAGGTCGCGGCGGAAGGCGTCGTGTGTTGCGTACATGACGGCGAAATCAATAGTCATCACAGGTCTTTCGATAGCGGAACGGACGGCTGACCCGCCCCATGGCGGATTCACGCAGCGCGACATCACAGGTTCAGCACTGGGCCGGGGATGTGAGGCTGCCTGGTTCGGCACCGATGTGACGCCGACTGGTGTTTCGAACCCGATATCCGTGGGGTAAAGTCACGCTACCAAGTAATCTCCTTTAGATACAATATGAAAAGCATATCACCTCTGTGATGGTCGTCACCGGGAGGCCGATGTTTCCGGAATCGGGTGGTGATGGTTTGTCGATTTCTTTTGATCTCACGGTCCGAGTCGATCCCCACCCGTATCTCCGGGCGAAGCATTCACCCACGCGCTCCTGACTCCGAAGTCTTTGCGCCCGTGGACAACCCCGCGACAGATCCCTGAACAGCGACGATCCGCAGCAAGCTCTCAATCAGCAACCAGAGCATCCAGCGCAGCGGGGCAGCCAGTCCATTCGAGCCTCGACAATCGGCAATCGCTCATCAGCTACACCCCACTGCCCTGAGCATCCAGGGCATCCCCCAGACACCTACAAACTATGAGCCTTTCATGGGCCGGTCCGTCTGCGTCGCCTGACGCTCCGCCTACTCGTCGGTGTGGATACTTGCCAGTCCGCCGGCGAGGCGTTGCAGGGGGACAGACCCCCACAGTTCGGCGATACGCCCGTCGCGCACTCGGAGGATCTCGAGCACGGTCGGCGCCGGCGGGCCGGGAATGCCGTGCACGCTCGTGCGGACGGCGGCGGCGCCGTTCTCACAAACCCTCCCGGAAAGCGAACGTGCAGATGAAATATCCATCACATATGATATGAGTATAATATTATTGCGGAAGCGCCTAGGCGTGAGGAGTGCGAGATGGTCTACGCGGAGGTCCCGGCCGGTACAGAACGGTCGATCGCGGTTGCGCGAACGCCCGAAGAGCGGTTCGAGGGGTTACCCGACTACCCGTTCGCGCCGCACTACGTCGACATCCAGGCCGGTGCCGGCATCAGCACGCGATTGCGGGTGCACTATCTCGATGAACGCCCTGCCGAGCCGTCGCAAGAGTCTGGAGAGACCATCCTGCTGCTACACGGAGAACCGTCGTGGAGCTTCCTGTACCGGCACGTGATCCCGCCCTTGGTCGAGGCGGGGCATCGCTGCGTGGCGCCCGATCTCATCGGGTTCGGCAAGTCGGATAAACCGATCGACCGTTTCGTGTACACGTATGAGGCGCACGTCGACTGGCTGGCGCACACTGTCTTCGACCATCTCGGCCTGCGCGATATCACCATGGTGTGCCAGGACTGGGGCGGTCTGCTGGGACTGCGTGTGCTGGCAGAGCATCGAGACCGGTTTCGTCGCGTGATCGCCACGAACACCTCGTTTCCGACCGGCGACCAGGACCTCGGAGGCTCCTTTGCCCTGTGGCTGCAGCTCAGTCAGCGTTCGAATCCCTTCGACATCGGTCAGGTCGTCGACCGCGGAACCGTGACCGATCTCGATCCGGCGATTCTGGCGGCCTACAACGCACCGTTTCCCGATGAGTCATATCTGGCGGGCGCCCGCCAATTTCCGCTACTGGTACCCCTCGCGCCATTCGACGACGCGGCCGCGGCGAACCGCCGGGCGTGGGACATTCTCGAGACGATGCAGACCCCGTTCTTGTGCGCTTTCAGCGACAACGATTATGGAGTCGGCGACGGAGCCCGGGTGTTTCGTGAGCACATTCCGGGCGCGGCCGGGCAACCACACGTGACGATCGTCAACGCTGGTCACTTTGTACAGGAAGATCAAGGCCCCGTTCTGGCCGGCACAATCGACGAGTTCATTCGATCGACCCGCTGAACCGATTGCCGGAGTATCCGCGGGTGACAGATGGGCTCCCCGCACGCAGTTCCAGATTTGCCTGCCCGGCCACGGCTGCGAGCCGATGGATCAGCGACTTCGGCTTTGCGTATGATATGTAAACCGTATAAACGTGGGCGAGGTGGCGCAGGATGAATTCAGCAGCAGGCAGGGCTCCCGCGCGGACCAGGCGCAGGTTGACTGCGGACGTGCGGGAAGCGTTGCGTGACTTGAATATTCAGCTGTCACTGCTCAACCGCAGATTCGGTGGCCGGGTCGAGCTCAAGGATATCGATTGGACATGCCTGGATCTGATCAACCGATATGGCCCGCTGTCGCCCTCCTCGCTGGCACGGCGGGCCGGATTGCATCCCGCAACGATGACGGGAGTCTTGGACCGCTTGCAGAAGGGTGGATGGATCGTGCGAGAGCGTGACCCGGAGTCCTCGGATCGCCGGGCGGTCACCTTGCGTGCCGTGCGCGAGCGGAACTCGGAATTGTTCGAGTTGTTCTCCGGGATGAACAACCGGATGGATGAGCTGTGTGCTCGTTATTCCGGTGCCGAGCTCGAGGTGATCGCCGACTTCCTGCAGCGGACCGGCGTCGCGGGTCGTGAGGCGGCGGAGGAGTTGGCGGAGGGCTGATCGCCCAGGTGTGCTGCCCGACTCGGTCGGCCGCATGTGTGGCTAGCGGCAGGAGTGGGTCATTCGGGCAGTCCAGCGTCCGGGCCGACTGGCGCGCACCGGGTTCCGCGTTGTGGATCGGTCGCATCGCCCCGGCGGCCGGCGAACGCGAGCATGCTCAGACATAGGAAGGCGGCGATCGAAGCGGCGGTGCGGACCGCGTGGGCAACCTGCCACCGATCCCGCTGGACCCTCCAGTCCAGCGGGGGCGACGATACGTTCCAACGGCCTTCCGCAGCGGTGATTTGCACGTTGACCGCCGACGAGATGGTGAAAACGATCAGCAGCAGAATCAGTGCGGCCAGCGCCCACCATCGAGCCGGGCCGGGCCGGCGGATGGTGAGGATCACCGACAGTGCCGCGCACAGCATCGCCGGGATCAGTGTTGCCCCGGCAAGCCAGGGGATTCCGATCAGGTTGACCTGCGCCACACGGGTATAGACCGAACCGTCGAACTGTCGCAGTTCCAGCTCCAGGACCAGCAAGGCAAGAAGAACACCTGCGTAGAGACCGACAAGTCGTGCGCAGGTGGACGGCTCGGGCTATGACCAGTCGTCCTTGTGGTCGGCTACCCAGGTGGCGAACGAGAGAGCCGGCCGGCCGAGGATGCCCTCGGCGTTGGTGTTCGCCGCGATCGGTTGCTCGATCTCGCGGGCGTATCGAGTCATCAGGGCGTCTACGAACCGCTGGTCGAGTCCGTGCGCGATCATGCCCGCGGCCGCCATCTCGGCGGAAACCTCGCGAAAACCCAAGGGGCGCTGGAGCGTTTCCCCGATGATGGCGACGAGCTGGTCGATCCGCAGCGACTCGGGGCCGGTAATCGGGACTTTCCGGCCCAGAAGTGAGTCATCGACCATCGCCCGGGCGATCACGTCGGCGACGTCGCGTTCGTGGATGAGGGGCTCCGCGAACTCGGCGAACGGACCGAACACCGTGTCGCCGTTGGCTACGTGATCGGACCACATCGGCAGGGTGTTCATCGCAAACGAACTCGGCCGTATGCTCACCCACGGTATTCCGCTGTCGACAACCGCGCGTTCGACGTCGGTATTGCGGTCGCCGTTGAACCATGAGGGCTGAAGTGACACGTCGTCGTCGGCGTTGATTGCCGACATCACCACCACGCGGCCCACGTGGTGCGCCGCAGCGCGAGCGAGCAGCGCGGCGATGTGGTCCTTGGCTGCGCGCGGATGGACGAACAGAGAATCGACGCCGCGCAGGGCGGAGTCGAGGTCCTCGGGTGTGACGGCCTCGGCGCCGCGGGGCAGGCGCGCGTCGGGTCGACGGGTCATCGCTCTGACCTGCGCTCCGCTCGCGAGCAAGGTGTCCGTGAGCGGTCGGCCGATCACCCCTGTCGCTCCGGTGACGAGATACATGGCAACTCCTTCTCCAGTTGGGTCCCGGACGATCCGGTGACCCTCGCACAGCGAGGTCGTCAGAGCCGCTGCGCTTCCAATGCCCAGACCGGCATCAACATCAGTCCGTCGGCGGTGAATACGGGGCGGAAGTCGTTGAGGGAGCGAACTGGCTCAACAATGTCTCCCGGGCGGACGGCCGCCCTCCATGTGCCCGGCTCGCAAGCCGACTATCGACCCAGACCGGCGCCATGAACGAGCGGCGCAATTCATCCTCCGAGACGGAATGCAGCCCAAAGGTTTCGACGCGGATACAACGAGTGCCGAGGAGTTCGATCGCATTGCGCGACATGGCTTGTCACGCTGTGAGGCCTCCGTCGGCAGCGATGCTCTGGCCTGTGACCCATCGAGCGTCATGAGAGGTCAGAAAACCCACGACATCGGCGATGTCCTCCGGCTCACCGAAGCGTCCCATTGGTGTGCGGGCGATCCGCTCCACCAGCATGTGCTTCATATGTTGCATCGCATCGGTATTCGTCGGTCCCGGCAATACGCTGTTCACGGTGATTCCCCGCGGCCCCACCTCACGGGCGAAAGTTCGAACCAACTGCTCGCCCGCCGCCTTGCTTGCCGAGTACACCGACACGGAAGGGTCGCTCGCGCGAGTGGCCGACGACGAGATGTAGACGATTCGGCCGCCGTCGCGGACCCGCCCGGCGGCCTCTCGGAACGCGACGAACGTGGCTTGGGAGTTGGCGGCGAACGACCGCGCGTAGTCCTCGTCGGAGGCTCCGGCGATCGGGCCGGCGGCGAACCCATACGCGTTGTGCACGAACACATCCAGGCCGCCGTACCGCTGTTCGGCCGCGTCGAACAGCAACGCCAGCTGGACCGGATCGGTCACATCCGCCTGCACGGCGGCGGCCTGTCCGCCGGCCCCTTCGATCGTCGAGACGACCTGCTCGGCGGCCTCGGCGTTGCTCTTGTAGTTGACGAGGACGCGCGCCCCGTCGGCGGCCAGACGCAGTGCGATCGCCCGGCCGATGCTGCGTCCACTGCCGGTGACAAGGGCGACGCGATCGGTATTCGGCATGTAATTCTCCATGGGGTGGTGGATGGAGTTCGGTGATCGGCGTGATCGGCGGTCGGCGCGGGAGGAGATGCGGGACCGGCCCCTGGAGGGCTGGTTATGGCAACCGGCCGGAGCTGCGATGATCTCGAGACGCAACCCGAACCCATCATGTCGGATCAATAATATATGCATTACATACTTTATCGGTACGACATGAATGGCGCAACCTTGCCGGCTGGAGCGGCGATGTGTCGCCGCAAGTCCGGCCTGGCGCTGGAGCCCAAAACTGAAGGCACGCACGTCGATCGAGAAGCCGCGAGGACACCGCTCCTAGCGAATCAAACCCAGTTGCCGTGCCCGGTCGACAGCCTCGGTGCGGTTGACGGCGCCGAGCTTGCCGAAGATGTGGGTCAGGTGCTTCTTGACGGTCTCGACACTGACTACCAGCTCATCGGCGATCCGCCGGTTCGATCTGCCCGCAACCAGCAGACCCAGTACCTCGCGTTCCCGGGCGGTCAGTTGTTCGACCAGCCCCGGCACCGTCGTCGTGGCACTCGACCCGGAATCGTGGACGACGCGGCTCCGGCCGAGCCCGTGCAACACCCGAGCCAGATATCGCAGGGGTACGTCGGGAGCGGCGTGTCCCTCCTGCCGGGCCGCGATCAGACGGCGCAGTAGCACGCCCATGGCGGCACCCTCGTCGGCGAAGACCCGAACGTAGCCTTGCTCATAGGCCAGTGTGAGCGCATCGGCCAGTATGTCGACAGCGGTGTTGTCCGCGCCTCGAGCGGCGAGGGCAAGCGCCCGTAGCGCCTGGATCTCGATGATGCTTCGCACATGGTCCCGAGTGGCCGTCGCGAGCATTTTCTCCAACAGTGCAAGTGCCGGGCCAGGCATGTCTCGGGCGATCAGCAACCGAGCCAGCACCAGATAGTCGGGCTCCCGGGAACAGTCCGGCTCGTCTTGCGCGCTCAGGCCACGTTCCTTCGTCCAGTGAGCCGCTGTGGCGAGATCACCCTGTGCGAGGTGCAACCGCGCCCATTGCACTGGAACAGAGGTGAACGGGTCCGCCATGGTTGTGCCCGGCGTGAGCCGCTCGGCCTCGCCGATCGCTTCCAGGGCCCCGGCCGGATCGCCCTCGGCCTGCCGAATCCACGCCAGCGTCGCCAGCCCCGCAGCCAGCGGCTGAGTGTAGGTCAGCTGCCGGCAGTGTGCGATGCCCTCGGTGACATCCCGGAGGGCTGCCTCGAGATCGCCCCGCTGGTAGGCCACCTCCGCCACGCCCACGTACCCCATCCCGGCAGTCGCCAGAGTCACCACACCGCGGGGTGCGGTGATCTCGAGTGCGCGCCGGTAGGTGCCGAGCGCTGCGTCCAGGCGGCCTTGGGCGCACTGCACCTGGCCGAGGTGGTAGTAACCTCGAACGGCCAGCGAACGCTCGTCCGCCGCGTGCCACTGGGCGATGCTCGAGGCGAACGCTTGCTCGGCTTCTCGGAGCCGGCCGCGCAGCCATTCGGCCATACCCAGTTGCCACCAGGTCAGGGACTCCAGCATCCAGTTGTCCTCGCCCAGTTCGGCCAGTGCCCGCGCGGCGAACGCGGCCGCTGCCTCGGCGTCGCCGTGCATGCAGGCGAGCCGAGCGCGCGCCACCGCGATGGCAGCGGGGACGTCGGCCAGCCAACTTGCGGCCCTGCCCACCGATGGCTCGAACGACTCTTCGCCAGGGTCGGCAGACGTGCGCTCGGCAGCGTCGAGCCGCGGGCCGGCCGCGTCCAGATCGCTACCCACCAGCGCCATCCACGCCTGCGCCAGGCACAGGCGTGGCCGGGATCGGATGAGTTCTGAGGGCAGTTCGCAAAGCCAGCGATGCACTGTTGCCTGCTCGCCGCGACGGAAGATCTCGTCGAAGTATCGCTCGATCACACCTGCGGCCCAAGTGGTGTCGCCGGCGCGCAATGCGTGGTGGACGGCCTCTTCGGCGAGCCCATGCGACTCACACCAGGCTCCCGCGTGTCGGTGCAGTGCCCGAGCGTGTCCGGGCCGTTCGTGCTGCAATTGGGCGCGGAGCAGCCCGGCAAACAGATGGTGATAGCGCCACCAGCCGCGTACCTCGTCGAGTGGCACGAGGAACAGGCCGGCCGACTCGATCCCTTCCAGCATCTCCTGGCTGTCCGCGCGGCCGGTGACGGCGTCGCAGAGCTCTCCGCTGAGACGCTCGAGCACCGAGGTCTCCAGAAGGAATCCGCGCACTTGCTCGCTCAGTTGCTCGAGTACCTCTCCGGCGAGGTAGTCGAGGATGTAGCGGTGGCTGCCGCTGAACTCGGCGGCGAACCGGGTTGGATTGGCCTGGGTTCGCAGCGAGAGCCCGGCCAATTGCAGCCCGGCCGCCCATCCCTCGGTGCGCGTGGTCAGCATCGTCACGGCCGCGTCGGGTACGTCGCCACCCGTCGCGCCACGCAACAGCGCTGCCGCTTCATCCGATGCGAACCGAAGCTCCTCGGCGCGAAGCTCAGCCATCTGACCGCGAGCCCGCAACCGTGCCAGCGGCAGCGGCGGGTCGGACCGGGTGGCCAACACCAGCCGCAGACCGGTCGGCAGGTGCTCCACCAGCAAGGTCAGGGCGGCGTGTACCGCCCGCACATCGATCAGGTGGTAGTCGTCGACGACCAGCCGTACCTCGTCCCCATCGGATCGGGCGTCGAACTCGTTGATCAGCGCCGTGACCAGTGCCTCGAACGAGGTCGGAGCGGGTGGGCCCAGCAGCGGGCTCAGCTGCTCGACGATTCCCGGGCGCGCCCGATCGAGGGCCGCCACCACATGCCGCCAAAAACGCGCCGGATCGTTGTCGGCCGCATCGAGAGACACCCAGGCAAGCGTTCCTCGACCACTGCGAGCCCACTCGGCCAGCAGGCCCGTCTTGCCGAATCCTGCCGGGGCACAGACCAGCACCAGCCCGTGCGTCAGAGCCGCGTCGAGCCGACCGACCAGCCGTGGACGGGGGACGAAGCCCCGGCGCAGTCCAGGCACACGCAATTTGGCGGCTAGCAGTGCATCCTGCTCGGACATGGCACCTCGTCACGGGTATGCCGCGGGCGGCTCAGCCGTCGACGATCTTCCGCTCAGCACGTCCAGCGAGCTCGGTTGCTGGCCGGGCCGATTGTAGTAGCGGGCCCCTCCAGAGGCTCCCGCTGCGGGATCGCTCGGCATAGGGGCAACCGGAGAATGCCGCGCCTGTTCCGGCTCCACCTTCGGGCCGCAGACCTGGTCGCAGATTCCACCTGGATATCCACCTTCGGGTGACGCGCCGACTCCGGGGCGTTCGTAGCGTATGAACAACGGAAATGCCCATGATCAGGAGGAATCGGCGATGGATGCGCCAATGCGGCCGGGTACTGATGCCCGCCGGGACCGTGAGCGGGTGTGACGGGGGCGGGTTGGCCGGCGCATTACGAGAGGTCAAGTCCAATTGCGTGGTGTATCGGGGTGATTGCCGCGTGATCCTGGTCGGTCAGGCGGTCAGTGCTGGGGTGTCCTCCTGTTCGCTGGGGTCG
>NZ_JOJF01000052.1:0-15381 GCF_000720265.1 Nocardia sp. NRRL WC-3656 | reverse complement strand
GAGCCACGACACCACCTCCACCGGCAGCATCAACGCACCCGGCCACCAACGCAAACCGACACCCGGTTACCGCAGCAACCTATCTGGACACGGCACTAGATGCCACCGCTCCCTGACACGGCTGCACAATGAAATCCTCTGTCCGGCAATGCGCATCACCTCGTGAACGTCGCCTGTGGTGTGCCGGTATAGGTCGCGGCCGACCGACCATCCCTTGCGTGGTGTGTGCTCTGTTGTTCACTGCAGACTCCAGATGCTGTCCGCGGTGGGCTTTCGCCCTGGATGCCGCAGTGAACGTTCATGGGGCTGACGCCGAAAAACTGGACGATCTCGGCCACCAGGACGAATATGCGGAAACGCGCTAGCGCGGTGTTTGCCAGACCTATCGAGGTCATGGCCGCAGGCGCCAGCTCGGGCAACGCCCGATCGTATCCACGAAAATAATCAGCGACTCCCAGGAGAGGGCGATAGCCTCGCGTGCAGGATCGAATCGACGCGAATCGTGATCCACAGTAGGCAAACCAAGGACGTTGACGCAGAAATGCTAACGCGGCGAGAACCGAGGAGCGAGGGTCTGCATCAGACATCTTCGATACCGTTTGCGACACGGTAGGTGTTCCGTCATCGTCCGCCCTAGGTGTTCTGACCATGGACGTTGGTGACGGCGTGGCGCGCTGACTAGGCGAAGACCTCCGAGTGAAGTGCGAGCTTTGTAGGGACGCATCCACTCTCGGAGATCTTCGTGTCCCACCGTTACACCTCGCTGCCCGAACTCGGTCGGTTACGACCTGCCCGCTGCGTCGTCGATGATCGGTATGGTCCCCATCGACGCAGTAGCCGGATCTTGATGATGCGGCGTTCGGTGCGGGTGGGTGTGCGGTTCGGTCTTTGGTGCGGGCGGCTGGGCCGGGCACCCTTCGTGGCGGTGCCGGCGGTGCGGTAACGGTCAGCCCACCGCTTCGCGGTGGTCGATGAGACCTGGAATCTTTCTGAGGCTCGGCAGTGGCCAGCCCGTATCGCCTTCTTGCTCGGACTACATCCTCCGCCGTGCACCCGGTCGTGGCATGCTACCTCATGGCCCGGCTGCGATGGCTCGACAGGTCACCGCGACACCGGTCCGTCGCTGCGAATCCGATGCGTCCGGCGACCTGATCCAGGTCGATATCAAGAAACTCGGCAACATCCCCGACGGCGGTGGACAGCGAGCGCACGGTGGGGCGCCGTCCAGGCGCCCGCAACCGGAGCGGAACACCCGGAAAAACGTTGCGCCACAATAAAAAAACCCATGTTGGTTGCAGCTACCTGCACGATGTCGTCGATGACCACTCTCGCCTGCCTACAGCGAACTCCTGTCCGACGAACGCAGGGAAACTGCGGCGGACGACCACCAGCCAGCCGCATCCTCAACCTCTCGGGGTAGAGCACCTAGTCGGTGGTGTAGTGGTGGTTCTCCGTGAGCCTCCAAGCACTGCCGAATGGTCGGCTCACAGGACGATCCATGCGCTGACGACGAACGGGCGATCAGCCTGCGCTCATACTGTCGCATTCAGTACCTTAGATGTCTGATGCGACTATCGCCCAGCCTCTTTCGGAAGCAATAACCTTCTTGCTGTAGCAAACCAACTGGTCGCCCCCGCACCTATCGGGCCCTCGACCCCGCACGGGACGGCAATGCCAGGCGATCTGCGGAGATTTCCGTGATCGCCCGGCGTCATGAAATTCGCCGTCCGCCGGCGACCTACAAACGAAAACAGGACATATTATGAATCACAATCGATCGAACTGCAAGCAGCATACGGCTGTGCACACTCTCTGACACACCGGCAGATTTGCGAACGATACACGTAGTCGTCCCCGAATGTAGGTGGCAAGCCCGTTTATCGCAACCGCCATCAAGAAAATCGCCCTGATATGCCCTCAAATTAGCAACCGTCACAGTTCGGATCGGATGACAGCGGTGTGAATGTTCTCAGACTCAATCGCATTTCGATCGCACGCCGGGAGCGGCAACCAACAGGCGGCCCTCAGTCCGTCAGCGCTCCGGAAGTTCCTAATGGCGCGACTCGCCGACCAGCGCTTCCAAAGGTTCGGATACCGTCGGAACACTCTCCGGGCGTCGTCTGCGACGCAACGCGCGCAACCGGCCACTGCGGGACAAAGAAGCATTTGCCAGTGACCGGCGATGTCCACGTCAGGATCTGGCTCGACGGCACAGCTTTCGACTACCGAGCAAGCGTAATGGCAGCGAGGATGCTTCTTTCCGACTGGTTCCGAATGCACTGGTGCGCAGTCGAAATCGTCTTCCACTCCACGGAAATGGATCTACCCGATACCCGATTACCGAACGAGCGACTCTTTCTCGGCCTCTAGGCGCCGATTTCAAATGGCACGAACGCCACCGCGACTATGCGAAAGCAAGTTGGGTCCACGTGTCACTTACACCAATCACGACAGCAGGCAATATCTAGTGGACCCTTCATCGCCCCCCTCACCAGCGGATTTCTATCGCATAGCGAGTATCGCCAGGCCGGAGAGTGAACTTCTATGCCACCTGGAAAGATTCATCGACATAATGCGCTCAGAGGAGCCTTATGTGATAGGGTTCCCGGGCAATCTTGACTTCGAATTCAGCCAATTGTCTGGTCTTTTGGACATCTTCGTGAACAATGTCGGCGATCCGAACGGAAAGGAGAAATCTGCGGTCAGCGCCAAAGCGATGGAATGTGCTGTCATCGAATTTATAGCTGGACTGACCAATGCTGATACTAAGGAGGTATATGGGTACGTAACAGCGGGCGGTAGCGAAGCCAATCTATTCGGTCTCGATCGTGGATGCGAGACCCTTCCGGAAGCCGCAATCTACTGCAGCACTGCTGCCCATTACTCGATCGCAAAAAACGCTCGGCTTATGCGGAGACGACTGGTCACGGTAGACACCGATGCAAGCGGCCGAATCGCTCCCGATGCCCTCGAAAAGGCGTGCAGAGGAGCAGCAGGCCGCGGCGCTGTCGTAGTAGCAACCATCGGAACTACTATGAGCGGGGCAGTCGACGACGTCGACGCAATCGCGACGGCGGCAGCGGTCGCCGGCCCTGTATATGTTCATGCCGACGCCGCTCTCGGCGGCCTGATCGTGCCTTTCACCGAGATCGCTGAGACATGGGGGTTTGCACGCCCCGAAGTCGGCAGTATCGCTATCAGCATGCACAAAGGACTGGGCATGCCAGTGCCCTGTGCGCTGGCAATCTGTCGTAGCGATTTGGTGCAGCAACAAGTACACGGCGAGTACATCGGGGCCGCCGACGCAACACTCGGCTGCTCGCGTAGCGGACTGGCCGCAATCCTCATCTGGTATGCCCTGGCTGCGAAGGGACTGGCAGGGCTTTCAGAAAACGCACTCCGGGCCCTCGCTACCGCCCGCTACGCGAGCAGACGCCTCGCCGACCTTGGCCTCTCCCCCAAGTTGCAACCCTATTCGATCGTGGTCGTATTCGATCGGCCCGCCGAGTCGATATGCCGCAAATATCATCTCGCCACCGAAGGTACGACCGCACACCTGGTTACGGTGCCGCATGTGACGCCGGCAATCATTGACAAACTTTGCGAGGACATACGAAGGTCGACGGACAATGTTGAACGATGATATCGATCCGGTCACTGCAAGACAAATTAATACTTGGCTGCGCGAGTACATTGCGCTCCCTCATGCCGAACTGGGCCGGCGCGGCCCGGTTTGCCCGTTCGTACTCCCCGCCCTGAAGCAGGATGCAGTAGCTCTTTGTTGCGCGTCCTGGCGACCTGACGACGGTGCTACTTACCTTCAGCACATCGCACGTTCAGCGCTGGACAAGTACATCGACCTCAGGCCGACGATCACGAACGGAGAGCTGTTCGCGCTCGTGGTAGTGTTGCCAGCGATGCCACGCGAACAATGGTGCCTCATCGACGCTGTACATCCACGCATGAAGAATCTCGCGGTCGCTAAAGGCCTGATGATCGGTCAGTTTCATCCCGAATGCCCCACTCCTGCAGCACACAACCCAAGCTTTCCAGTCAACCGAGCACCGATGCCGCTACTCGTCGTTCGCCAGATGGCGGTACATGACATATTGTTCCTCGCTGACAAACCGGAGTGGCTCCACGCCTACCAGCAAAGGTTCCCCGCGGCGTATCGTTCCGCAGCCGACGCGCCTCCCTAGGGATGTGAGGGCGTATTTCGCGCGATTCGTATGCAGCGGCAACTTCCCGGCCGAGAGCACTTTGTCAGCACGGTGCTGCCACACCGAGACTAGTGGTATGGGGCGATGACGGTGGTGACGGCTGCGCGGACGCGGCTCGCAGGTAGCCGGTCCCTGGCAGCCGAATAAGGCCGACGAAAATCGTAATGGATATTCCATACGCCGAGCGATAGGCCCGTTGGTGTTCGGACGTCCATCCACGGGCGTAGAGGAACTTCTGGGCCAGAGTAGCGCTTGACTTTTACACTAACTTTCCCGTTGCGTCGCGGCGGGTATGGGCTGATGCGCTGGTGGCGGAACACTTCGCAGCGTCTTGGCGAAGTCGGCAGCGCGATAGCAGGAGCATTGCCCTTCACAGTTCACTCTAGGAACACGATGCCGTGGGCGCCGAAGAAGACTCATGCCCTGCCCAGGCGTCGACAATTTCGAACTTACGACAACCAGTAGGCAACGGCGGTCCTCGACAGACATGGTGCGTTGGCGTGGGCCACGCTTGGCGGTGGAAGGAGTCCGTCCCATGTAGTGCGTTCACAGCGAAACGGGATCGGCAAACGCTGCGCGAATGGTCCAGGTCACCTACAACTCGTGGATAAAAAAGACATGCAAATTTGCACGGCCAGGACCATCACTAATACGACACCCACGAAGCGGCAAACAATTGATTTCTGCGCGTCCAAGCTCATTCACTCCATCCACGAAGCAATGTGCGCAATTCGCCCCTTGAAATGGTAGGCCAATCGGATAGCCGGGAGAATCGCTCATGGAGCCAGTCGACCCAGTTCTCGAAGCTGCTTGGGTCCGCGGCAACGCTACGCGGTACCATTTCAGTGCCCATCGCTACCCCTCTTCAGTCTTCCATAGTGCGATACTTCAGAAGGGCGGCCTCGACATCAACGACGGGATTCGCAGCTAGTATCCGCTCGGTCCACATGGCAGTGGCCTGAATGCGGGTCGCCTCATCCAACTTTCCCATACGCTCAAGGAGGAACCCGGTGTTGTAGAGTGGATCACCGGGCCCAGCAGTTTCCCAATCAAAAATCCACAATTTCCCTTGGTCATCGAGCCTGAGGTTGAGCGGATAAAGGTCGTTGTGGGAGAAGACAACCGGCTCACCCGAACGACTGATGTCTGGTTGGACATAGTCCGACAGCGGTCCGATCCCGAGTTCGTCGAGTTTCGACAGCCGATCTGGCGAGAGGTTGTAATACGCGTCGTCAGCATGCTGTATCATTTGTTGCTGCCATTCCGGAATGTCCATCTGCATTTCTATCGGTAGGGGATGTGAGGACATCAATTGATCCTGATCTAAAAGATCGGGGAACCAATGCAATAGTTTGAGATCACCGACATCCCGTGTTTCACCGGAAATATATCGCATAATCGTGAACTCTGTGCCGGTAGATAGATTCACCCCAGCATAAAGGATTTCAGGTGTTCTCACACCGCACTCGCGTGCGTGTTCTGCGGCCATGTTCTCGGGCATCCATTTCTTCAAAAAGGTCACGGCCTGTTCTTCTTTTTTGAATCTGACCACAGCCAGGCCTGAGCTTGTGTCAACCAGGTTCACCCTGTTGCCAGCCCCGGCGAAATCCGGTTCCCGACCTCGGACCTGTTCGAACAATTTTTGTGCCTCTTCCGGCGGTATTTCGAATCGCCCGCCACTCCCCAGCCCGGGCGCCTTCGGCTGCCCCGGATCTGTCATCGAGGAGATCCCTACCCCGCGACGCGTATTCTGCCCGAATTCGTGGGTGTTGAGGTGCTCTCTCTGTTCGGCAGCAGGGTCCTCTCGCCACTGGTCGGCACGTACGCCCCTCGCCCACGGATGGGTGTGTTGCGATGCGGCTCGTTTTATCTGGCCGTAGCCTCGGAGGTCGCCGTCGACCAACTCGTTGACGTCGTCGCGAAGTTGCGGACCGATTCTGCTGCGCCTGGCCAGGTCATCGGCGGCTTTGCTGAAGGTGTCGACGAGCCCGGACGCAATATCGGTGAATTCGTGGGCGATCTTGTTGTACGGGGAAAGCATAGGGAAGTCCAGTTGTCCTCGTCAGGAGCGTCCAGATCTCTCAGTGGCCGGTGGCTGCCGCGTCCGGTGCCGGGGCCGCGGCCGATGTATTGTGTGTTGGATCATATTGCGGCCGAGCTGGATTCGTCACCTGACCGGTTCGGCGGCCGGTTCCGGCGTCTCGAGCCGCCGGCCCGAGCCCGGGAGTAGGTCCGCGGCTGGCGGTCCTGGCATCGCTGGACTGTTCTGGTGATGCTTGCCCACGCCTTCCTCACCGTCTTGGCCATCACAGCACCACCGCCGATCCCGACCAGATACCTTTTGACCCGCAACGCGATCCGACATCTCCTCGCCGCAACAGTCCTCCAGTCCGCTCGCACGCTCGCCCCTCCACTGCACCGGTCCAACTGGCGACGCCGACATCAACACCGCGCTCGAAAGCGCCATTACCAGCGGCAAGCGAACCCGCTCGCACGATCATGAAGTCCGGCTGGAGTACTAGGATCCCCATACTGCAGGGAGGGGAGTTCAAGATGAATATTGAACGCTTGACCTCAGCTTTTCGCCGGGTCTTCGGCCCGGCGTAGAGCGTTTCGAACTGGGGGCCGGCTGTCGCCCGGTGACCGGTGGGCAGGACGGGGTGGCCCGGTTAGCGGGTCGGCTGCCGGGTCCCACGGGCCCGGTGAGGGTGTCCCGTCCTTGGTCTCAGACAAGTCGGGGTAGCCGATCCTCGCGAGCCATTCGACTCCGCCAAGCCTTCGGTTCATCCCAGTTATGACACTGCCAGAGCGGGCGGCAGCTTGATCTTTAGAACCATCGGAGGTCTTCGGTGCTGCCACGAGTGTTCAGTCCCGCGAAGGCAAAACCGGCTACGCAGGTGGTTCAGCCCATCAGCCAGAACACTTGGCTCTGCCGGCAATCGTTCGCGCGACGAGGCTGGCCTCCAGCCAGGCATCGGTACGCACGGTGGATCTATTAAGAATTCCAATGGCAAATAGGCCGGGCAAATGCCGTCTTTCTCGGTCGGCGGTTCGGTAGGCACGGGCAGTATGCTATGGCTGGCAACGAATTAGCCGGACGAGTCTCTCATGCGTCACGCTGAGCGCGGTATGCTCGCGGATTGCGGAAGCGGCCAGTTGCGAGGAGATGATGCGCCGTAATGGTCCCCGTCTGGGTACCGTATCGTCGCGCGAGCGACATCTCGGCTTCGACGGAGCACTGCCATTTCCGTCGGCCGTCGCCCGGACGCCGCCGTCATCGGCCTTTTCCCAAAGGCGTCCGCACCGCCGTGGATGCAGGGCATTACGACCGGACAAATGCCAGTGAGCCGCCGAAGCAGACGTGCCGGCAACAGGCGCTATATTGCGATCTGCCCACGGATAAGTTTTCCGGTCGCGTTGCGGGGCAGAGGCTTTGTGGTCATCCGCCACCGTTCGGGCACCTTATAATAGGCCAGCCGCCTTTTAGCGAACTCGCGCAATTCCTTTTCGGTTACGGTTGATCCGGCCACGGGTACCACGATTGCGACAACCTGCTGACCGAGGTCGGGATGAGGTTTACCCACGATCGCGCACTCCGCGACATCGGGGTGCTCGTCGAGACACTGCTCAATCTCGACCGGGTAGATGTTCTCTCCCCCCCGCAGAATTAGATCGGACCGGCGTCCGGCCAAGCGCAGGCGGCCCTTTTCCAGGACGCCGAAATCGCCTGTATGGAGCCAGCGTTCGTTGTCGATCGCCTTGGCTGTCGCCTCCTTATCGCGCCAATAGCCCAGCATGACATACGGGCTGCGGACGCAGATCTCGCCTTCGATGCCGTCGGGAACCGCTGCGCCGCCGGGGCCGCGAACTTCCACCGCGACACCGATGATTGGCCGGCCTAGAGCGTCGGGGAACTCGGCCGAATCGTTCGGGCCGGCGACGGTGATGGCGGTGCTGCATTCGGTCAGGCCGTAGCTGTCCATCATGGTGTCGTTGGCGAACGGAAGATGGGCGCGGAGGCGCTCTTTGAATGCTGGTGACGAAGGAGCGGAAGCGAGCGAGAATGCGGTAAGTGAGGAGGTGTCGACGCTGTCCACATCGCCGTGTTCGAGCAGCCGGGAGGCCATGGTCGGCACAGCACCCCAATTCGTCACACGTTCGCGTTCGATTAGACGCAGCGCTCGATCGGCCTCGAATGCGCCTTGGTACATAATCACTGCGCAGCCCGTCGCTAGTCGCGGTACCACGAGATTGTGCAGGCCAGCGATGTGAAACAGCGGAGAGGTAAGGAGACAGCGTAGGTCCAGCGCAGTCCCCGGTTCTCGTGTTCGGCCCGCCTGCATTGCCGCCAGCGTCGCTGTGTAATCGAAGTAGTCGGTGACGGCGACCAGATTGCGCTGAGAATGGACGGCCGCCTTGGGTTTTCCGCTGGTACCGCTGGTAAACAGGACAACGGCGGGATCGTCCTCTGCCACGTTGGGCACTTCGGCTTCAGCCCCCGCGTAGGCAGCGATCAGGCGGGGCAAGTCCTGTTCCATAGTCAGCATCGCTGTACCGGTACCGGTATCGGTATCAGCGAGTATTTTGGCCCGCTTGGCATCGGCAACAACCACCGTCGGATCAGTGAGCTGAAGGCCGTAGTTGATCTCGCGCGGCACCCACCAGCCATTCATGCCAACCGCGACGGCGCCGAGCGTCTGTGCGGCCCAGAAGGTAACCACCCACTCAATGGCGTTGGCAGCTAGGATCGCGACTCGATCACCGCATCCTACCCCGAATTCCGCGCGCAAGGCAGCTGCGAGGCTCGCTACGGCCGCCGCATGTTCGGCGTAGGTTAGCCGGCGATTTTCTGCGACAAGATAATCGCGATCACCGAAGGCTGCGGATTCCGCAAGCATCTGCGCGACCATGCGTCGCCGGTGACGAAATACAGGCATCCGTGCGCCGAGCACATCCTCCTCGACGAGCTCGAAGCGGCCGCCCGGCCCGGTGAGGGTAGCTATCGCGGTGGCGAGATCGGTGGGAGGTTCAGAAGTTCTGCTCATCAAGGTCCCTAAGTTTGTGGTGTCTGGGGTTTGATGCCCTGGATGCCCAGAGCGGTGGGGTGTAGCTGATCGTGGTTTGCCGTTGTCGAGGCTCGAAAGGACTGGCTGCCCCACCGCGCTGGACGCTCCGGCTGCTGATTGAGAGCTTGTTGCGGGTCGTCGCTGTTTAGGGATCTGTCGGCGGGTTGTCCACGGGCGCAACAACTTCGACGGTCAGGAGCAGGTGAGTGACAACTCGCCCTCAGATTTGGGTCGGGATCGACGTCGGCAAGCAGTCGCATCACGCGTGCGCGGTCGACGAGACCGGCAAAACGGTGTTCAGCCAGAAACTCGGCAACGACCAGGCCGCGATCGAGGCATTGATCGCCCGCGCCGGCCGGGCTGCCGATCGGGTGCGGTGGGCGATCGATCTGACCAGCCCGTTGGCGTTGCTGCTGATCACTGCCCTGTTGGCCGCCGACCAGACAGTGACCTATGTGCCGGGCCGGGTGGTCAACACGATGACCCACGGCTTCCGCGGTGAGGCCAAGACCCACGCCAAGGATGCGAAGGTGATCGCCGAAACCGCTCGCATGCGCCGTGACCTGGGGCAGGTCACCATGCCCGACGAGCTGGTCGTCGGGTTGACCCAGCTGACCCGCTATCGCACCGATCTCATGGCGGACTGGGTCGCCGGAATCAATCGGTTGCGTGACCTGCTCGGATCGATCTTTCCCGCGCTGGAAGCCGCGTTCGACTACTCGAACCGGACCCCATTGATCCTGGTCGCCGGGATGCGCACTCCCGGCGAGATCCGCGTGGCCGGAATCGACGGGGTCACCACCCATCTCACCGAGAACGGGGCCTGGAAACCCGGAATCGGCAAGACTGCTGCGGCCGCGGTCGATGCTGCCGGCCGCCAAACCCTCGCCCTGCCCGGCGAGGCCGACACCGCGATGCTGGTCAAACGCATCGCGGCCAAGCTCCTCGACCTCGATCGAGAGATCAAGGACACCGACAAACTCATCACCACCCGATTCCGGCAACACCCCTGGGCGCGCATCATCGAATCGCTGCCCGGCATGGGACCGGGCCTGGGGGCGGAGTTCCTGGTTAGCACCGGCGGTGACCTGTCCACATTCGCCAGCGCAGGCCGGTTGGCGTCGTATGCCGGGCTCGTTCCCGTCCCTCGGGATTCGGGCCGGGTCTCGGGCAATCTGCACCGCCCCAAGCGCTACAACCGGCGCCTGCGCAGGGCGTTCTACATGGCGGCCCTGTCGAGCCTGCGTAACCCGGACGGCCTCTCGCGACGGTTCTACGACCGCAAACGCAGCGAACGACAGATCCACACCCAGGCTCTGCTGGCACTGGCCCGCCGTTTGGTCGACGTGCTCTGGGCTTTGCTGCGTGACGGACGCCAATTCACCCTCGAGCCGCCGAACCCGGTCGCTGCTGCGGCTTGACACGGTCATTGAGAGTCCTTTCGGGTAGAAACATTTCTACATCCGCGTTCTGGCACGGGCCGCGAGTGCGGGCGCCGGCGTTTCCACGAGAGGCGCAGTGCGCTTGCGGCCCGACAACAGGTAACGCCCGGCGACCTCACCGTTGCGACCGAGGACGACCGGATTGCGAGAACAAGGCGGGGCTCTCGGGACGCTTAAAACTCCTGTCGGGTTCGGTTCCTGAGTCATCGCCAGCAGATCAGCGGCGGCGGCGAGGTCGAGTAATTCGTGGTGGATGTCGGTGCGTCGTCCCATAGGATGGCCATCCCCAGCGCCGGAACGATCACCAGATCGCCGAAGCCCTGGTCACGGTGGCCACCCACTATGCTTGCCTGGATTCGGCGGGCGACCGGTCCAGCGCGGCGGGATCGGTGGCCACCGCGCGCAGCCGGTCCGCGATGATTCGCCGGGCCTGGTCGTATCGGGGATCGTCGTCGAGCAGAGCGGCATCCTCCGCGGCGACGCGGGCCAGGGCGTCAAGTTCGAAAGCCAGGTCCGCCGGGTCGATTTCGGGACGTATCTCACCCAGTTGCCGAGCCTCGGCGACCGTGGTCGTGTAAAGGGTGTGCCAATCCCGGCGGGCCGAAGCGAGAGCATCGCGCACCCGCCCGGGCCGGGTATCGAATTCAGGCACCGTCGAGATGAAGAAGCAGCCGCCCTCGAAGACGGGCTGCCGCGCGTAGTCGATCCAGGCTTCGGACAGCACTCGGACGCGCCGGATCCCGGCAGTCACCTTCATGGCGGGGCGGATCACCCGGGCCGAGAACACGTCGATCGCCGCCCGCACCGTCGCCAGCTGCAGCTCCTCCTTGGAGCCGAACTGCGCGAAGACACCGCTCTTGCTGACCTCGAGTTCGGTGGCCAGACGCCGTACGGACAAACTTTCGAGCCCTTCCACCGAGGCGATGTTCACTGCCCGGTCCAGAATGACCTGTCGCGATCGGAGGCCGCGTTGCACCCTCTTGTCCATGGGCCCAGATTACTAGGACAGCTGTCCGCCATTCAGTCTCGACGCAGTCGAGCAGCGTCACGCCAGGCGTCGAACCGGGCGGCCGCCGCATCGGTCGACAGGCCGAGTTGTGCGCACATCTGGTGAAAGTCGAAGAAGAACCGCTCCTGCGCGATCAGGCCGTCACGCACCCGCCAGTGACAGGCGAACGGCAGCGCAAAGCGGCGCCCGGTCGGTTCGAGACCCGCCAGCGGCCCCATCATCGTGGCGCGGATGGTCCCCGCCCCGACCACGAGATCTCCTGTCTCGTCGAGATATTCGAGCTCTACCGAGTAGTTGGGGAAGGCGCGGAAGAACCCGGCGAGATGCCGCGCCGCCTCGGTCCTGCCGCGACCGACGACTTGGAACGGGATGGTCTCGAGTATCGCGTCGTCATGGCAGGCCGACAGCGCGGCGGTGATATCGGCGCGCGACTTGGCCTCCGCATAGGTCCGCACCGTCTCGATCGGGGTTCTGGTCATCGCACTCTCCGGATTCTCGCAAACTAAGTGGACGCTCGGACTGCGGGAATCACCTCGGCCCCGCGCCGTATGAGCAAAACATGCTTTACATCCTACGTCAACTAATAGTACGGTCGTCCATATTGTTCAGTGATCGAGGAGGCCCAGAGTGCTGGCAGTTATGCAAGAAGAGTGGGGAAGCCCGGAGAAGATGCGGTTGACCGAGATCGACCGGCCGACACCCATCTTCGGCGAGGTGCTCGTGGAGGTGGTGGCGGCGGGCGTAAATCCGGTCGACTTCTACACCGCCCAGGGTTCGGCATACAACCGGGTCCTCGAGCTCCCGTACGTCCACGGCTGGGACGTAGCCGGCGTGGTCGCGGAGGTCGGCTACGGCACCACCCGGTTCCGGCCCGGCGATCGAGTATTCGGGATGCCGTGGTTTCCGCGCGCGGCCGGCGCCTACGCCGAATATTTGACCGCGCCCGCCGGTCACTTCGCACGGATGCCGGAGCAGTCGACCTTCAGTGCGGCCGCCGCGCTCCCGCTGGCCGGGCTCACAGCGTGGCAGATGCTCGTCAATGTGGCCCGAGTCGGTCCCGGGCAGCGGGTGCTCATCACGGCGGCCGCGGGAGGCGTCGGTCATCTCGCCGTGCAGATCGCAAAGTCGCTGGGCGCGTATGTGATCGGCACCGCGAGCGCCGCAAAACATTCGTTTGTCCGAGAACTAGGAGCGGACGAAGTGGTGGACTACACCACCACCGATGTCGCCACCACGGTCAGCGATGTCGACGTCGTGATCCAAATGTTCGGCGGCGACGCCGCCCTCGGTGCGCTGCGATGCCTGCGCCGCGACGGGATCATGGTCAACGCACAGAGCGCCTGGACTCCCGGAATGGCCGCCCGGGCCGCCGAGTTGGGGGTGCGCGCCTCCGGCTTCCTCGTCGAACCCGACCACGCGGGCCTGGCAGCGCTGGCACAACTCGTGGACGAGAAACAACTCACCGCGCATATCGACAGCGAACTACCGCTGGCGCAGGCGGCGGAGGCCAATCAGCTTGTCGGACAGGGACATACCACCGGCAAGGTGGTACTCGTCGTCGGCAGCCCCGATCGAGTCGGAGCCACCCAATGAAGATCGGCTACTTGCTACCGACGCGAGATCAATCCGCGCTCGGCAGACACGACATGCAGATATTCGCCGATCTGGCCCAATGCGCCGAGGCATGCGGGTTCGACTCGATCTGGGCAGGCGACAGCCCGGTAACGCGACCACGCGCGGATCCGCTCATAGTGCTGGCCGCAGTCGCCCAGGCCACCGAGCACGTAGCGCTCGGCACGGCCGTGCTGCTGCCCGCGCTGCGTCATCCGATCCTGATGGCCCATCAGCTGGCCACTCTCGACCGGCTGTCCGAAGGTCGGCTGGTCGTGGGTATGGGCGGCGGGTTCCCGACCCCCGCCACCAGGGCCCAATTCGCCGCCATGGGGATCGATTTTCGAACACGCACCGACCGCCTGGTGGAAACCATCGATGTCATGCGGCAGCTGTGGTCGGGGGTGGAGGTCACGCATTGCGGTGCCCACTTCAACTTCCGAGACGTGCGGCTCGCACCGCCGCCCACACGGCTCGGAGGTCCGCCGATCTGGCTGGCCGGCAGCGGCGGCCCCGCGCTGCGCCGCGTTGCCGAACTCGCCGACGGCTGGTTGCCGTACCCGGTGACGGCCGGGGCCTACGCGGACGAATACCAGTTCATCGAACAGGCCGCCGGCAGACCGGTGCTGCCCGCACTCTACGCAACGCTGTGCGTCGACGACGATCCCGAACTGGCACACCAACGCCTACGGACGAGCATCGAACGCTATTACCGAGCCCCCCTCGAGACGATCGCATCCATACAGGCGCTGTTCTCGGGCACACCCGGCGCAGCCGCCGAGTGGCTGAACGACTACGTGGCCGCCGGTGCACAACATCTGGTGATTCGCCTCGTCACCGACGACCCCGTCACCGAGCTCACGACAATCGCCGACAGGGTATTGCCCCGGCTCACGAAGGAGAACCGCCCATGACCACATACGTTCTCGTGCACGGCGCCTGGCACGGACCGCGGGCCTGGGAAGCGGTGGTACCGATTCTGCACGCCGCGGGAGCCCGCACCCGTGTCCCCGATCTCGGCTCCGACCTCAGCCACGGACTCCACGACCAGGCCGCGGCCGTCGCCGCACTACTCGACGCGGTGCCCCGTACCGAAACTCTGGTGCTGGTCGGGCACAGCTACTCGGGCCTGGTTGTCCGGGAGGCGGCAGATCTCCGACCCGACCGAGTCGACCATATCGTGCTGGTCGAGGGGTGGGCCGGCGGCGACGGAGCGAGCATGTTCACGTTGGCGCCACCCACATTCGTCGAGGCAATCCGTGCCGCGACTGTGGAGCAACAGATTCCGGCTCCACCACCCTCCGCCTTCGGCATCACCGATGCCACCGCCGCGGCCCACCTCCGGACGCAGCTGCGACCGCAGGCCCTGCGAACTTTCAGCGAGCCGACCCATTTGACCGGCGCGGTCGACCGAATTCCAGGAACCGCCATCTACTGCCGGCCCCAAACATACGCTTTCGACCGATTCGGCGCGGCTCTCGGATACCACACCGTGGCCGTCGACGGACCGCACGACATCATGCTCACGCATCCGCAACAGTTGTCCGACCTGCTCATGGCAGTTCCTCGGCACATGTGAACGGCGCGGCGCACCGGGTGGTGCCAGAGCACTGATCGGGCACACCACGCCGTCTTTCGGATTTCGGGGTGTTGCGTTTGGGGTGGGCGGCGCATAGCGCCGTCCACCTGTCGGCGCTCCTCGAAAATCCGGCCACTGGCGCTCTTTGAAAATCGGCCACCCTAGCCACGATTGGGTGGGTGATCAGTTTGGAGGACTGGGCGGAGATCAGGTATCTCCACCGGAGCGAGGGCTTGTCGAGGCGAGCTATCGCGAAACGGTTGGGCATCTCGCGGGACACGGTCGCTCGGGCGATCGCGTCGCAGGCGCCACCGAAGTATTCACGAGTGTCGGGCCCGTCTGCGTTCGATCCGTTCGGGTTGAGTCCAGCAGGATGGTGTACGACCGGACGCCAGCAAATGTCTGAGCGTGTCGTAGCCGGATAGAGGGTGGTCACCGCGTGATCCTTCAAAAG
>NZ_JOJF01000051.1:0-16235 GCF_000720265.1 Nocardia sp. NRRL WC-3656 | reverse complement strand
CCCCAGCGAACAGGAGGACACCCCAGCACTGACCGCCTGACCGACCAGGATCACGCGGCAATCACCCCGATACACCACGCAATTGGACTTGACCATTCCGGCACAGCGGGAGGGCACAAGGTGCGGCGGATAGTTGCGATTACTGCGATGGGAGCGGCGCTCCTAAGCCCCGGATGTACCTCTACGACTGACGGTTCGCCGACCGCAAGCACGACTGCAGCTCAGGCGTCCGCGCTGTGGAATCCGTGCACGGGTATCTCTGGCGACGTGTGGCACCGGGTTGGAGTCGATCCGGCGACGTTGAGCGACAAGATCGGCGGGAGCGTAGCACCGCCCGATGGGTTCAAACTTTGTGGCGGCCACGACGATCCGTGGACTTACTCCGTTGATGTGTGGTCGCAGAGGTACGGTGTCGACGACTTCCGGCGAAAGGAGTCGGATTCGGCGTTCACGCCGCTCACCGTCAGTGGCAGGGAGGGCTTTCGATACAGCAAGAGCAGCGACGAGTGTGGTGTGGTGTTTGCTTCCACGCAAGGATCGTTCAGTATCGAGGTTGAGAAGCAAGAGATGGATGACCAGTCGGTGCCGTGTGACCACCTGGTCCATGTCGCCGGCGCGATCGTGCCGCTACTGCCGAAGTAGGCGCGAAAGGGGGAGTCGATGGCCGATAGCAATGATGTGACTCTGTGGAAGTTCCTCGCCGAGGAGTCGAAAGCGGGGCGGCTGAATCTGGATCCATCAGTGGCATCGGACTGTCTGAAGGCCTGCGAAGACCAGCTGCAGGTCTACCGCGAGTGCCGCGATATGACCCGGCAAATGTCGCATGTCACCGGCCTTGGTGACTTCCCCGCCGCAGATGAGCTGGCAAAAATGCTAGGGGCCAAGGCGGTTGGTGGGGAAGGCAACTTTCACGAGGCGTTCTCTGAGCACATTGAAGTCCTGACCCTGATCCGCGACACGATCAAGTCCTCGGTCGACAGAATCAGTGAGCAGGATCGACAGAATCAGCGTGAGGTCGCGCAACCTGAATAGTGCGTCGCGCTGCTTGTACTCCTTCGCTGCTCGACGCAGCGGACTCCTGCGGGACGCTGGGTCCAGCGCGGAGTGATAGGCGCCGTCAGAGTTGGCCGGCCCTGACGGCGACCGTGAACGAATCCCACTCGGCTGCGCTGAATACCAGCTCCGGGCCGCCAGGACACTTGGAGTCGCGAACGCCGACCGAATCTGCTCCCAGGAACGCCACCTCCACGCACTCTTGGCTTCCAGAGCTGTAGCTGCTCTTGAACCATTGCGGATTCGACGGCTCGGTGCTCACTCCCGTAACTCCTTCATCAGCGTGCGGATGAGGTTTTGGCTGTCTCCGTCATCCAGCGCGGCTCGCTGGATCTCAGCATAGGCGTTTCGGTACTGCCGTACCTCATCCGGTTTTTCCAGATAGAGCGCTCCGGTGAATCCTTGGATGTATACGACCGGTGGCTCGGTCAGCTTCGCCGTGGGATGCCTCGGGAACTCGAGCAGTACGAACGGGCCGGCAATCGTTCCGATATGCCTGCCGACCTGCATCGGCACGACCCGCACCGACACGTTCGGCAGGCGCCCGATCTCGACGAGGTGGTGGAGCTGGGCCGCCATCACCTCACGAGATCCGATCAGCCGTCGAAGGGTGCACTCGTCGATGAGGGCACAAACTGCCAACGGATTCGTTTTGTCTCGCAATCGCTGTTGCCGTCGTTGGCTGAGTTCGATGCGGCGCTCGACTTCATCCGTCGGCATGGAAGGAAACTCGGTCCAGATCACCTCTCGCCGGTAGTCGGCTGTTTGAAGTAGGCCCGGCAGCAACAGAGTGCTGTAGGAACTGAACCGTTTCGCCGCGTCTTCGAGACCCACGTAGAAGTCGAAATGCTTGGGAATCTCGTCACTGTATGCGTGCCACCAGCCCTTTCCCTGCGACTCTTCCGTCAGGGCGAGAAGGACATCCGTGGTCTCCTCGCTCACCTTGTACAGCTCGGCCAGGTGACGGATGAACAGCGGATTGATCCGGGTCGGTTGGCCGGTTTCCATGCGCCAGAACGTTTGTCCTGAGACGCCGATTGCCTTCCGTGCGGTATCGACCGCGATGCCCGCGTCCGTCCGTGCGTCTCTCAGCAGGCGGGCGAGGATGCGGCGCGGGAGGGTGGAACCTGTAGTCATCGTTTCACTCCGCGAGGGTGTCACACCAGCTCCTGTCGTTCGTTTGGGAATCAGTTTGACGTCTCTCCAGGAAGCTCGCATATATATCCGCGAAACTTCGCGCAGGAATATTCCAGTTTCGGCGACCTCGTGTTGAGCTGAGCGGGCGACCACAGCAGCGGTGAGATCCCAACGGGCTCGTCAGCCAGGAGGTCGCGTCGAAGGTCTTCTACGAGTCGAAGGTTCGCTCATGGATAGCTTTGTGGCAGGTCGGAGGTCGATGTGGTGAGCACACGCCTTCCGGGGAAGAACCGTGTACTGCAGGCGTGTCGAGGGATCGACTACGGCGATCACCTCGTGTTGCGCCTGGCGCATGATCTCGCAGAGCTGCACGAGCGTCGGCTGAGTGCGGGAGCGGATGTCGTCGTCGAAATCGACCGGGCCCGTGTGAATTTGGTAAAGGGGATTGATGACTGGGCGGCGGCGTCGCTGCCGCCGGCGATCGGTGCCGCTTACGTCCATACCGAAACTGTCGGTGCGATAGTCGATCGCCTTGCTCAGCTCACTGCCCATGCCTTCGCCGCCTTGGCCGGAGGGCCTGTGGCAGATCTGGGAAACGCTTGGAAGCGGCTGGCGGAGTTGGCGATCGGCTACGAGGATCTCGTCGAACAAGTGCATACCGGGCACCGGCGCTTACCCGGCGGGCTCTAGAGCTCGGCTTTCAACTGTGACAAGCCAAGTCGCAATGGAGTTCGCGCGGGGTTGGTCAAACATTCGCCGGTATCTCTGCTGCCCGCCCGATCGGGCTTGTCGCTGCTGCAGGTTTCCACCGTCCGTCCATAACTGACTGGGCGGCAGACAAATCTAGGGGAGGAAGAGATGGCAGATCAGAGCGCAGGGCGCCCGGGGAGCGATCTTCCCGATATCTCGGGGGAGCCTCCAGCCTCTCGCCCACTCGCAATCGGTATGGTACGGCTCGGCATCTCCGGTGCTGAAATTGCGACACACGCTCTCGAAATACAATGTTACGCAGCTTCTCTCGGCTATCGGTGGTTATTCACCCTCCGGCATCCAGGTGGCATGGCGGACCCTGTCGGATACGTCTTGGCGATCGCGGCGGGGATGGATGTGTCGGCCATCCTCGTTCCCGACCTCGACCACATCGACAATCGAGCGGAACGCGTCACGGCCGGCTTCGATCTCGTTACCGTTGCTCCCGCGCGACTGTGGCGCCGCGGAGAAGTGGGACCTATTGCGGTGCAATCGCTTCCACTGAATGACTGCACCTTCGAACCGACTCAACTCGAACGCGACTGTGCCCGTCGGCTGTGGGAGGTGCATCGCGACTGCTTCCCTGACTGCCTGGCCAGGCTCGCGGCGAGCGCGGCGCTGTCGGCGCTGGACGAAGTGGATTGATCGCCGCTCGCGTCGTTTCGTTGCCCTGCGGCGGCCGATCCCACTTTCCGCATTCACTGCTCGGAACTGCTGTCAGGAGCGACCAACCAGCTGCTACGCATACGAAAGCGAGGAACTATGCGCATTGATGCCATCGGCTACCTGCGTCGGGATGTCTCCGGCGTGCGTCAACCGTGGGATGAGACCCAGATCCGTTCGCTGGCAAAACGACTCGGCTACAACCTGCGCAAGATCATCACCTTCACGACCCAGGTCGACGACGTCGGGCTTCGGGTCCGCAACATTGCCGAACGGCTCGGAGTCGAAGCTGTGTTCGTCCCCAGCGTCGACCACTTCGAGGGCGGTGTGGTCCCCGCGAAGCTGGTGGAAGTCGCCGATGTGATCACCGTCGAACCCGAATACACCTATGCGCGATGGGCTGGCGGAGAACTGCCGGCCGAGATCGGGCGCGAGCAGTGACGGCCACGTTAGAACGCGGCCATGGCTTGGTCCGCACCAACAGTGAGGGTGCCCCTGGCGAAGGTTTCGAGGATGCGCTGGTGGGTTTGCCTCGGCAAGTGCCGGTTGCCCGGCTCGCCGAATGGCGTTCCGGGGCGCGCGGGTGATTCGCCGAGGAGCTGATCGAGGCCGGGCCGGGTGACCATCAGCAGCCCATGAGTCGCGCGAGTGCAGGTGACGGCCAATCGGCCGAACGCCGAGTTGAATTCGTCGAGGCCCACGGCGGAATTCAACGGGTGCACCGCAACTGTGATGCCGTTGGTTTGCCCCTGCCAGGAGTCGACGGTCGAGGCAACCAGGTCGCTGTCGTCCAGCGAGTACTTGGCGCGCAATCGCTCGACGACGTCGGTCGCGTCGTCGACAGCCTGGTTGCGGGTCGCGAGGATGGTGATCAGCGGATCGCCGTTGTGCTCGCCCGGCCGTGCGGTCTTCGTGTTTCCGGTCGGCGTCCCGGTGTTGTCGTACTCCGCCTGCTCGAGCGAAAAGCCCACTGCGAGTAGTTCGTCGAGCAGCGTCTCGACCGCTCGCATCAGCGGCAGGTCGACATCGGCGGCCTCGGGGTCCGCCAGGCCGTCGACCTCGAGCAAGGTCGGTACGCCGGTGCCGACCTGCTCCCAGATCAGAGCGGTCGGCGCGCGAAGTCCATCGCCGATGACCAGAGCCCGGTCACCCGGGGCAGCCACACAATTGAGCTCGCGCCACTCGGGATAGAACGCCCGCCACAGGTCGAGGTGACCGGCTGCCGGCCGCCATACGGCCGGAAGCTCTCTTGACCAGGTGCGCTCGTCGGTTTCGAAATCGGTGGGCCAGGCGCGGTACGGGTTGTAGCCGGGATCGCCACGCCACGGATTCGTGCCGACCTCCAGCGGTGGCAGCTGCCCCACATCGCCGACTCCGACCGTGATCGGCGCGACTTTCGCGACCTTGTCGAACAGATGGTGCGGAAGTTGCCACGCCTCGTCGACGAACAGGACGTCGAACACGAAACCCTCGTGCTGGGACGGGGCGAAGTGTTCCCGCATCCGCTTCGCCTCACCCATCGCCCCGAGCTTGTGCGAGGTAGAGATGACGACCATGCAGTCGGCCGGTATGTCGGTGGTGCTCGTGGCCACGGTTGCATGCGCGGCCGTGTCCTGCGGGACGTCGGCCAGCCGGTCCTTGGAGACGAACAGGCACACACGGTTTTTGCCGAGGGTGCGTCCGATCGATTTCGCTAGCGGGTGGATCTGTTTGTTGGTGAAGGCCACGATCGCGACGCGCGAACACCGAGGATGAGTCACGGCGTCGGCTACCAGCCGTGCCAAGACGAATGATTTGCCTGCTCCCGCAGCCGCTTTCAGCAATATGCGATCGAAGGGCACCGTGCCCGACAGCGCACCTCGCAGCACTCCGACGGCCTCCTCGGCGACCGCTGCATTGCCCGCCGCAGCCTGCGCGTGATGGGTTCGCTCGGTGTGTTGCCGGCGCGGTGGTGTGAATTCGATCGTCATTCGAGGTCGTCCATCGTCATGTCGTCGGGCACTGAGGTCTCGGGCTCGGCGGTCGTCTCCGCGGAGGGTGCGCCGGAGGGCGTCACCTCGAATGCGTCCGCGTCCACCACCGGTGGCCAGGCTTGCGGGTTGAGTTCGCCGCGGGCACGGCGTTCGGCGAGCTGGTCTGCCCAGTCGGCTTCGGAATCCTCATGGGGCCGGCAGCAATACCGGTGGTTATCGGGTTCCTCGGCGTAGGAATCGGGTCCGCATGTCGCCTTGGGAGCCGAGTAGTGGTCGGCTGTAGGGCGGGCGACGTTGAGGAATTTGTTGTTCTTATTGGACGAGAACCACTCGAAGTCGGCTATCACGAGCCGGTCACCGACCGACAGCTCCGGCACGTACGCGGGCGCCCATTCGAACCGGCGGGGCGTGTCGTCGACACTCGACAGGGGACCGATCGACATCCCCGCGAACTTGAAGCTGCCCTTCTGGATGGTGAGCTCTACGCCTGGCCGCTCGACACACGGATCGCCGTTGATGTGCAGCAACACGATTCGAGAATCGACTCCGATTCTGCGCGATAGGATATCCAAAATGATCGGATTCACCTGCACCACAATCGCATTGGCGATCGATCTCTCGCCGGCCGCTGCGGCGCGATCCGCCGCGGCCTGAGGGTTGCCCAAGGCGACCAGTTGGCTACGGCACCTGTCGTCGCCTTCGATGACGGGAACGAGCGAGTTGCGCCAGTGCCGGTAGGTGCGCCCGAACCGCACGAGATCCGACGCGTGCAACTCGATCCGGCGGCGCCACACTTCCTGCGCGTCGCTCTCGACGGCGCGGTGCACTTCGCGCAACGTCGAATCAGGCACGGAGTCGAGGACATTCAGCGCTCGCTCCAGTACCGAGCATTTGCAGTGGAGCTCCTCGGTGACGAGCGCGTCGTAGGTCTCGAGGTCGGCGGGCATTCGGTTCGATCCGACCAAAGCGCTGTAGATGGCGTCGGATCGCCGGTTGGTCAGTCTCGCACCGGGGGTGTGCTCGCAGGATTCGATGTCGTCTTCGAACTCTCGCGGATTCAGCTGGTCGCGGCTCATGGATTCGGCCCACCCGACCAGGTAGTCCAGGCGGCGGGACGCGACCGAGGGCCCGCCGGCGACAACGTGCTGCGCCAACGCTTCGCGGACATCGACGATCGGTGACCGCAGCGTCAGGGCCCGGGCGCGATCTTCTTCCAGCAGGAACGACACCGCCGTACGCGCGGTCTGCGTCAGCTTCGGCGGGGTCTGCGCCGGTTCGCCGTTGAAGGTCAACGGTGGGCGACCCATCGCCCGATCCTGCTCCCAGCGCAGCCTGCTGAGTTCGATGCCGGCGAGGTTGTCGGCGATCGAGGCCAGGATGTCGGCTGTGGCGGAATCCGGGACCACAATGTGTACGGAGTTCGGCGCGTTCCTGTTCAACCTGCGCTGCTCGGTCATCGCCTTACGCAGTTCGCCACCGAGGAGGCGCATGACATCTCGACGCGTTTCCGGTGAGGACTGGGGATCGTGGAAAGTGGTGAGCTGCCATGGTTCCCGACCGTTGGCGGTGACGCGCTGCAGAGCGATGCCGTGGATTCCGAGCGCGGCGGTATCGGACTTGGCGATCACGACGTTGACTGTGCCCGGCAGTCCCGCCGGATCGACACGACGCTGACCCGTGGACTGCGCGACACCGTCCCGAGTAGCGATCACATTCGCCACGACGGATGCGGGAGCTGCTTCACCGGTCCCGGTGCCGTCGACGACGCCGAATACATGTGGACGGATGTCCGCGCCGATTCCGAGCTCGATCAGCAGGTCGGCCGGATCGGCCGACGTGCGGAGTTCGTTGCGGCAGTACGAGAAGAGTGTGCATGTCGTGCAGGTCGCGGGGTCGAATGTCGCTCGCAGGTGGGAGACGTACTGGGTGAGGTCTTCCGCATCGTCGTAGGGCTTCTGCTCGGCCTCACGACGTCGCTCCGCGACCCGCATTCGTACTTCGGTCCGGTGATCGTCGAGCTGTTCGACGAGGGCCTCGGGCTGCAGAAAGGCGTTGCGCGGCACGGCCAGAACGCCATGGGTGTGCACCGACATTTCCCGCGGCCGCCGTGTCCAGCTCTCGGCTGCCTCAGCGCCGAGTGCGACTTGCAGAAAGCCTTTCAGCAGTTTGGTGTCCTGAATCCGGGAGCGCACGCGTTCGTAGTCCTTGGCGTCTCCGATGATCAGCCAGCTCCCATCTCCGCGGACCGCCGGGGCCACCACGGCGAAGTCGGGTTTGACCTCGGTGGCCTGATCGTCCTCGAAGCCGGGAAACGGAACCGCCAGGCCGTGGATCAAGGTCGCCGCGCCCTCGGTGATCGCACGAGAGTGGGCGTCGTCGAGCAGTTTCTCGGTTTTATCCAATCGCACACGGGCATTCGCTGTGACGACGGCTGTGGGCCGCTCCAACTTCAGCCGTCCGACAGCGGTGGTGGCGATTTCGCTGACGAACTTGGTGTCGCGCACCAACCGCTCGAAGGTCACCGCCCGCATCCATCGTGCCTCGGGAATGCGGCCCGAGTCGTCGGCGAAGCCGACATCGGTAGCAAGTTTTCGTCGTGTCCGGCCGACCACCAGGGGATCGGTACCCCGGAACCGCGCGCATGCGGCGTGTGCGGATGCCGCGACGGCACTGGACGCGCCACCTACCGACTTGCTCCCCATATCAAACCCCTACTCGAACCCCACCGAGGACCACTGCTGGATCGCGGCGAGTTCGAGCCCTGTTACAGGGCGACGGTTTGCCGACCACGCCGATCGCTCACTGGCTTTCGGTCCGGAGGCGGAATAGTCGTTCGAAAGCAATACCGCTGTTCGATCTACGAGGCGTGGTGGCTCGTCTGCGCACGCCAGAGCGATGTCGCCGATCCAGGCACCAGCATCAGTTCGTCTTGGTGTTCTTCAAGTGGCGGCCGATGTAGCCGATGTAGATCTTGCCGTTTTGGGACCAGCGGTCGAGGTAGTGCATGCGTGGACTGATCGTGCCGTTTGTGCCGATCTTGAAGTGGGCTTCCATCTCGATTTTTCCTGTGGGTGAGATCTCCAACGGGACCGGGAAGCGCCGTTGTTCACCCCATTGCTGCATCGTTACCGCGGTTTCTCTGCGCCCGTGCTTTTTCGCCGAAATCGCTCGATAGCCATCGGGAGGTTGCGTCAGATAGTCATGTACCCCTCTGGACCATGCACCATCCGAGCGGGCACGGATGTAGCCCCGCAGTGCGAGCACCGCCTCCCAACAGGTGCGGGCAGACGTGCAGAGTGGATCGTGGTCTGCCAAGGATTGGCATTCCTCCGGATTTCCCGTGAACACGATGCCTTCGCTTTCGACGTCCCGCAAAAGTCTCAGCAGATCGTGATAATCGTTCGGGTATTCGGTGATTTCCGAAGCGGGCGTGAGCGAATTGGCTACTTCGAAGGCCTTGACCTCTCGGAGTTTCCCACGTAGCCAACGAGTTTCATCCGAGAGTCGCTGTCGCTCATCCTGTGCCTCACCGGCTTCGAGCTGCCACGCCTGAACTTCTTCGTGAAGCTCGGCGAGCTCGTCTCTCAGCTCATCGATCTCTTCCTGCTTCTGGTTTACCAGCTGCACGGCGGCCCCACGTAGGGCGTCCCGGTCTGCGCTTTGCTCAACTCGCTGTCTGATGGACTCGAGCTCGGCCCGGTTGATACTCGTCAGACCTAGCACATCCATCACGAGGTCCAGCGTTTGCTGCGCGGCGCTGTCCGGTGCATGCGTCGGCGCCGCGTTGGCCTTGTCCTGGGGCGCTTCCGGAGTGCGAGGCGGGGCGGTAGCCGTTTCGATGCCGATGTCGCGGCGGGTGTCGTCGACCGGCGCGAGGGTTTCGGGGGCCGCCGGAGGGGGTGAGGCCGAAACCTCCGGTGGCGCAGGATGTTCGAGCGGAGCGGGGCGCTTGTCCGGCGTCGGCGTCGGAAGCAGCCTCGTCAGAGTCTCGTTGTTTTCGACTCGGTTCAAAGTCCGGACATACTTCAAGATGTCCGGCGGCAGCCTGCGCTGCATCGCATTGCGGCGGGCAGTGCGACCGAGTATCCGCTGTAGGGCGTGCGTCGAGAGATCAGCGAGCGGCCCCGGGCCGAGATACCTGTGCTGACGGTGGTTTCCAGGTTCGGCCGGATCGGCGCCCGGCATGAAGGTCCGTATGGTCCAAGGGAATACAGCATGCGAGTCGCCGATAACATTGCGTAATTCAGCAGTTGCGAGAGGGTCGAGCACGGCGACTTCGGCTTGCCCGACAACCTGCTGGGTCCACAGAGCGACCTTCTCGTAGAACCGGTCGAAATCCAGCCGCTCATCGGTGCCGGCCACCACGATCAACCCGTGGCGGTCGGGATCGGTGATACGAGCAGCGAGATCTTCGACACTGTGGATACCTATTCGCGCCGGCTGGGGCGTCAACTGCAGTGATTCATCGGGCCGCACTGGCAGCAGGTCGACCAGGGTCGTGACCACGCGGGGGGCCTGTACCCAATTCCTGTGACTGTTTCCTACTTCGAGAAGAAACCACCCGGTGCCGCCTTGCGCTGGAGCGTAGGCGGAGAACTCGGTTGTCCATGTGCCGGTGCCGGGCTGCTCCTCGGTGAGCCGGAAGCGGAGGAGATCTGCGCTTCCGACCGAATGACGGACAGTCGTCAGAGACCGAGCGCCATCGGTCTGCGCGCCTGTCGAACTCAGATCGACGACCCACCTCTTCTGCCGTTCCAGCCACCCCTCGAACTCCCGCGTGATGATCGACAGTGACGAACCATCCGTGTCGAAGTGGGCGAACGACCGGTAAGGCTGGTTATCGGCAGTGGGTCCCGAAGGGCGCGATTTCGTAGCGAGAGCGAGGGGTGTCGGGGTCACTGGAATCACCTGTCCCATAGTCGATTCGGACCGTAGACACCACTTTCGCCGAAAACCTGGTGCGGTGCCGAGAGAACGCTGAAATTTCCAGCGACCCTACGGATGACGTAGCAAGAATGGAGGACCGTGCGGGCAGGTCATGTACTGCCTACGTGGCCCGGCCGTCGGTAACGCGGGATCCCGCACGCTGGCGCACTGCTGCGGCTCGGGCGGCGAATCCACGCAACAAGCAGCGAAACGTCACATGCAGGTGGTCGATATCACGGCTTGTGAGCCCCCGCTCCGGCGAGATGATCGAAGAGCGCCCGTCGAAGCAAAGGGACGAATGGTGCTGCCGCGCAGTAATGTTCACGCGCCTGTCTACAACAGGCCGGATTCCTCGAGCCCAGCACGCAGGCGTTGCTGATGCTCCGGCGGGCCCTGCCGGTATGGCATGCGCAGCGCGTCGGAGGAGATGACGCCGAGCATTTTCATCGCGGCTTTGGCTTGAATGGCGCCCTGCGAGACGTGCATGATCGCATCGACGGCGGGGATGAGACGCTGGTGGATCTCGCGTGCCCGAGACAGGTCACCGCGGTCGACGGCGGCGATCATCTCCGCGTAGCGATCGCCCGCGACGTGACCGACCACCGACACGACGCCGGTCGCGCCTTGAGCGAGGTGTGGCAGGTTGACGACGTCGTCGCCGGAATACCAGAGCAGGTCGGTCTTCGACATGATCCGACTGGCCTCGAAGAAAACGCCTTTGGCATCTTTGACAGCGCGAACGGCGGGAATGTCGGCCGCGCGGAGAATGGTGTCGGTGCTCAGCGCCGTCCCGGTCCGGCCCGGGATGTCGTACAGCATGACGGGCACACCGCCGCCGGCCTCGGCGACCAGACGGAAGTGTTCGAGGATGCAGTCCTGCGGCGGCTTGTTGTAATACGGCGTGACAACGAGCAGAGCGTCGGCGCCACAGCTGACCATCTCACGCGCCGCACGAGTGGAGTGCTCGGTGTCGTTGGTGCCGCAGCCGGCCATCACCTGGACACGGTCGCCCACTGCCTCGACCACCGCCCGCACGCAGGCGTAGTCCTCCTCGTCGGTGGTGGTGGCGGACTCACCTGTGGTCCCGTTGACCAGCAATCCGTCATGGCCGTGGTCGGCGAGGTATACGGCGAGGTTCTGCAGGCCGTCGTAGTCGATCGAGCCGTCGGCGTGCATGGGGGTCACCATCGCCGTGATGACTCGACCGAAGGGGGTGTCCACCATGATCGTGAGATTACAGGCGAGCACCTCACTGCCTGTGCGGACGGTCCGTGCCCATGCGAAGGGCCTCGTCGGGGTGGTTCCACGGGCGCTCTCCGGGGGCAAAAGCCTCAACTAGCGACCGGCCCGAGTGGTCGAGTGCGGCGTAAATTGGTAGCTAGAGGTTTGCCTTATGCAGCAGCGATGGTGGGTGTGGATTGCCGCGTTCCTGATGACCTTGGGAATGTGCACTACGTTCGCGTGCAGTAGCGGCACCGACACCGGCCCCGCCGCCCGCACCGGCACTGGCACCGGCACCCGCACCGGACCCGAGCAGGCGGCACCTGCCTCGCCCCCACCCTCCCGGGTAGGGGTGCCCGTGCTGGTCGCGAAGATAGACAACAGCCCGCAGGCACGGCCACCGGTTGGGCTCGGAGCCGCCGATGTGGTCTACGTCGAGCCGGTCGAGGGTGGTTTGAGTCGGCTGGCCGCGGTGTTCTCGACACAGAAGCCCCCAGTGATCGGACCTGTCCGGAGTGCGCGGGAAACGGATCTGACGCTGTTGGCCCAGTTCGGCAACCCGACGTTGGCATCCTCTGGTTCCGCACCCGAGCTGATTCCCGCCCTCGATTCCTCCTCGCTCCAGAACGCCTCGGCCGATCTGCAACCCGCGGCGTACTTCCGCGATTACAGTCGCGCCGCGCCGCACAACATGTTCGTCCGCCCCGATCAGTTGCCCGAAGGCGGCGGCTGGCCGGAGGCTTCGCAACTGCACTTCGGTCCTGCGCCTGCCGGCGGCCGGCACACGCAACATGAGGAAGCGCGGTATCCGGCTGCGGTGGTCGGCTTCGACTGGTCACCCAGCGATCACGGCTGGCTGGTGTCCATGGATGGTGCTGCCTACAGCGCTGCCGATACCGGACGGCTCACGCCAAGTACGGTCGTGCTGCAGAGTGTGCAGGTGCAGAACTCGGCCATCAGCGACGTGGCGGGCAGCGTCTCACCTCTGGCCCATACGACCGGTAGCGGTCAGGCACTCGTACTTCGCGACGGCCAAGCGTTCCCGGCCACGTGGTCCCGGCCCGCCCCGGAGGCGGGCACAACCTATACAACCCCCACTGGTACAGCCATCCCCTTCGCGCCGGGGCAGGTCTGGACAGTTCTGATTCCAGAGCAGCTCTGGTGACCCCTGTCCTCGCGGAGCGACCGATGATGCCGAATTCGGAGATGTCAGCGACGTACCGACCGCCGGGCCAGGGGAGTGGGACGCCACCGCTGCTCCGGCCCGAGACTGCGGCGGGATCGATGGATATGAACACCAAGAACGGTTTCGAGTCCATCATGTTGGGGGCGATCCCCGTTATCGCTTCCCGGTGGGCCGCGCCGAGTTACTGATCGACGCGCAATTCACGTCGCCGCCGCGTGGGGCGAGGAATCGCACTCGGCCGGCGTACATCGGGTCGCGATAGAGCAGGGTTCAGAGACACCCCGCATCAGGCGCAGCGCGGCGCAGGTGCATTGTTGAAGCGGTCGATTATCCACGCGGCGGCTGTCGGGACGTTGGCGAATTCGGGAATCCCATGGCCGACAGCGGTTCCCGGGACGAGTGGTGGCAGCTCGATGGTATCGAGGGTGACCGGAACCCCGCGCGAGCACCAGGTTTGCGCGAGGTCGTGCACGCGACTGTAGGGGACCGCGTCGTCATTGACGTTGGCGGCGAGCAGGATCGGCGAGCTGGGGGTGAGGTTTCCGACCGTTTGTTCTTCGACGATGCGTCGCCCGACCGGGTCGCCGACGACCGCCGCGCCCAGCGATTCGCCGGTGGTGGTCCATTGCGAGGTGTGCTGGAACGAGTAGCTCAGCAAGGTTTCCGCGACGCACTGGTTGGCCGTGTTGCGCATCATGGCCCGGCCCTGATCGTTGAGGACACGGTCGAGCACGGGTTGGATTTCTGGGTTGGTGCGCACGGCGCCGTTGAGGAAATAGCCGACGGCTCCGATCAGGGTGCTTCCATCGGCTCGGGCCAGGGTGTCGTCCAGCTTGACCGGCGGGGCGCCGGCGTAGGTGCCCTTCATGTTCAGCTCCGGCGCGTAGGTCGGCTGGAGCTCCGCGGCGGCCGCGGCGGCGTGGCCGCCTTGGGAATAGCCCCAGAACCCAACCGGCCCTTGCGAACTCAATGAGGTTCCCGGCAGGCGCTGCGCCGCACGTGCCGCGTCGATTACCGCACGCGCCGAGGCGGTGCGGTTACCGTAGGGGTGGGGTCCCGGCGTTCCGAGGCCGACGTAATCGGTGAAGACGACCGCGATCCCTTGTGCCAGTAGATAATCGACGGCCGGCTGTTCGTAGGCGATCGACATGTCGAACGGCGGGCGGTAGTTCAGCACGGACTGCATCACGATCGACGGCGCGCACTGGCGCCCCTCGCCGATCGTTCCCGAAGCCAGCGACACCAAAGGCCGCGGCCCCGTGCCCGGCCACCGAGTGCTGGGCTCGAAATATGTGCCGGTCACAGCGATCGCGCGACCGGCGTCATCGACGCTGCGATACATGATGCGCCGCGCCGAGCCGGGGAAAGTGCCCGTCGGCGAGGCGGCCGACAGAACCGGGGTGAAGGGCTGTTCGCGAATCACATCGCCTGCTGCTACGCCGGGCAAGACCGCGGGCGGATCGTAGAACGACCCCCACGAACCGGACGGCGCCGGCACATCGGCGGGGCTTGCCGAGCCGTGCGGCGTGCCGACCCCGGTGAACAACATCCCAAGCGCCGTCACAAGCGCTGCCGAACAGGTCCGGACACTGCGTCCCATTGCGTATTGCTCCATCCCGTCGACCCCCACCACAGCTCCTCGGTAGTGACACAAGACACACAGGGTGGCTGCGTGAAGTAATTACAGACACTCAGTGTCCGAAAGTCAAGGATTCGGAACCGCAATCGTCCGGCACAATCGAGATCGTGAGTTCCCCGAGGCGACCGCAGGACACCGCGCCCGCACGTGGCCGTCCGCGAGACCCGGGCATCGAGGCTCGGGTGTTCGCCGCAGTGCAGACCGTCTATTGGGAAACCGGCTGGTCAGGCTTCACTATCGACGCAGTCGCCAAGACAGCCGGAGTCGGCCGCGCGGCGATCTACCGCCGGTGGCCGACCAAGATCCAACTGCTCATCGCAGCACTCGAGCAGGTCTCGCCGCTGCACGACCCGATCGATACGGGCACGACCCGGGGCGATCTGAAAGAGCTGACACACCAATTACTTACCGGCTATCAATCTCAGGCTGGATTGATAGCTCTGCGAGTCGCACTCGACGCCCGGGTGTTTCCCGGGCTGCTCGAACCGCTCACCCGGACCATCAGCGCCAGCCGATTCGCGAGGACCCGCGACATAGTGCGGCGCGCCATCGACCGCGGCGACTTGCCCCCCACCACCAACATCACCACGTTGCTGGAGATGTTGACCGGGGCCGCGCTGAGTCACGTCTTGTTCTCGCACAAGGTGATTGGACCACCGGGGCCCGACGCCGCATATATCGAGCGCCTGGTGAACATGGTCATGACGGGGGCGAGAGCGGAAAGAGAGTGACATCATGTGCCGTACCGTCGATCGGAAGCCTCGGAGACCGACCGTCTACCGATCACGCGGCGGAGTCGTGCCGAGGAGCTCCCGCCGCCGGCCTGACTGCCGAGTCCACACGCCACCCGCTCATCCCCGCAGCGATCGACGATCGTCGATTCGAATGGCCAGGATCGTGGTCACCGCTCGAAGCCAGCGTGCGAAGAGGTCGTCGGTCTCCACCGAGTGACCGATGCTTGCGGCCGCTGTGAGCCAGGAACGAGTGATTTCGGTTTGCGGGGTCCTTGGCAGTGGCTCGGGTAATTCGAGGGCGCGGCTGCTGATGCCGCCGGCGTGTACGACCTCGGCCAGGTAGGTGAGCGATCGGGGGATCGTTTGCGCGCGGTCAAGGTCTACTGCCGCGCCTACCGCGCCGATACTGAACAGATTGCGGCGGGCGACGTCGTTGTCGCCGGCCAGTCCGGCGCGCAGCATTGCGTCGATATCGAATGTCGCCAACTCGCTGCCGGATAGCGATCCTGTCATGTCTCGGACTCCTAGCGTCGGCGCGCCGCCGACTGCCGGCGAAATGCGTACGGGGCGTCACCATGTGCGCTGCAGCAGCTCTTTCGCGACCGCGATGCTCGATTGCCGTGCTTCCTCGGTGGACATCTGGGTGGTCCAGAAGAGGTGCCGTTGTTCGCCCCGGACGTAGACGTTCACCAGCAGATTGCCCTGCCACACGGCCAGTCGCATCAAGCTCTGATCGTTGCGGTCCGTGGCCACAGCGAATGTTGCTCCGTCGCCTAATCCCGGCACTGCGGTATCCGTTCGTCGCCCCATGGCGTAGGGGGTCTGCGCTTGCCGGTCGAATTGTTCTCGCGCCGTGGTCAAGTCCAATTGCGTGGTGTATCGGGGTGATTGCCGCGTGATCCTGGTCGGTCAGGCGGTCAGTGCTGGGGTGTCCTCCTGTTCGCTGGGGTCGG
>NZ_JOJF01000050.1:0-20279 GCF_000720265.1 Nocardia sp. NRRL WC-3656 | reverse complement strand
ACCGCGTCCACCGAGAACTTCTCCATCACCGCTCCTCGCCTCCCATCCGACATCACTTCGATTCGTCATCTTCCCGCACCACCCGATCCCGCACCGGCACGTCCCGCTAACCGGCTCTGCGGCCGAGGGCATCGGCATCGAAGCCCACCGTCCGTACGACCGGCCGCCGCTGTACAAGGACTACCCGCAGGGCAAGACCAGCCGCGACCGTATCGACGTGCACGATCCCGGCTACTACCGCCCCGGCCGTGCCACTCACCTATCCGACGACCCTTCGTCGAGCCGCACCGAGAGGAAGTCGAACTGATGTCCGCCCACCTGAGTGTCGAACCAGTGATAGATCACGAATACCGCGTCCGCATCGACGAGGGCGGCGACCGCGTGGAATCCGAATTCGTCGTCGACCCCGGCGTCCTGGCCGAATTGGGCTTCGAACCCGGCGACGAGCAGCGCATCGTCGAACACACCGCACGGTTTCTGGCCGACCATCAGCCCGTGATCGACTTCCCGGCCCTGGTCTACCTCGACGAAGTCGCCGCGGCATACGGCGACTACCCGGTCGAGCTGCGCCGCAGAATGACACCACATCACACCACCACGACGGCCGCCGGGCTCGATGCTGAGCAACTCCGGTGGCTGGGCGAGTTGAGTCGGCAACTGCGCGTCGACTCGATCCGCTCGAGCACCGCCGCTGGTTCCGGGCATCCCACCTCCAGCCTGTCGGCGGCGGATCTGATGGCCGTGCTGCTGGCCCGCCACCTCCGTTATGACTGGGCCCGGCCCGAGCATCCCGGCAACGATCACCTGATCTTCTCCAAGGGCCACGCCTCACCGCTGCTGTATGCCATGTTCAAAGCCGCGGGCGTGGTCAGCGATTCCGAACTGGTGGAGGGGTTCCGCCGTTTCGGGTCTCGATTGCAGGGCCATCCGACCCCGGTGCTGCCGTGGGTGGACGTGGCAACCGGCTCGCTGGGGCAGGGTCTGGCCTACGGTGTGGGCATCGCGCTGGCCGGCGCGCGACTGGACCGGCTACTCTACCACGTGTGGGTGCTGTGCGGCGACAGCGAGATGACCGAGGGATCGATCTGGGAAGCCCTGGACAAAGCCGGGCTCTACCGGTTGAGCAATCTGACCGCGATCGTGGATGTCAACCGGCTCGGCCAGCGCGGCCCCACCGAACTGCAATGGCACCTCGACACCTACCAGCGTCGGGTCGAAGCGTTCGGGTGCCGCGCGATCGTCGTCGACGGCCACGACCTGTCCGAGATCGAGCAGGCATTCCACACCGCCCGTGGCGCGGACACGCCGACGGTCGTGCTCGCCAGGACCGTCAAAGGCAAGGGTGTCTCCGAGGTCGAAGACCGCAACGGCTGGCACGGCAGGCCACTTCCGCCCGAGCTGGCCGAGGCCGCCGTGGCCGCGTTGGGCGGGCCGCGCGATCTGCGCGTCAGCCCACCGCCACCCGCCCCCGTAGACCCGATCCCCACGCCCGTAGCGGCGTCGATCCCGATGCCCCGCTACGAGCGGGGAACCCGGGTCGCGACCCGGGTGGCCTACGGTGAGGCGCTGGCCGCGCTCGGTGTGCGAGACGACATCGTCGCCTTGGACGCCGAGGTCGGCAACTCCACCGGCGCGGACCGCTTCGCGCATGCGCATCCGGAGAAGTTCTTCGAGATGTTCATCGCCGAGCAGCAGTTGCTCGCCGCCGCCGTGGGTGTCGCCGCCCGTGGCTATGTGCCCTACGCGTCCACGTTCGCCGCGTTCTGGTCTCGCGCCTACGACTTCATCCGCATGGCCGGTGTCTCCGGTGCCCACATCAACCTGTGCGGCTCGCACGCCGGCACCGAGATCGGCCCCGACGGCCCGTCTCAGATGGGACTGGAAGACCTCGCCGCCCTGCAGGCGGTGCACGGTTCGACCGTGCTCTACCCCGCCGACGCCGTCGCCACCACCAGTCTGGTCGCCACCATGGCCGACCTCTCCGGCGTGTGCTACCTGCGCACCACCCGCGGCGCGTATCCGGTGCTGTACGCGACCGACGAACGCTTTCCCGTCGGCGGAGCCAAGATCCTGCGCGCCAGTGACGCCGACGTGGTGGCGCTGCTCGGTGCCGGCGTCACCGTGCACGAATGCCTGCATGCGGCCGACGCCCTGACCGGCGAGGGCGTCAGCGCCCGCGTGATCGACCTGTACAGCGTCAAACCCCTCGACGCGGACACTCTCGCCCAGGCCGCACGGGACACCGGTGGGCGGCTCGTCGTCGTCGAAGACCATTACCCGCAAGGCGGTCTCGGCGCCGCAGTCCTGGCAGCGTTGGCCCGTCTCGAGATCCCGGTGCGCTGTGCGCACCTGGCCGTCACCGAGTTGCCCGGCTCCGGCACCCCTGCCGAACAATTGAACGCCGCCGGCATCTCGGCGCGCCACATCATCGCCGCCGTGCGCCGACTGGTCACCGCACAGCCATGACCAGCGCATCGCGACGAACACGGCCGCGAACAATCGTGGCGGGGATCGGCGATCACGGCACCATGCACGCACTGACGTAACGCGGGCCTTGCCTGCGCCGGCCGCCCCGGCAACGATGGGTACACCGCCCTCCGCATGGGTCGCACACGCTGTGAACACCGCATTGAACAGTCTCATCTGCGTTTCGCGAATGCCGACAGGAGCGTGACACGTTCTATGACAGAAGCCACCGAACAGTCCGGCACGACCACATCCGTCTCCGCTGGACCTCGCCCGCACACCAGGCCGGCGCCGGTGCCCGACGGCTCGGTGCCGGTGATCGTCAAGATCGCCCGGTTCGATCCCGACGACAACCGCGGCTCGTACTGGGAGAGTTTCCAGGTGCCGGCACTGCCGACCGACCGAATATTGAACCTGCTCATCTACATCAAGAGCTACCTCGACGGAACCCTGACCTTCCGCCGTTCCTGCGCACACGGCATCTGCGGCTCCGACGCCATGCAGATCAACGGCATCAACCGGCTGGCCTGCAAAATCCTGCTCAAAGATCTGCTGCACCGCGACGGCTCCCCGACCACGATCACGATCGCACCGCTGCGCAGCCTGCCCGTGGAAAAAGACCTGGTCGTCGACATGGAACCGTTCTTCGACCTCTACCGCGAGATCAAGCCCTATCTGATCACCTACGGCCCCGAACCCGAACGCGAACGGTTGCAGTCTCCGGCCGATCGGGCGCGTTTCGACGACACCACCAAATGCATTCTGTGTGCCTGCTGCACCAGCAGCTGCCCGGTCTACTGGGCCGAGAAGACCTATTACGGGCCGGCCGCGTTCGTCAACGCGCATCGGTTCATCTTCGACAGCCGCGACAACGGTGCGTCCGAGCGGCTCGAGATTCTCAACGAGATCGACGGCGTGTGGCGATGCCGCACCACGTTCAACTGCACTCAGGCCTGTCCGCGCGGCATTCAGGTGACCAAGGCGATAACCGAGGTCAAGCGCGCACTCATGTTCACCCGCTGACAACTACTACGAACGACCGGGCAAATCCGCTGTGGCCGTGCGTCCTTCGTCATGTCGGAGGTTCGGCCCGAAAAGCGGGTGTCGCCGTTGTAGGGTCGAGACCGTCGCACAGGAATGATCACGCTGTGGATCCGAGGTGGTGGTCGGATGACAACGCCCGAAACCGGCGATCGCGCCCGCATGGCGCCCCTGCTGCCCGCGGGCGAGCCGGTGGAGTCGTTGCTGCGCACGGCGCAATTCTTCACCGCCGGGACGCCCTCACCGGACTATCGCGAGGTCCGGCGCGCCGGAGGACGGGCCGCCGAGGACTTCTACCGGGAGCGGTGGCGCCACGACAAGGTCGTGCGCTCCACCCATGGCGTGAACTGCACCGGTTCGTGCTCGTGGAAGATCTACGTCAAAGACGGCATCATCACCTGGGAGACCCAGCAAACCGACTATCCGTCGGTCGGCCCCGACTCTCCCGAATACGAACCCCGGGGCTGTCCCCGGGGCGCATCCTTTTCCTGGTACACCTATTCGCCGGCGCGGGTGCGTTATCCGTACGTGCGAGCGCCACTGTTGGAGATGTGGCGCGAGGCTCGCGCACGGCTCGGCGACCCGGTGCGCGCGTGGGCCGAAATCACCGGCGACCCAGCGAAATCCGCGCGCTACAAGTCGATGCGCGGCAAAGGTGGTTTCGTGCGGTCGAACTGGTCGGAGGTGAGCGAGCTGATCGCCGCCGCGCACGTCCACACCACCAAGGAGTACGGCCCGGACCGGATCGTGGGCTTTTCCCCGATTCCGGCGATGTCGCAGGTCTCCTACTCCGCGGGTACTCGGTTTCTGTCGATGATCGGCGCGACGATTCTCTCGTTCTACGACTGGTACGCCGACCTGCCGCCGGCCTCACCGCAGGTGTTCGGCGACCAGACCGATGTGCCGGAGTCCGGTGACTGGTGGAACTCGTCGTATCTGATCATCTGGGGCACCAACCTGCCCATCACCCGAACACCCGACGCGCATTTCATGACCGAGGCGCGATACCGCGGTCAGAAGGTCGTCGTGGTCAGTCCCGACTACTCCGATCACACCAAATTCGCCGACGACTGGCTGGCCGCCGCGCCCGGAACGGACGGTGCTCTCGGTATGGCGATGGGGCATGTCATCTTGTCGGAGTTCTTCCGCGACAGACAAGTTCCCTATTTCACCGACTACGTCAAGACCTTCACCGACCTACCGTTTCTCGTGACGCTGCGCGAACGCGACGGCGGCTACGTCGCCGACGGTTTCCTCACTGCGGCCGACCTGGGTGGTGACGTTGCGGAAGCCGAGGGCGCCGCACATCGAACGGTGGTGCTCGACGCGGCCACCCGGCAGCCTCGTATCCCCAACGGCAGTCTGGGATTTCGCTACACGGAGGCCGGAAAAGGCCGGTGGAACCTCGATCTCGGCGATATCGATCCGTCCCTGACCCTCTACGACACGCACGGTGAGTCGGTGCCGATCCTGTTGCCGCGCTTCGATATCGGTGCCACCGAGGGCGGAGATGTCGTCACCCGCGGGGTTCCGGTGACTCGTGTCGGCGGCCGCGTGGTGACGACCGTGTTCGATCTGCTGATGGCGCAATATGCGGTACGGCGCGCCGGGCTTCCCGGTCGGTGGCCGACCGGATACGACGACGCCGCTGAGCCATACACCCCGGCCTGGCAGGAGCACATCACCTCGGTTCCTGCGGCAGCCGCGATCCGCGTGGCTCGGGAATTCGCGCGCAACGCCGAGCTGTCGCAAGGCCGGTCGATGATCGCGATGGGTGCGGGCACGAACCACTGGTATCACTCGGATCAGACCTACCGCAGCTTCTTCACCCTGACGATGTTGTGTGGCTGCCAGGGCGTCAACGGCGGCGGGTGGGCCCACTACGTGGGGCAGGAGAAGGTACGGCCGCTGACCGGATGGCAGCAGGTCGCGTTCGCGCTGGACTGGCAGCGCCCGACCAGGCATATGACGGGAACGTCGTTCTTCTACCTGCATAGCGACCAATGGCGTTACGAGGGCTTCGACGCGGGTGAGCTCGCCAGCCCGCTCGGCCGCGGCATATTCGCGGGCCGCACCTTCGCGGACTGCATCGCACAGGCATCCAGGCTTGGATGGACGCCTTCGTTTCCGACCTTCGATCGCAACCCCCTCGACCTTGCGGACGAAGCAGCGCGGGCCGGTACGCCGGTGCGTGACTACGTCATTCGTGAGGTGGAGGCGGGGCGGTTGCGGTTCGTCGGCGAGGATCCCGACGACCCACGCAATTTTCCGCGGGTGCTCACGGTGTGGCGGGCCAACCTGCTCGGCTCGTCGGGCAAGGGGATGGAGTATTTCCAACGGCACCTGGTCGGTTCCGACGACGCGGTCCGCGCCACCGAGGTCGCCGAGGACGCCCGCCCGGTCGACGTGGCGTGGCGCGAGGAGGCGCCGCGCGGAAAGCTCGATCTGCTCACCACGATCGATTTTCGGATGACGAGTACATGCACGTTCTCCGATGTCGTGCTGCCCGCGGCGACCTGGTACGAGAAGTACGACATTTCCACTACCGACATGCATCCGTTCGTGCACTCGTTCAACCCGGCGATCGCCCCGCCCTGGCAAACGCGCACCGATTTCGAGGCGTTCACCCTCATCGCCGAAGAGTTCTCACGCCTGGCCGCGACCCATCTCGGCACACGCACCGATCTCCTGGCGGCGCCGCTCACCCACGACACTCCGGATGAGACCGCTCAGCCCGGCGGCCGCGTCGACGACTGGCGGGCCGCGGGCTCATCGCCGGTGCCCGGCAAGAACTTTCCGAAGCTGATCACCATCGAGCGCGACTACGCCGCCGTGGCCGGGAAGATGCGTGCGCTCGGTCCGCTGGTGGACACCCTCGGCACCACCGTGAAGGGCATCACCTGGGTGCCCGAGGGTGCGGTGGAGTACCTGCGCCACGCCAACGGTGTCGTGCGTACCGGTGTCGGTGCCGGGCGGCCGTCGCTGGCTCGGGACGTGCACATGGCCGAGGCGATCCTTGCCTTGTCGGGTACGACCAACGGCACCGTGGCGGTTCAGGCGTGGCGGGCTCTCGAGGCCCGCACCGGGCTCCGGCTGGCCGACCTCGCGGAGGAACGCGAGGGAGACCACATCAGCTTCGCCGACACCCAGACCCAGCCCCGCGCGGTGATCGCCTCCCCGGAATGGTCCGGGTCCGAAGCCGGCGGGCGGCGGTATTCACCGTTCGTCGTAAATATCGAGCGCCGCAAGCCTTTTCACACGTTGACCGGACGCATGCACTTCTTCCTCGACCACGAGTGGATCGCCGAGTACGGCGACGGACTACCGACCTACCGTCCACCGCTGGACTACGCCCGGCATTTCGGCGAGCAGGGCCTGGCCGAGAAGGGCCGCCCCGAGGTCACCGTGCGTTACCTGACCCCGCACTCGAAATGGTCGATTCACTCCGAGTATCAGGACAATCTGCACATGCTGCGGTTGTTCCGCGGCGGCCCGGTAATCTGGATGAGCCCGGTCGACGCCGCGAAAATCGGTGTGGCCGACAATGATTGGATCGAGGCGTTCAACCGCAACGGTGTCGTCACATGCCGGGCGGTCGTCACGCATCGGATGCCGCAGGGCACGGTGTTCATGTACCACGCCAAAGACCGGCAGGTGATGACACCGCACTCGGAGATCTCGGGCTGGCAGGGCGGTTCGGACAACTCGTTGACCAGGCTGGTGATCAAGCCGACCCACCTGATCGGCGGATACGCCCAATTGTCGTACGCGTTCAACTATTACGGCCCGACCGGCAATCAGCGCGACGAGGTAGCGGTGATCCGGCGCCGCAGCCAGCAGGTGCAGTACTGATGCGAAGGTGTCGACTTCAGGAAGGGCGGTAGCCGCGATGCGACCGATGGCTCAGGTGGCGATGGTGATGAACCTCGACAAATGCATCGGCTGCCACACCTGCTCGGTAACCTGCAAACAAGTCTGGACCAACCGGCCCGGCACCGAGTACGTGTACTTCAACAACGTCGAAACCAAGCCGGGTGTGGGCTACCCCAAGCGGTATGAGGACCAGCAGCAGTGGCGTGGCGGCTGGAGCCTGGACCGCCGCGGCCGGCTACGACTGGCGGCGGGTGGACGAGTCCGCAAACTGCTCTCGATGTTCTACAACCCGGACCTGCCCAGCATCGACGACTACGGCGACCCGTGGACATACGACTACCGGACCGCGTTCAACGGCCCGCTCGGCAAACCGAACCCGAGCGCGCATTCGATCTCCTCGCTCACGGGCCGCGACATGGATCTGCGGTGGGGATCGAACTGGGAAGACGATTTGGCCGGAGCACCGGAGAACGCTTCCGCCGACCCGAACCTGGCCGGTCTCGGCGAGCGGGTGAAGATGGAGTTCGAGCAGGTGTTCATGTTCTACCTGCCGCGCATCTGTGAACACTGCCTGAACCCCTCGTGCGTGGCCTCGTGCCCCTCGGGGGCCATGTACAAACGCAGCGAGGACGGGATCGTGCTCGTCGACCAGGACCGCTGCCGAGGCTGGCGGTTCTGCGTATCGGGCTGCCCCTACAAGAAGGTGTATTTCAACCACCGCACCGGCAAGGCCGAGAAGTGCACACTGTGCTTCCCGCGCATCGAGGCCGGACAGCCCACCATCTGCTCGGAAACCTGTGTGGGACGGCTGCGTTACCTCGGGCTGATCCTCTACGACGCCGATAAGGTCCTGGCGGCCGCCACGACCACCGACCCCCAAGACCTCTACGAAGCCCAGCTGGACGTCTTCCTGAACCCGCACGATCCCGAGGTCATCGCTGCCTGCGAGGACGCCGGCATCCCGGCCGACTGGATGGCGGCCGCGCGCCGCTCGCCGGTCTACGCGCTGGCGGTGCGGCATCGGGTAGCGCTGCCGCTGCATCCGGAATACCGCACCCTGCCGATGGTTTGGTACATCCCACCGCTGTCCCCGGTCGCCGACGTCGTCCACGCCGCGGGATACGACGCGCACAACCCGGACCGGGTGTTCGCCACCATCGACGCGCTACGCATCCCGATCGACTACCTGGCCAACCTGTTCACCGCAGGCAAAGCCGGCCCGGTGCGGACGGCGCTGCGCAAACTCACCGCGATCCGGGCACTGATGCGGGCAGCACAGCTGGGCCTGCCGCCGGAGGACAACCTGGCGAGCAGTGTCGACGCGCAGGAGGCCGACCTCGAGGACCTGTACCGTCTGCTCGCGATCGCCAAATACGATGACCGCTACGTGATCCCGGAAGCCCATGCCGAGGACGCCGGACGGCTGCAGTCCCAGCATGAGCAGCTGTTCTGCAGCCTCGACACCGACGGCGGCCCCGGCATGGGCGGCGCCGGGCCACAGGATATCGCCGGATTCCACCCGCCCGAGCACGTCGGTGACAAAAGGACTTTCCGCGCCGACGACGGCAGAGTCCACTTCAACCTGCTCGGCTGGAACGGCACCGGCCCCGCCCCGCGACTGTTTCCCGACGGAGGTACCGCGTGACGCCGCGCGGAGACCGAGTCGGTGTCTACAAGCTGGCTTCGGTCCTGTTGGCATATCCGACTGCGTCGTTGCCGGCCGGGGTGGATGAACTCGACGCCGCGGCCGCCTCGACCCCGCGCACCTCACGCGAGGCATTCGGCCGTTTCCTGACCTGGCTACGCTCGACCTCACCCACCGCCGTAGCCGAACACTATGTCGCCACCTTCGATCTGCGCCGCCGCTGCGCGCTGTATCTGACCTACTACCGCCACGGCGACACCCGAATGCGCGGGATGTCGCTCCTGGAATTCACAACCGCCTACCGCACAGCGGGATTCGAACCGACAACCGCCGAGCTTCCCGACTATCTGCCGCTGGTCCTGGAATTCGCCGATCTTCACCCACGTGGCGAGGCGCTGCTGCGCCGCCACCGCGCCGATCTGGAATTGCTGCACCGCGCACTCGCGAGCGCCGACACCCCCTACATCGCGATCATCGAGGCGGTCGCCGCGCGGCTGCCCGCGCTGAGTCGCCGCGAACGTGCACTGGTCGGGCGTGCGTGGGAGGCCGGCCCCCCACGCGAGGACGTCGGCTTGGCCACCACGATGCCCGACGGTCTCGGTGCGCCGTTCGCGCCGCCCGAATACCTCAGCGGCGGTAGCGATTTCGGTGTCGGGCTTGGAGCCGAACCGCCGATCGTCGAATCGGTGTCCAACTCTCGGGAGGGCCGCCGGTGAACGATCCCAGCGCATTCGACTACATCTGGTGGGTCGGGCTGCCCTACTTGGCCATCGGCATCTTCGTCATCGGACATATCTGGCGCTGGCGCTACGACAAGTTCGGCTGGACCAGCCGCTCGACACAACTGCAGGAACAGCGCCTGCTCAAATGGGGTGCGCCGATCTTCCACTACGGCACCTTCGCCGCCATCGCCGGCCACGTCATCGGCATCCTGATCCCCGCATCATTCACCCGCCGGCTCGGCATCCCTGAGCAGGCCTACCGGTGGTTTTCCGCCTCTGCGGGCACGATCGCCGCGATCTTGGTCATCGGCGGGATCATCGTGCTCGCCGGACGGCGGTTGCTGGTACCGCGGGTGCGCGCGACCACGACCCCGGTCGACTATGTCGCACTGATCCTGCTGCTGATCGTGGTGATCACCGGCGTGGCGCCGACGATCTTCGTCAACCTCATCGGCGAGGGATACGACTACCGCACCACCGTCGCGTTGTGGTTTCGCGGACTGTTCGGCGGCAACCCCGAGGTGAGCTCGATGGTCGGCGCACCGCTGATCTACCGGATACACGCCACCGCAGCCTGGGCCATCTGGATCGTCTGGCCCTTCAGCCGGCTCGTGCACGCGTGGAGTCTGCCCGTCTGGTACCTGTGGCGGCCCTACATCGTCTACCGCGACCGCGTCGCGACCGTGCCACACGAGCCCGGCACTTCGGGACGACGTTGGCGCAGTATCGGCAGCCGATACTGAGCCGAGACTGTTGGTTTCATCCGGCACCGTGGGGCATACAGTGAAGCAGTAGGCCCGACGCTGCCGGCGCAGCGATGGCGATGGCCGGCAGCCCCTGATCAGGAGGCGCGTCACATGCCGGAATCACCGTACCCGAACCGCGGCACCGAACACCCCGACGCAGCAGCGGTGGGGCGGCGGCCATGAGCGACAACAGTTTCGGAGCTCGCGCCGCGTGGAAGATCGAGGACCGAGAGTTCACCATCTACCGGCTCGACAGCGTTCCGACCGCGCACCGGCTGCCCTACGGGCTCAAGGTGCTGCTGGAAAATCTGATTCGCTGCGAGGACGGCCACCGCGTCACCGCCAACCAGGTCCGCGCCCTGGCCGCGTGGAATCCGGACGAGGTCGGTGCCACCGAAATCGCGTTCTCCCCGGCCCGAGTGTTGATGCAGGACTTCACCGGGGTGCCGTGTGTGGTGGACCTCGTCGCGATGCGCGATGCGATGACCGCGCTGGGTGGCGATCCGGGCCGGATCAACCCGCTGATCCCGACCGAGCTGGTGATCGACCATTCGGTGATCGCCGACGTCTTCGCCCGGCCCGACGCCTTCGCGATCAACGCGGAACTGGAATTCACCCGCAACGTCGAGCGCTACCAGCTGCTGCGCTGGGCGCAGCAGGCCTTCGAGAACTTCGCCGTCGTGCCTCCCGACACCGGCATCTGCCACCAGGTCAACCTCGAATATCTGGCGCGGGTGGTGTTCACCCGCGACGATCCGGACGGCGGACCACCGCTGGCATACCCCGACACCCTCGTCGGCACCGACTCGCATACCCCCATGGTCAACGGACTCGGCGTACTCGGCTGGGGTGTCGGCGGCATCGAAGCCGAGGCCGCGATGCTCGGTCAGCCGATGAGCATGCTGATCCCGCAGGTTCTCGGGATCAAGCTGACCGGCGCGCTGCCGGAGGGCACCACGGCTACCGACCTGGTACTCACCGTCGCGGAGTTGTTGCGTCACACCGGTGTGGTCGGCAAGTTCGTCGAGTTCTACGGTCCCGGCGTAGCGAATGTGCCTCTGGCGAACCGCGCCACCATCGGCAACATGAGCCCCGAATACGGTTCCACCTGCGCAATTTTCCCGATCGACGCGGTCACCCTGGATTACCTGCGGCTCACCGGTCGCCCGGAGCAGCAGATACGACTCGTCGAGGCATACGCCAAGGAGCAAGGGCTCTGGCACGACCCGGACCACGAACCCGACTACAGCCAGCGCATCGAGCTGGACCTGTCGACGGTGGAGCCGTCCATCGCCGGGCCCAAGCGTCCCCAGGACCGCATCCCGCTGGCGCGGGCCCCGCACGCCGTCGCGTCCCTGCTCGACGGCCAACCGCCCGTGCCTGCGAAGGCCGGGCTGGACGAGGCCTCGGGCGAGTCGTTCCCGGCCAGCGACCCGATCGCCATCGACCACGACCGAGCCGTCGACGGACCGAACGCGCCCTGCGATTGCGGGCACGCACACCCCTGGCGCTCCGCGCCACAGGAAGTGAGTTTCCCCGACGGGACGACCGCCACGGTCGATCACGGGCATGTCGTGATCGCGGCGATCACCTCGTGCACCAATACCTCCAACCCGTCGGTGATGATCGGGGCCGCACTGCTGGCGAAGAAGGCGGTGGAGAAGGGCCTGAGCGCGAAACCGTGGGTCAAGACCTCCCTGGCACCGGGTTCGCGGGTGGTCACCGACTACTACGAGCGTGCCGGGCTCACCTCCTACCTGGACAAGCTCGGATTCTCGCTGGTCGGCTACGGGTGCACCACCTGCATCGGCAACTCCGGGCCGCTGATCCCGGAAGTCAGTGCCGCCATCACCGCCGGCGATCTCACCGTGTGCTCGGTGTTGTCGGGCAACCGCAACTTCGAAGGCCGCATCCACCCGGAAACACAGATGAACTTCCTCGCCTCGCCACCGCTTGTCATCGCGTATGCGCTGGCCGGCACGATGCGTGTCAACCTGCTACGCGACCCGCTGGCGACCGCTCCCGACGGAACGCCGGTGTACCTGCGCGACATTTGGCCCAGCACAGCGGAGATCGACGACGTCGTCGCCACCAACCTGCGATCGCAGATGTTCACCCGTGGCTACGCCGACGTCTACACCGGCGACGAACGCTGGCGGAATCTCGACGTCGCGGCCGGCCAGGTTTTCAACTGGGACGACGAGTCAACCTACGTCCGCCGCCCGCCCTACTTCGAGCACATGACCCGAGACCCCCAACCGATCGAAGACATCACCGGTGCCCGGGTATTGGCGCTGCTCGGTGACTCGGTGACCACCGATCACATCTCCCCAGCAGGAGCGATCAAACGCGACGGCCCCGCCGGATCCTATCTACAGCAGCACGGCGTCGCACCGGCCGACTTCAACTCCTACGGCTCACGCCGCGGCAACCATGAAGTGATGATCCGGGGCACCTTCGCCAACATCCGGTTGCGCAACAGACTCGCCCCCGGCACCGAGGGTGGCGTCACCCGCCACCTGCCCGACGGAGAACAGATGAGCGTCTTCGATGCCGCGACCGCATACGCCGCCGAACGGGTGCCGCTGCTGATCCTCGCCGGAACCGAGTACGGCTCCGGCTCGTCACGAGACTGGGCCGCCAAAGGCACACTCCTTTTGGGCGTGCGGGCAGTGCTGGCCGAGTCGTTCGAGCGGATCCATCGGTCCAACCTGATCGGTATGGGCGTGCTGCCGCTGCAATTCGCCGACGGCCGATCGGTGCAGACACTCGGATTGACCGGCGAGGAAACATACTCGATCACCGGGCTCACGCAGTCCGCCACCGCACATGCGTTCCCGCGTCAGGCGATCGTCCGCGCGGTCGACAACGCAGGAAACGCAAGGGAATTCACCGCCACCGTACGCATCGATACTCCCGCAGAGGCCGCTTACTACCGCCACAGTGGCATCCTGCACTACGTGCTACGCCAGTTGCTCACCGACTGAGCCGCAACAGCGAGGGGTGACCACATGACGCCATGCGCCTCGTCGGCGCACCGCCGAACCGCCGCCACCACACAACCGCCGATCCGGGTCGAATGAGTCGGGCAAGGAATGGGGCGATATCGGCGTTCGCGCGCCGTGTCCTCGACGTGATCGACCAGATTCCGCCCGGCCGGGTGATGTCCTATGGCGCGATCGGCGACCTGGTCGGCGCCGGTCCCCGGCAAATCGGACGGGTCATGACCGCCTGGGCCGACGAGACCCACTGGCATCGGGTCGTGCGCGCCGACGGCACGCCCGCGTCGTGCCACGCCGGCAGCGCCGCCGACCTCCTGCGCGCCGAAGGCACCCCGATGCGCGGGAGCCGGGTGGACATGACGCGCGCACGGTGGAACGGCCCGCCCGATCACCCGGCATCGACGGATAGCTGACTCGTGTTCCACTGACCACCGCGAAGCTTGTCATCACCGCTGGTGTCAGCTGCGCCGCCCCCATGATGTGCTGTACCTCGATGCCCCGCACGAGAAGTGCGTCGGCAACGAGGCGGCGATGACAGCGCCAAAAGACAGCCTCGGCGCACATGATGGCAACGACACGTTCCGCTGCCAGCGCGACAAGTTCCTCGATCGCCTCCTCGAATGAGGGCGTCTGCATATAGTCGGCGTATCCGCGGAAGGACGTGTTGCGCCATCCGGTGTTGATCGAACATTCCACCGGTTTGCGTAGTCCGCCCAGCCCCGGCATCGGCCGGTAGTCGATACCAGCGGCGGCCAGCGATCCCGCGAGCCGGTCGCTGTGGAACTGAGGATTGTGCCGAGACTTGGGCACGGTCCGGATGTCTGCCACCACACCGATGCCGACATGCTGCAGTATCCCGATGAACTCCGCGATGGCACGGGTGGAATGGCCGATGGTGTAAACGGTCGACATGGCCCTCCGGAGGTTGGTCATAGTGCCGTCTCGGCAACAGGTTTCATCGGACGGTGCAGTCGCGAGCTCGGCGGGGGTGTGCGGGCGCTTGCGCGGAATCGTCAAGAATCTCCGAAAGGTACCGCGTGGATGTGGCGCTCTCCTACACACGGGCTCGAACAGCCAGCTCCCAGGCCCCGGCACCGGAGCGCCGGCCCATGATGGCCTCGTACTCGCGCGGCGGGGTCGTAGTGCCCTAGCAGCTGCTGAACGTATGTCTGACGATGACGTCATGGCCTTCGATACCGACACCGGTGTCGCGGCCGTGCCGGTGGTCGCTTGTTCGGAGTTGACCAAGGATTTCGGTGGCGGCCGCGGTGTGTTCGATCTGGACTTCACGGTGGGACGCGGTGAGACGTTCGGTTTCGTCGGCCCGAACGGTGCCGGGAAGACCACGACGATCCGGCTGTTGATGGATCTGGCACGTCCCGATCGCGGACACGCTCGCTTGTTCGGGCTCGACTCACATACCGACAGTGTCGCCATCAAGCGCCGGGTCGGCTATCTGCCGGGTGAGCTGGTGCAATGGCCGAGGGTCACCGCAGGATACGTGCTGGGAATGCTGGCCGGCCTGCGGGGCGGAGTGGACGAGACATACCTGCACACGCTGGCCGACAATCTGCAGCTGGACCTCGGCCGCCGCTACCAGGACCTCTCGCACGGCAACAAGCAGAAACTCGGGCTGGTCCAGGCATTCATGCACAGACCGGACCTGCTCATCCTCGACGAACCGACCCTCGGACTGGATCCGTTGATGCAGCGCGTGTTCCACGACATGCTCCGTAGCGCAACCGCCGCCGGCGCCACCGTGCTGCTGTCCTCGCACGTGTTGTCGGAAGTCGAATCGGTGTGTGACCGTATCGCACTCGTCCGCGACGGGCGGGTACGGCGAATAGGTTCGTTGAACGAATTGCGCGCCAAGCGAATCCACCGCGTCGAGGCCGTGATCACCGGAGAACTGGACGTCGACGCGGTGGCCGCCGTACCCGGGGTCACCCAACCGCGGCTCGTGGATCACCGGCTGACCTGCTCGGTGCAGGGATCCATCGGGCCGCTGTTGCAGGTGTTGTCCGCGACGGGAGTCATCGAGCTCGACAGCCACGAGCAGTCACTCGAGGAGGTGTTCCTCCGTGAGTTCGACACCGCCGAGCCTGTGGCTGGTCGCTGACACCGTGCGCGCGCACCGGCGCGGGATCGTGGCCTGGATCCTGGGCAGCGCCCTGGCGATGACGGCCATCGCGAGCGGATTCCGCAGTGAGACAGCCCGTTTCGCGGGCGGCGCGCGGGGCATGGCCGACAGCATGCAACCCGGGGTGCAGGCGATGCGGCTGCTGCGGTGGCCCGCGGACCGCCTCGACACCCTGGGCGGTTACCTGACCTACCACAATGTCACCTTGCTCGTCCTGTTCCTCACCCTCTACAGCGCCCTACAGGGCGCTGGTGCAGTCCGCGGAGCGGAGGCCGGGCACACGGTCGAGGTGCTGCTGTCCACCGGACAGTCCCGGTTGCGGCTGGTCCGCGATCGCGCACTCGGATTCGCGGCGGTGCTGGCGGTGATCGGGCTGGGACTCGGGCTGGGACTGGCCGCGGCGATGGCCGTCGGCGGCGACTCGAACGTCCCCGGTTCGCTCTCGACCGGACTCGGCTGCGCCGCATGCGCTTTCGCCGGATACGCGATCGGCGCACTGACAGGTCAGCTCGCTCCCACACCTCGAACCGCGAGCGCGGTGGCGGCACTGATCGTGGTGGCGCTGTATTTGTACACGAACGTGTGGGAACGGTTCGGATCGCTGGCGCTGCTGCGGTTCCTCTCACCCTTCTACTACTTCACAGACTTCCGCGCTCTGGTCCCCGGCATCGGATTCGACCTGGCGTCACTGGTGGCGATCGTGGCCGGGGCGGCTTCGGTGACCGGAGTCGCGGCGTGGGTGTTCACCCGACGCGACATCGGGTCCGCCTTGACGGAATGGCGAGCAGGTCCGACTCGGCGACCCACGCGGGTGCAACGACGACTGCTGGACCGCCTCTGGTCGGCGATTCTGGTACGCGAACGCGCGGGATTGGCACTGTGGGCGGTGGCCGCCGCGGCCGGTGTCGGGTTGATGGCCTGGCTCGAGCCCGAAGTGACCGAGATGTGGGACAAATTCGACGTGACCCGCCGCATGCTGCAAGTGGATCCGGGATTCAGCCCCGCCGACCAGTACCTCGGATACGTCGCGGAATTCACCGCACCGATCGCCGCCGCATTCGTGGTCACACAGGTCGCCGCCTGGGTGAGCGACCTCGACGAGGGCCGCACCGCAGTGCTGTTGTCGACGCCCCTCTCGCGCGCCGCCTTGATCCGCCAGCGCATCGCCGCCCTGGTCGCGGGTGTGGCCGTGGTCATCGTCGGCGCGACGGCCGGCATGCTGATCGCGATGCTCGTCGTCGGCGCCGACATCGACGCCCCGGCCATCCTGCGAGCAATGTCGGCCGTGGCGCTGTTCGCGCTGGGGCTGGCAGGTGTCGGCGCCTGGTTCGGCGCCTGGTGGCCCCGCTTCGCGGTGACCATCCTGGCTGCCGGGTTGGGACTGTCCTACCTGCTCATGATGCTGGTTCCCATGTTCGCCTGGCCGACATGGCTCACAAAACTGTCCGTGTTCGGCGCCATCGGCCACCCCTACCTGCAGAATCCACCGCTGGGCGGGCTGGCGTTCCTCGCTTCTCTCGCCGTCGCCGGATATCTGCTGGCTGTCGCCGGCTCCTCCCGTCCCACAGCCACAGTCTGACAACCTTCGCCGGCCTCGCCAGCCACGTAGCCCCGGTCGTCCGCCGGTCGGCGTGCCGCCTGCTACAGAAGATCGAGTAACGCCTGTTACATTTCTCTTCGTGACAAAGAACGAGACGGTCGCCCGATGGCTGGTTCTGCTGGTACGAGTGCCGGCGGAGCCGTCGCGGCATCGGGTGGCTGTGTGGCGTGAACTGCGCCGCGTGGGCGCACTGCAGGTCGGGCAGGGCGCGTGGGTGGTGCCCGATGTTCCGGTGTTCGCCGAGGGAATCACACGGGTGATCGCGTTGGCGCAGCGCGGGGAGGGTGAGGTGCTGGTGCTCGATGCCACCGGTCACGCCGACACCGACACCACCCGACTGGAGACGATGTTCACGGGCGAGCGCACCGAGGAGTGGGCCGAGTTCCTTGCCGATTGCACCCGGTTCGACGCCGAGATCGACAAAGAGATCGCCAAGGCAAAATTCACGATGGCCGAACTCGAGGAGGAGGAACAGAGCCTGGAACGCCTCCGCCGCTGGCATCGCGACATCAAGGCGCGCGATGTGTTCGGCGCCCCTGCAGCGGTCGTCGCCGAGCAACAACTCGAGCATTGTTCCGCGCGGTTGGCCGACTACACCGAGCGGGTCTTTCGAGCCCTGCACCAGATGTGACCCAGCCCTGGAACCGAGGAGCGCCGATGAGCGCGGATACGCGAATCTTCTACGACGTCAACGACTTTGCGCGCGATACGCCGTGGCTGCATCCGATCGTGTCCGGCTACGCCGGCTACGGGGTGGTGCTGTTCGCTCTGCTGCTGATAGCCGGATGGTGGACCGCCCGCCGCGACGCCGATCCCGCCCGAATGGTGGCTGCGGTGTGGGCGCCGCTGGGCGTACTGGCCGCGCTCGCGGTCAATCAGCCGATCGCCGCCGCCGTTGACGAGACCCGGCCGTGTAACGCGTTGCACGACATCGTGGTTCTGCACTGCAGTACCGATGCCGGTTTTCCCAGCGACCACGCGGTCATGGTCGGCGCGGTCACCGCCGGATTGTGGCTGGTGCACCGACGCCTCGCGGTACTCGCCGCCGTGGCCGCGGTGGTCATGGCCTTCGCTCGGGTGTACATCGCCGCGCATTACCCGCAAGACGTACTCGCCGGCCTCGCCCTCGGAGCTGCGATCAGTCTTATCGGATTCTACCTCGCACGACCACTACCGGCGCGGCTTGTCGCCCTTGCCGCTCGTACTCCACTGCACGTTCTGCTCACCGGCACCGAACCTGCAGGCACGCAACACGAGTCGCGATGACCGCTTTCCCCGGCGATCGACCCGACGCGAGACGAGCCCGGCTGTGGCCGTTGTACGCGGCCGGATTCGTGACCGCGTTCGGCGCGCACAGCATCGCTGCCGGCCTCGCCGGATATACGGGGCAAGAGCATGCGAGCCTGCTCACCCTCGGATTGCTACTGGCTGTGTACGACGGGGCGGAGGTACTGCTCAAACCCGTATTCGGGACGCTGGCCGACCGCGTCGGCGCACGACCCGTGCTGCTTGGTGGGTTGGTAGCGTTCACGCTCGCCTCCGCCGCATTCGCGCTGGTCGGCAATCCAGGCCTGATCGGTCTCGCGCGATTCGGTCAAGGCGCGGCCGCTGCCGCGTTCTCCCCGGCCGCCGGGGCTATGGTCGCCCGCCTGACCCCGGCCGCCGCACACGGACGTGCCTTCGGAAGCTACGGCGCGTGGAAAGGACTGGGCTACACCCTCGGCCCGCTGCTGGGCGGCATCCTCGTCACCGTCGGGGGCTATGACCTGCTCTTCACCGCACTCGCGGCGCTCGCCGCTGTAGTGGCGGTATGGGCGGCGGTCACCGTGCCCGCCATCGAGGTCATGCCGAAAACCCGCCAGACGGTTGTGGATTTGGCACGCCGCCTCAGCAGCGGCTCGTTCCTGCGCCCGACCGCCGCTCTGGCCGGAGCCACCGCCGCTCTCGCGGTCGGAGTCGGATTCCTACCCGCGGTCGGCGCCCGCCACGGCCTGGGCCCGCTGGCCACCGGCGCCGTGGTGTCGATACTCGCCGCCACCGCCGCGCTGGTTCAACCCCGCGTAGGACGTGCCCGCGACCGGGGACTGCTGCGGGACCGATCCGGCATGGCCGCCGGACTTCTCCTGGCCGCCGTCGGAACCTCCGCCGCCGCGCTCCTGCCCGGGGTCGCGGGCGCGGTGTGCGCCGCGGTGATCCTCGGTGCCGGTGCCGGAGTGATCACTCCCCTCGGATTCGCGCACCTGGCGGCGACGAGCCCGCCCGACCGACTCGGTCAGACCATGGGAGCCGCCGAGCTCGGCCGCGAACTCGGCGATGCGGGCGGTCCGCTTCTCGTCGGCATCGTCGCCACCGCCGCCACACTCGGGGCCGGCCTGCTCGCTCTCGCCGTCCTCCTCACCTGCCTCGCCGCAGCGATAATCCTTACCGCACGAAAAACCACCCTTTCATCTTCCTGACCACTTCCGAGCCGTGCTTGCCCGGTGCGCTCCCGGGGGCCACCGACGGCGGTATCGGGCCGCCCGGTGGGTCTTTCGGCCCCGGGACGAAGGTCTGGACGGCTCTGTCCGGCCAGACGCGCCCGGGGCAAGGTGAGGGTGAACTCGAGCGACCGGCTCGAGCATCTGATGCAGGGAGTTCGCGATGCACGCGCAAGAGCCATCGACAGGCTGGGGACCGCAGCGCGCGCGGGGGTTCGGGCATCGCGGGCACGGAGCGACGATGATCGCCTGTTGTGGGCTGATCATCGCGATCGCCCTGGCCCTGGTCGTTACCGGGGTGATGCCGTCGGGATTTCTGCTCGTCGCGCTGGGCTGCACGCTGATGACGGCCGTGATGATGGTCGACGTGGGCCGCCCCGGCCGGAATTGAGCACCCCGGCGTTGCCCGCCTCGTGCCGGGTAGCGCACGTAGCAGTGCCTGTCCGGCACGGGCAGGTGAGGCAAGGAGAGGACTCTCAATGACTGTGTCAAGCCGCAGCTGCCACCGATGTCGGGCGGATGGCACTGAATTCGCGGCCGTCGCGCAGCAAGGCCCACAAGACATCC
>NZ_JOJF01000049.1:0-22041 GCF_000720265.1 Nocardia sp. NRRL WC-3656 | reverse complement strand
GCCCGGCCGCCGAGTCCTGGTGTCCCGCAGGTGGACCGGCAAGACGCTTCCGGATCACAAGGCCGATCGCGCGGAATTTGTTCGGCAAATGCTCGCCGAGGTCGGTATCCAGCGCCCGGACACCTCGCACCTGCGGATCACGCCGGTAGAGCCGGGCGACAAGGAACGGCCGTTGCGTGAGCACCTGATCATGGGCGCGATCGCCAAGCGGACGAAGTGGCGGGCGGAGTACCTGAGAGCCCAGCTCGCTCTCGGATCGGATGGACCACAGAAAACTTCGGCAACTCAGGAAGCAGCGTAGGAGGGGTTCGAGATGGCGAACATGTTCATGAAGGTGCAGGAGGCGGCCGACGAGTTGCAGGTCAGCCGCTACAGCATCTATCAGCTGATGTGGGCTGGTGAGGTGCAGTCGGTGAAGGTTGGGCGGTCGCGGCGGATCGTTCGGCAATCTTTCGAGGACTACGTGGGCGGCTTGATCGAGTTGGCGGCGTGATGGCTGAGAAGAAGCCGCGGCGGCGGAATCCGAACGGCTCCGGCACGATCAGTCAGCGCAAAGACGGTCGTGTGGAGTTGAAACTGTTCGTAGATACACCGGAGGGCCATCGGAAGCGGGTCAGCGTCTATGGCCGCACCTGGGATGAAGCGGATGCGGAACGGACCCGGTTGAAGGAGTTGCAGCGCAGGGGTATTCCGGTCGATGTCACGACGATGACGGTTCGGCAATATCTGGAGCACTGGCTACACGACATTGCGAAGCCCTCTGTGCGGCCGACGACGTACGCGACGTGGGAATCGCTGGTGCGGCTCTACATGGTTCCGGGACTCGGCCGGCACAAGTTGAAGGCGTTGCAGCCGCGGCACATTCGGGATTGGCTGAACAAGCTGCCTGCGCAGTGCCAGTGCTGCGCGCAGGGCAAGGACGCCAAACGCACCATCGTCCGGGGAGAACCGGACAAGACGGACCCGAGCAAGGCTCGATGCTGCGCCCGCATGCCGAAGCAGTGCTGTGAGCAGTATCCGAGTACAGGCACTCTCCGAACCGTCCTGCGGGTGCTGCGGGCGGCGCTTCAGGATGCGGTAGACGACGAAACCCTGGCGCGCAATGTCGCCAAGCAGGTGAAGATGCCGTCCGGGCGTATCCGCAAGGAGAAGGCGTGGACCGACAAAGAAGCTCGGCAATTCCTCGATGCCGCCAAAGATCACCGGTTGTACGCGCTGTGGTCGGTGGCTCTGGCGATCGGTCTTCGACGTGGTGAAGCGTTGGGGATGCGGTGGTCGGATGTGGACTTGGCGGCCGGCACGGTCGATATCGCGAAAGCGCTATATCGGGTGAACGGCACATTGTCGCTGCACGACGTGAAGACCGAGGACTCGGAGGCGACGGTGCCGCTTCCGCCGAAGCTGCTGGAGATACTTCGGCAACATCGGCGGACCCAGCTCCAGGACACCGAGGCAGCCGCGGCCAACACGCTCGGTTTGGTCTTCACGAGCACGAAGGGCACACCGCTGGAGCCGCGGAACGTCAATCGGGCATTCACGGCGCTGGTGAAGCGGGCCGGTCTGCGTCCGATCCGCTTGCATGATCTTCGTCACTCCTGCGCGACTCTGCTGTTCGCTCAGGGCGCGGACATCGCGACGGTGCAGCGGATTCTGCGTCATGCCTCGATCACGACCACCACGCGGTTCTACTTGGAGGTCATCGAGAAGGTGCAGCGGGAGGCGGTCGCCGGCATGGATGGATTGTTCGGTGGCGAAGCCTAGATTGTCGTCAACAACTGTCGTCAACGGCTCTCGGCGCGAGGAAAAAGGTGGAGCCGCCTGGGGGAATCGAACCCCCGACCTTTTCATTACGAGTGAAGCGCTCTACCGACTGAGCTAAGGCGGCGTGCCTTTCGGCGGTGCGAGTCTATCGTCTTCGGCGACCGAACACGAAAACGGCAGGTCATCGGTGCAGTGTGGCCATGATTTCGGCCAGCCTGCGAGCCTTGGCGGCTCGGGTTCGGGCCTTGAGCAGGGGAAGGACCAGCAGGTAGCGGGCGGTTCGGTCCAGGGCGGCGAAGCGGTTCGCCGCATCGGCGTCTTCGGCCAGAGTCGCAGACAGCTCGGCCGGCACGGGTGCCGAGCGCTGTGGCGCGTAGGCGGCATCCCAGCGACCGTCGGCGCGGGCGTCCTCGACCGCACGGAGGCCGGGTGGACGCATCCGGCCCGTGGCGATCAGGGCCTCGGCTCGCACGACGTTCACCTGGGACCAGGTGCTGCCGGGTCGCCGGCGCGAGTAGCGCTGGAGGAACGAGCGGTCGTCGTGCGCGCGCCGGTGACCGTCGATCCAGCCGTAACACATAGCCACCTCGGCCGCATCATCGATGGTGATCAGGGGCACGGACGATCCCTTGCGTGCGATCAGCAGCCAGGCGCCGCCGTCGGCGGCGTGGTGACCGTCCAGCCAGTCGGCCCAGGCGGCGGCATCGGGAAAGCGGTTGACAGCAGGGAGTTTTCGCATCACGGTTCGTCCTCTCGTCGAACACCATGCTGCCCGTTGAAGTGCTCACCCTTTGAGCACTTTTGTCGCTGACATCGCCGAAGGTCGGTTGCGCGGTGGTTCAGGCGGAGCGGGCCGCGATGAGCCCGGCGACCATCGCGGCGATGGCGAAGCGGGGTTTGACGTTCAGGTCGAGGGCCTCGCGGCAGGCGAGGACGGCTTCGATGGAACGTAGCAGTCCCTCGGGCCGCACCTCGTCGGCCAGATCGCGGATCTGATCGGACAGGTCCGGGTGAGTGAGAGTGATCGCCGGGGACGGATTCGCGGCGGACGTCCCGAACCGCAGGGCCAGCGCGTCGCGGTACAGGCCCGCGACGTCGATCAGCGCCCGGTCGAGGGCATCGCGGCTGGTGCGGGTGGCGCGGGATTTCTGGCGGCGCTCGAGGTCCTTCAGCACCCCGGCGGAACCGCGGGTCGCCGAGGCGGCGCCTTTCCCGGTGCCGCCGGCGCCCAACGCGGTCGCCAGCTCGTCGCGTTCGCGCTCGTCCCGTTCCGCGCTGACCTGTTTGGCCTCCTCCTCGGCGGATTTGACCAGCTCGTCACCGGCCGCATAGGCCGCGGCCGGACGCGCGACGGCCGAGACCAGCGACAATGCCCGGGTACGGCGGGCGCGGGCCTGCTCGTCGGTCGCGAGGCGGCGGGCGCGACCGACATGTCCGCCGCTCACCGAGGCCGCCCACGCCGCCTGTTCCGGGTCCAGCCCGTCACGCTCGCGCAGTACATGGGCGATGGCGTCCACCGACGGCGTCACCAGATGAACATGCCGGCACCGGGATCGCAGAGTGACCGAGATGTCCTCCGGGTCCACCGACGGCGCGCACAGCAGGAACACGGTCCGCTCGGGCGGTTCCTCGACCACCTTCAGCAGCACGTTGCCCGCGGCCTCGGTCAATCGATCGGCATCCTCGATCACCACCACCTGCCACCGCCCGGTGCTGGGACGCCGGGCCGCGACCTGCACGATCTCGCGCATTTCCTTGGTGCCGATGCTCAGGCCCTCCGGAATCACCCGCCGGACATCGCCGTGGGTGCCGGCCATGGTGGTGGTGCAGGCATGGCAGTGGCCGCAACCGGGCGTGCCCTCCGCCGTACATTGCAGCGCGGCCGCAAAGCACAGTGCCGCAACGGATCTGCCGGATCCGGGCGGCCCGGTGAACAGCCAGGAGTGCGTCATCGCCGAGGACGCGATTCCGGCGCGCGCCGCCACGGCGGCAGCGGTCAACTCGGACTCGACCGAGTCCTGGCCCACGAGCCGATCGAAGACACCTGCCACGCGCTACACCCTAATCGGCCGCACCGACAAGCCGACCGGCACCGAGACGCTGCCCGCTACGACTCGGCCGGAGACTTCGCCGCCGCTTTCTTCGCGGGCGCCTTCTTGGCCGCGGTCTTCTTGGCGGTCGCGGTGGTCTTCTTCGCCGTCGACTTCGCCGCGGTCTTCTTCGCCGGTGCCTTCTTCGCGGTCTTCTTGGCCGCCTTCTTCACCGGTCCCTTGGCGCGGCGATCGGCGAGCAGCTCGGAGGCCCGCTCGTCGGTGATCGACTCCACCTCGTCACCCTTGCGCAGGCTGGCGTTGGTTTCGCCGTCGGTGACATACGGGCCGAACCGCCCGTCCTTGATCACCATCGGCTTGCCGGTGGCGGAGTCGTTACCCAACTCCCGCAGTGGCGCCGCACTCGCCGCCTGCCGTCCGCGCCGTTTGGGTTCGGCGTAGATCTTCAACGCCTCTTCCAAGGTCACGGTGAAGATCTGGTCCTCGGTGGCGAGCGAGCGAGAGTCCGTGCCCTTCTTCAGATACGGGCCGTAGCGGCCGTTCTGCGCGGTGATCTCGTCACCGGATTCGGGATCCTTGCCGACCACCCGCGGCAGCGACAGCAGCTTCAGCGCATCCTCGAGGGTGATGGTCGACAGATCCATCGACTTGAGCAGCGAACCGGTTCGCGGTTTGGGTGCGGCGGCCTTCTTGGCGCCCTTCTTGGCGTCGAGATCGGCCTCCGGCTCGGGCAGGATCTCGGTGACATACGGCCCGAAGCGACCTTCCTTGGCCACGATCCGATGTCCGGTTTCGGGATCCACACCGAGCGAGCGTCCCTCCTGCGGGGTCGCGAACAGCTTTTCCGCGACCTCGGGCGTCAATTCGTCCGGCGGCAGATCGTCGGGCAGATTGGCGCGCTGGGAGATCGGATCGCCATCCGGATCGTCCGGGTTCTGCACCATGCGCTCCAGATACGGGCCGAAGCGCCCGACCCGGACCACGATGTCGCGGTCCTGATCGTCGGTGAACATCTTGATCGAGTTGACCTCGCGGGCATCGATATCGTCGAGCCGCTCCCCGACCATTCGCTTCAGTCCGCCGGAACGCGCCACCGAACCCTCGGCGCCGTGGTCACCACCGAAATAGAAGCTGGTCAGCCAATTTCCGCGCTGCTCGCGACCGCCGGCGATGGCGTCGAGATCGTCTTCCATGGCCGCGGTGAAATCGAAATCGACCAGGCGGCCGAAATACTCCTCCAGCAGGCCCACCACCGCGAACGCCACCCAGGACGGCACCAGCGCACTACCGCGTTTGTAGACGTAGCCGCGGTCCAGAATGGTCTTGATGATCGAGGCGTAGGTCGACGGGCGTCCGATGCCCAGTTCCTCGAGCGCCTTGATCAGCGAGGCCTCGTTGTAGCGCGGGGGCGGATTGGTGGTGTGCCCATCGGGCGTCAGCTCGGTGGCGTTGACGCCCTGGCCCTCGGTCAGCGCGGGCAGCCGCGATTCCGCGTCGTCGGACTGACCGCCCGCATCCTCGTCGACACTTTCCACATAGGCCTTGAGGAACCCCGCGAACGTGATGGTGCGCCCGGATGCGGAGAACACGCATTCCTCGCCCGTCCCGGCGCGGCCGGTGATCCGGACCGTCAGCGTGGTGCCGCGCGCGTCAGCCATCTGCGAGGCGACCGTGCGCTGCCAGATCAGTTCGTAGAGCCGGAATTCGTCCTGGTCCAGCCGGGCGTGCAGCTGGCCCGGCGTAGCGAAGGTGTCACCGGCGGGCCGGATCGCCTCGTGCGCCTCCTGGGCGTTCTTCACCTTGCGGGTGTACTGCCGCGGCGTCGGATGCACGAACTCGGGCCCGTACAACTGGGTCGCCTGCGCCCGCGCCGCGCTGATCGCCGACTCCGACAGCGTCGTGGAGTCGGTACGCATATAGGTGATGTAGCCGTTCTCGTACAGCCGCTGCGCCACCCGCATCGTGCGCTCGGACCCGAAGCGGAGCTTGCGGGCGGCCTCCTGCTGCAGCGTCGAGGTCATGAAGGGCGCATAGGGCCGCCGCGTGTACGGCTTGGATTCGACCGAGGTGACCTGGAAATCCGCCTTGTCCAGCGCCGCGGCCAGCCGCCGTGCCGCGGCCTCGTCGAGCACGGTGACGCCGTTGCGGGCCTTGAGCTGACCGTCGGATCCGAAATCCCGGCCGCCCGCGACGCGTGCACCGTCGACCGTGACCAGCCGCGCGCCGAAGATGCGCGGGTTGGCCTCGTCGCTCTGGCCGCCGCCGGCGTCGAATTTCGCCGCGATATCCCAGTACTCCGCGGAACGGAACGCGATGCGCTCGCGCTGCACGACGATGCGGGTCGCGACGGACTGCACGCGGCCGGCAGACAGCCGCGGCATGACCTTCTTCCACAGCACGGGGCTGACCTCGTAGCCGTAGAGGCGGTCGAGGATGCGCCTGGTTTCCTGGGCGTCGACCAGGTCGTTGTCGAGCTCGCGAGTATCGGCCGCGGCGGCGCGAATGGCCGGCTCGGTGATTTCGTGGAACACCATTCGCCGGACCGGAATCTTCGGCTTCAGCGTCTCGAGCAGGTGCCAGGCGATGGCCTCGCCCTCGCGGTCGGGGTCGGTGGCCAGATACAGTTCGTCGGCATCACGCAGCAGCGTCTTCAGTTCCGAGACCTTGGCCTTCTTGTCCGGACTGACGACATAGATCGGCTCGAAATCGTGGTCGACATCGACACCCAGCCGAGCCCAGGACTGGCCTTTGTATTTGGCCGGCACATCCGCGGCACCGCGCGGCAGATCCCGGATATGGCCGACGGATGCCTCGACCGTATAACCGCGGCCCAGATAGGGCGCGATCTTGCGTGCCTTGGTCGGCGACTCGACGATGACGAGACGACGCAGGGGACGCCCCCGGCCGGATGCGGCCGCGTCGGGCCCGGCGGAGGCCGCATCGGGAGTCGGCGATGCACCGCGGTCTCGTGTTGCCACCGGCGAACACACCTTTCCTGTCGACCCGCGCGGCGCAGGCGCGCGGCGCGCGGCTGGGGCAAGAGGGAGAGACAAATGTCTCCCGCCAGAGACGTTTATACCGTGTTTCTCTGTCGTGGAGTCCGCACTGCGGGCCCGCGACCCTGGAGTCTCGGCTGTTCTGCGCGGTACTTCCGCGTCGGTACCGTCCGAACCGAAATGGCTGCGAACTGCAGAAAAACCCCCTTGTGGGCAACTCGATCACATCGAAAAGCCCCGGTTTTCGATCGAGTCTACTTCCCCCGCATATGACTCGTCCCTCACCGCGCGCTCGCGGTGAGGGACGAGAGATCGGACCTTGTTGGGTTACTCGCTCAGCTGAGCGCGCGAACTCCGGTGGCCTGCGGGCCCTTGGTGCCCTGGCCGACCTCGAATTCGACCTTCTGGTTCTCCTCGAGGGTGCGGAAGCCCGAACCCTGAATCTCGGAGTAGTGGACGAAGACGTCAGCGGAGCCGTCCTCGGGCGCGATGAAGCCGAACCCCTTCTCCGCGTTGAACCACTTCACAGTTCCCTGTGCCATTCTGTTCCTTCTCTTTCCATACCGGAACGGCGGACAAGTTAGGTTGGTCCACCGGGTCCGTTCCGACCGCTGTACTCTGTTCCCCCTGCAGGAAGCTTCAAGCACACCGTTCGCAACATCGATCCTGCTGATGGTTTGGACCTTTGATCCGTTCCCTCGAACACAGAAGCTTGCGACCGAGAACTAGTGAACCATGTCCGCGCGCAATTCGACAGCCGAGTTACCGACAATTTGCAAAAAAGATGATCTTGCGAATGTGCAGGTGAGGGGCACAATGCCCAAATCCAAACTTGAAGTAGGTTTGCTTAGCGATAACCGAGCGAGCGTCAGGCAAACAGACTGTGACGCAGGTCGCTACTCGGTAGTGAATTGGCAGCTCGGGCGAGGGCGGCACACACGGTTCACACTTTCTTCGCGTCGGACGGTCTCGGTCCGATGAATCCGAAGGGCCCGCGATCGGACCCCGCGCCCGCAGAAGCGATCGGCTACGGGACATCGTTGCTGAATCGTGTCCTTTTCGGAGTGCCCGATGCGGAGAGTCGTATCACCCATGTGACCGAACTCCCGGCCCGGCCGGCGCGCATCACCGACTGGCCTTCCTGGGCTGCTCCGGAAGTGGTCGACGCCCTGCGGGAATCCGGTGTCGAGGCACCGTGGACGCATCAGATTCGAACCGCGGAGCTGGCCGCCTCGGGAACACACGTCGTGGTCTGCACCGGGACCGCGTCGGGCAAATCCCTGGGTTATCAACTTCCGGTATTGACCGACCTGCGGCGGGATTCGCGAGCGACCGCTCTGTATATATCGCCGACCAAAGCGCTCGGAGCCGATCAATTCCGCGCGGCCGCGCAGCTGACCCATGCCGGCGGCCTGCGCGATATCCATCCGGCCACCTACGACGGCGATACTCCGCCCGAGGTCAGGCAGTGGGTGCGTGCGAATGCGCGGTGGTTGTTCACCAATCCCGACATGCTGCACATCGGCATACTGCGAGCGCATCAGCGCTGGGCGCGGGTGCTGCGGCGGCTGCGCTACGTGGTGGTCGACGAATGCCACGCGTATCGCGGTGTATTCGGGTCCCAGGTCGCGATGGTGTTGCGCCGGTTGCGGCGGCTGGCCGCGCATTACGGCGCGAATCCGACCTTCGTCCTGTGCTCGGCCACCAGCGCCGATCCGGCCGCGGCGGCCGCACGGCTGATCGGTGCGCCGGTGACCGCGGTGACCGAGGACGGCTCCCCGCAGGGTGCGCGAACGGTCGCCCTGTGGGAGCCACCGCTGCTCGGCGACCTCAGTGGCGAAAACGGCGCCCCGGTCCGACGGGCGGCCACCACCGAGGCCGCCCGGATCATGACCGACCTGGTCGTCGAGGGTGCGCGGACATTGACCTTCGTTCGCTCCCGTCGGGCCGCCGAGGTCGTCGCCATCGACGTGCAGCGCATGCTGGCCGAGGTGGATCCCGCGCTGGCCGGGCGAGTGGCGGCCTATCGGGCCGGATATCTGGCCGAGGACCGGCGGGAACTGGAGAACGGCCTGGCGGACGGGTCGCTGCTGGGCGCGGCCACCACGACCGCACTCGAACTCGGCGTCGACATCGCCGGGCTGGACGCCGTGGTGATGGCCGGTTTCCCGGGAACCGTCGCCTCGTTCTGGCAGCAGGCGGGCCGCGCGGGACGTCGAACCCAGGGCTCGCTGGTACTGCTGGTAGCCCGCGACGATCCGCTCGACACCTACCTCGTCCACCACCCGCACGCCCTGCTGGACAAACCGGTCGAGGCGACCATCACCGATCCGCACAACCCCTACGTCGCCGGCCCGCATCTGCTGTGCGCGGCCTGCGAACACCCCTTGACCGACGCCGAGATCCACGACCTCGGCGTCCGGGACGTGGCCGCCGATCTTGCCGCGCAGGGCCTGATCAAGCGCCGGGAGAACGGCGGGGGCCCGGCTCGCTGGTATCCGACCTCGAGCGCCTACCCACACGACGACGTGGATGTGCGCGGCGGAATCGGCTCCCAGATCGCGATCGTGGACGCGACCAGCGGCCGGCTGCTGGGCAGCGCGGATTCCGGCCGGGCGCCCGCGACGCTGCACGCCGGGGCGGTCCACCTGCATCAGGGCGAGACCTACGTGGTCGACGAACTGGATCTCGAGGCCGGCGTCGCCTTCGTCCACGCCGAGCAGCCCGGATGGACCACCAGCGCCCGCATGGTCACCTCGGTGGCGATCGACGAGCGCACGCACGAGCGGGTGTACGGGCGCGTCGCCGCCGCCCTGGCCCGGGTCCGGGTGACCCGCCAGGTGGTCGGTTATCTGCGCACGCTTCCCAGCGGAGAGGTTCTCGACCTCGTCGAACTCGATATGCCGGAGCAGACACTGCCGACCCAGGCCGTGCTCTACACCGTCACACCGCGCCTGCTGGCCGCGGCGGGGATCGAGCCGCGCCGCGTACCCGGCGCCCTGCACGCCGCCGAACATGCGGCGATCGGGATGTTGCCCCTGGTCGCGAGTTGCGATCGCTGGGATGTGGGCGGCGTTTCCATCGCCGAGCACCCCGATACGGGGCTACCTACCGTCTTCGTCTACGACGGCCACCGGGGCGGGGCCGGCTTCGCCGAGCGCGGGTTCACCCGCTTGCGGACCTGGTTGGCGGCGACGCGGGCGGCCATCACCTCCTGTTCGTGCCCGCAAGGCTGCCCCTCGTGCGTCCAATCCCCCAAATGCGGCAACGGGAATTCCCCGCTGGACAAGGAGGGCGCGGCCGCCCTGCTGACGGCCGTCCTCGCCGATCTGCCCGCCGATGCGCCGAGCTGACCCGCACGTCAACATTTCGGGCCATGACCTGCCCGAATCCGTTTCGTGACGATGCGGACACCGTCGGTAGACGTCGCCGCTTCCCGGTCCCACGGACCGCCTGCCGCCATCGAGGCCTACGGCGCGACCGGGAATAAAAAGGAAGTCGATCATGTTAACCGGCACATTGCCCTAGCGAATAACGGCCATGTGGGCATTCACATGTGCGCATTTATCGGAATCCCGCAGCGTCGAATGCTTGCACAATTGCACCGCCGGAATTGAATGCCGACCGAATGGGAAATCCACCGCACTTACCGCACTGCGGTGTGGCTCCGATCACCCATTCTTTCTCACACCAACCGTCCGGTATTCATGATCGTTTTCCCGCACTCACCGGACCGGCCCGCGCGACCGCCACAACTGATCGCTTGCCCAAAAGAGCGAGCGTCACCGAACCATTGACCGTTACCGTCACATCCCAATCCCGGACCGAACACGCCCGTACCCGCATCCGCATTTGCCGCACCACCGAATCCGCTCGATCGCAGGCCGCCTCAGCACCGGAATCCAGTGCGCCCGCTGCGGCCAGAGCCGCCGAATCGGCCGCGCTCTGCGCTCGATGGCGTGCGCAGACCACCGCCGCGAACTGCACGATCACGACCGTCACCAGTAGCAGCGCGGTGAGTGCCAGACATGCCGTGACAGTGGCACCGCCGTCGCATCCGCGGCTGCGGCACGCGGCGGGCACTGTGGCCGGTGTCATTGCGGCTCGCCCGGTTCGCGTACCGCTACCGCTTCGGCCCGTAACCGCAGCATCGGCAGCAGCGGCGCCCGCGCCCGAACCGTGGCCACGATCCGGTCGCCCTCCGCGCGCAACTCGATATCGGCGCCGGGCGGCGCCACCCGCTGCGCTGCCGGCAGAGCTTCCGCCTCCGCACCTCGGGCGGCGAGACGTGCCGCTTCGCGAGCGGCGTCGATACAGCGGATCTGCATCGACGCCGCCAGCAACGCCCCCAGACAGAGCACGACGACCACTATCACTGCCGCCAGCGCAATCGCCGCCTCGACCGTGACCGCACCCCGTTCGCCCGGACGAGCGGACCTCACACGGTGGTGTTCAGCGCCCTGTCGATGATCTTGGTCAGCGCGTTCACGATGGAATCGCCGGTGACCACGGTGTAGAGCACAGCTCCGAACGCCGCTGCGGCGATCGTGCCGATGGCGTATTCGGCGGTACTCATCCCATCGTCGGTCACCACTACCTGGATCAGCCGCGAACGTAGTTCTCGCACAACCGATTGCGTTGCCGCCAGCATCGGTCTCCCCTTTCTCTACGGTCGGCGCGGCGGATCCGCACCGAATCTCTGGTGTGGTCACCACAACCCACCGCCCAGTACTCGACCGGCCAGTCCGGCGACCACCGGGACGATGCCGAGGCAGACGAAGGCCGGCAGGAAGCACAGCCCGAGCGGACCGCTGATGAGCACGCCCGCGCGTTCCGCCCGTGCGGCGGCCGTATCCTCGACCGCCGCGCGGCACTTGTCCGCGAGTTCGGAGACCGCGCCGGTCAGGGCCGCACCGGAGCGGGCCGAACGGCGCACCAGCCGGGCGAGCGCGTACATCTCCGCGACGGGCGCTTCCCGGGCCGCGCGCTCCCAGGCGGTGACCGGGTCCGCGCCGAGCGCCAGCAGTTCCGCCGCCCGCCGCAGCGCCGAAGCGAAGGGCTCCGGGGCGGTCGAGGAAACCGCGCGGGCCGCCGTGGCGGTCGGCAGGCCCGCCCGCAGACACGAGGCGAGCAGATCCAGGGCCGAGGCCACCGCCAAGGGGTCGCCGGTGGCCGGGCGCGGAACCTTCCGCGGCGCGGTAGCAACGCCGCGGGCCGCGCGGAGGCGGCCAACCGATGTGATTCGGCCCGGAAGGGCGAGCAGCGCGGCACCGGAACAGAGCAGTGCCATCGACAGACCGTTCATACCGATACCCGTCGCGTGATGGCATCCGCCCACAGCAATCCCACACCGATGAGCCCGGCGCCGAGCGGAAAGACGATGGTTCCGACCCCTCGGCTCATCAGGACCTGCAGGGGGTGGGCGCCCATCAGCTGTCCGAGCGCGATGCCGAGGAGCGGGAGTCCGGCCAGCACCGCGGCGCTGGCCCGCGCACCCGCCAGGGCGGCGGTCGTGCGCTCGCTGAACCGCATTCGCCCGGCGAGGTCGTCGCGGGCCGCACTCAACAGTTCGGCCAATGCCAGGCCATGCCGCTCGGCCACCTCCCACGCAGCCGCGACGCGATCCAGTTCGGTCGTGACGGCGCAGGGACGCCCGCGCAATCCGTCCGCGGCCGAACCACCGAGCCTGGCCCGCGCGGCGCTCACCGCGAAGGCCGCTCCGGCCGCTCCACCGATCTCCGCGGCCGCGACGGCTGCGGCAGCGCTGGGATGCGCACCGGTGCGCAGTTCACCGATCACCACTTCCAGCCCTTCCAACAGTTTCCGGCATTCGTCGTCGTGGCGCCGTTCCTCGCGGCGGTTCTTCGAGCGCACGGTCAGCGTGGTGACGAGCACCGCGGCCGCACCCGCGGACCCGGGACCGAAGACGACCGCCGCCCCCACCGCCGAAGCCGCCACGCCGCGAATGATCCAGCGGCTCGGATTGTTTCGCGTTTCCACCGGTCGTCCGCACAGCGCACGCAGCCGGTGCCGCCGGGGCGTGGTCGGCAGAAGCAGCAGCGCTGCGGCACCGCACAGCAAGCTCAGGGTCATTGCCGCAACCGTTCGTTCAGCAACCGCTGTAGCGCGGTATTCGCCGGTGCCGCAACCGGATCCGCAGACCAGGCCGTCTCGATGCGCACACCCGCCTCCCCTTCGCGGGTCACCAGCCCGATTTCCTGCAGGACTCGCCCACCGTCGGGGCGGCGCCGCATCGCGAGCACGACCTGGACGGCCGCGGCGAGCTGACTGTGCAGCCCCGCCCGCCCCATTCCGCCCAGTGCCGCAAGGGCTTCCAGACGAGCGGGCACCTCCCGTGGCGAGTTCGCGTGCACCGTCCCGGCGCCCCCGTCGTGTCCGGTATTCAGTGCGGTGAGCAGGTCCACGACCTCGGCCCCGCGCACCTCTCCGATGACGATCCGATCCGGCCGCATCCGCAGCGCCTGACGGACCAGGTCCCGGACCGTGATGGCACCCGCGCCCTCCACATTGGCGATACGCGCGACCAGCCGTACGACATGCGGATGCGGCGGCGACAGTTCGGCGGCATCCTCGACGCACACGATGCGTTCTGCGGGGTCGACGTGCGCCAGCAGAGCCGACAGCAACGTGGTCTTCCCAGCGCCGGTGCCGCCGACCACGAGGAAGGCGAGCCGTGCGCGAATGATCCTCTCCAGCAGCAGTTCCGACTCCGGTGTAAGCGTTCCGGAGGCGGTCAGTCCGCGCAGGCTGTGGCCGACCGGGCGCAGTACTCGCAGCGAGATACACGTTCCGCCCTGTGCGATGGGCGCGAGGACCGCGTGCAGCCGCACGCCGAAGCTCTCGCCGGGAGCCCGCTCGTATTCCGGCAGCCGCCCGTCCACCCACGGTTGCGCGTCGTCGAGCCGGCGGCCGGCGGCGAGCGCCAGACGCTGAGCCAGGCGCCGCACGGCCGCTTCGTCCGGGAAGCGGATCGAGGTGCGCTCCAGTCCGCTACCGCGATCGATCCACACCGCATCGGGCGCGGTCACCAGCACATCGGAGACCCGGGCGTCGTGCAGCAACGGTTCCAGCGCGCCCGCCCCGGTCATCTCCGTCTGCAGCAGGCGCAAAGCGCGCAGCAGGTCCGTATCGCCGAGGACTCGGCCGGCTTCGGCGCGGATGGCGGCGGCCAGGCGGGCCGGATCGTGTTCACCCGGCTGGGCGGCCAGTCGCTCCCGAACCCGGTCCAGGAGTTCGGCACTCACCACCCCGCTCATCGAGCCCCCTCCGGCAGTGCGGACAGCACCGACTCCGCTCCCGCCGCGAGCGGCCCGCGGCCGAGCGTCAGCCCACCGCGTTCCAGCTCGGCCGCGAGTCCGGGTTGGGCACGCATGGCGGCCAGCAGGGGCAGCCCCAATGCCTCCGCGATATCGCGACCGCGCAGCCCGCCCGGTGCGGGGCCTCGAACGACCAAGGCCTGGTTCGGGTTTCGACGACGGATATCCGCCACGACCGCCCCCGCGGCGGCCACCGCACGCAACCGGGCCGGCACCACGAAGACGACGAGATCGGCGGCATCGAGGAGATGATCGGTATGCGGGCCCCGACTGCCGGAGATATCGCACACCACCAGATCGCCTGCGCCGCGGCCGGCCTCGACGACGGCGCGGGCCGCGCCGATGCCGATATCGTCCGGTCCGGAGCCGGCCGGTCTGCTGCAGGCCAGTACGCCGAGTCCCGGTGCGGCGGCGGGTAATGCGTCGTGCAGGGCTTGCGCGGCCACTCGGCCGTCCTCGACGGAGAGTTCGGGCCAGCGCAGACCGGGCACCGACTCGATACCCAGCAGCAGATCGATGCCACCGCCGAGCGGGTCGCCGTCGATGAGCAGAATGTGCGGCCGGAACCGCCGGGCCGCGGCGGCCAGGGCCAGCGTCGCGGCGAAGACCGAGGCCCCGGCGCCGCCCCCCGCGCCGACGACGGCCAGGACGAGTCCGTCCCCGGGGTCGCGCCAGGCGTAGGCGGCGAAGGCCTCGATCAGTGTTTCGGTAGCGCTCGGCAACGCGATGACCTGCTCGGCTCCGACCGCCGCGGCGGCCTGCCAATGGTCGAGATCCGGTTCGCCGCTGCCGACCAGCACGACGCCCGAGCGCCGCGGATATCCGGCGGCCGCACAGGTACGCGCCGCCGCGAGATCGATGATCACCAACGCGGCCGCGGCCCAGGCATGCCTGCCGACGGGCATGGACCGTTCGTCCAGGCCACGGTCGGCGGCGGCCGCTATGCGACGCACCTCGTCGCGTAACCGGTGGTCACCGACCAGCACCAGTGCCGGAGGAGGAACTGCTGCAACGGAATTCATGTCAGCCAGCCTCACCCGGATCGGCAGGGCGAACCAGGGCCCCAACGCCGAATGTGGACAACTCGCGGGCTGTGGACAAACACTGCACGCCGAGTAACAGCTGAACGGTCCGGAAATAGAGGACGGCCCCAGCCGGGGGGGGAGGAGGCTGGGGCCGTCGGGGTTCAGCCCCGGGGGGTCGGGCTGAACGCGCCTGGACCATGTCCAGGTGCCAGCAATACTACACCCAGAAACCGGCGGCAATGCAAGTCCATCGCGCGACGAAGTTTCGGCCCGGAGCGGGCGGCTCCCGGGGCATCGGACGGGGCGTGCGGCCGGGCTGAACGCCGCATCACCGGGGAAGCTCCCTATTCTGGAGCCGTGACGGCCGAGGGCGACCAAACAGCTACGAACGATCGGGCCGCCGGGGATACCGGGCACCCGCGACACCGCAACGATGCAGCAGCGAATCGCGCGCACCGGACGACGGACGCTTCGTCCGCACCCCGGATCGCCGCGTTCTTCGATCTGGACAAGACGGTCATCGCCAAGTCGAGCGCGTTCGTCTTCAGCCGGCCGTTCTTCGCGCAGGGCCTGATCGATCGGCGCACCGTACTGGAATCCAGTTACGCGCACTTCTTGTTCCTGCTCTCCGGCGCCGACCACGACCAGATGGAGCGGATGCGCGAACATCTGACGAAGATGACCGCCGGCTGGGACGTGTCGCAGGTGCGCTCGATCGTCGCGGAAACACTGCACGAACTGGTCGATCCGCTGATCTACGCGGAGGCCTCGGATCTGATCGCCGACCACAAGATCCGCGGCCACGACGTCGTGATCGTCTCGGCGTCGGGTGAGGAGATCGTCGCCCCGATCGCCGCCGCGCTGGGTGCGACGCATACTGCCGCCACTCGGATGGTGGTCGAAAACGGTAAGTACACAGGCGAAGTCGAGTTCTACTGCTACGGCGAGGGCAAGGTCGAGGCGATCGAGAAGCTGGCCGCGTCCGAGCACTACGACCTCTCGCGCTGCTACGCCTATTCCGATTCGATCACCGATCTGCCGATGCTGTCGGCGGTCGGATATCCCACCGCGGTCAACCCCGACCGGAACCTGCGACGCGAGGCGGTTGCCCGGGACTGGCCGATCCTGACCTTCTCCAATCCGGTGTCACTGTGGTCGCGGATTCCCGCGCCGTCGACCACGACGGTGGCCGCCACGGCGGTGGTCGGAGTGAGCGCGGTACTGGCCGGCGCCCTCAGTTACCGGCTGCTGCGCCGGCGCCGCTGAGGGTGGCGCTCCGAGCGCATCGCGGCTGGTCAACGACGCGCAACCCATCGATGTAACCACGATTCGAGGGGCCACACGCCGATTATGAGTAATGTCCTTTCGACCCTTGATGTGAGGGGTCTCACAGAGTAACAATGGACGCACGGAGGGGCGGAAGGCCAAGATCGAAACGGAAGAGAAGGTTCGATCTCCCATCCGCACTTCCCAGCACGGACGCCAGGCACCCACGCGGAGCGCGCCGCGACAAGGGCAGAAGCGTTGTGGGCCTGCGAAATTCGAATTCACGTCGGCAATGGCCTCGCACAGGTTGCGGGGATGAACCGGCGGGGTTCGGATGATCGCCGAGGCCGCAGAACACAACCCGACAAGCACGCTTGGTAACCGGGTAGTCCGTGCTAGCGGGCGGTGAGGCCGACGACGGCTACGCCGCCCGCTTCGATGTGCGGACCCGTTTCGCACTCGCTGCGATCAGCGCTCACGCGCCGCGTTCATGCCGCCGCATCGGCGATCGATCGAGCCTCGCGGGCACCGTCTTCCAGCGCGCCGCAGCAGAACACCACCCAACCGCCCACACCCTCGGCGGTCCCCTCGGCGAAGCCCGCCGCGGCGTCGAGGTAGGCCTGGCGGCGTCGCAACCAGAAAACCTCCGGTACGCCCAGACTGTGCGGATCCAGGCCGCTCGCGACCGCCACCAGCCGGGACGCCGCCCGCGCCACCACGCCGTCGGCCGAACCGAAGGGACGCAACGACATCAGCTCACCGTGCACCACCGCGGCCAGCACGGGGGCCGGCGCGTTCGAGGTCAGTACGGTCTGAGCCAGTAGATCGAGTCGTTCGGCGATGCCCGGCTCCGGGCGCGGCCGGCCGAGTTCGATTTCGTCGTCGACCAGATCGGCCGCGGCGAGCAGATGCAGACGAGCCAGCGCCTGCAGCGGCGCCCGCTGCCACACGCCGACCAGATTCCGCAGTGCGTCACCGTCGAGGGCCTGCCCGACCCGCAACGCTCCCGCCAGAATCGGATCGGCGACCCGGCCGTCGGCGGGCAGTTCGGTGGCCCCGCCGTCGATCGCCGCCGAGGAGCGCGCCGCGCGGACCGCCGCCTCGGCCGCCGTGGTCGGCCAGCCCCGCCGGTTCGCCTTGTGCCGGTGGACTTCGGCGAGCGCATCGCGGGCGCGGTCGGCCGCCTCGCGGACACCGGGCAGGTCGACCAGGGGTTGCAGCACGTCGCTCACGACCCACACGCTAGCCGAGCGCACCCTGCGGCCGACCGGGGTCCGATTCCCGAGCCCGCCGTTCGGGACCGGTACGCGGCGCAGGTCACAGTCCGTTAGGGTCACATCGTGGCCGCGGTCACGCTGCGGCCGACGCGTATCCGATGGACAGGCCCGATGGAGGCGAGATGACCGACACCACCGCTGAGCACCGAGACGTGTACCCGCCTACCGCCGAATTCGCCGCGGCAGCCAATGCCGATGCGTCCATCTACGAGCGGGCAACGGCGGATCGCGACGGGTTCTGGGCCGAACAAGCGCAGCGACTGCACTGGCATCAGCCGTGGGATCGGGTGCTGGACTGGGACGATGCCCCGTTCGCGCGCTGGTTCACCGGTGGCAAGCTCAACATCGCCTACAACTGCGTGGACCGCCACGTCGACGACGGCTACGGCGACCAGGTCGCCATCCACTGGGAGGGTGAGCCCGGCGATTCCCGCTCGATCACCTACGCCCAGCTGCAGGCCGAGGTGTGCCAGGCCGCCAACTACTTCACCGAGCTCGGCCTCACCGCCGGCGACCGGGTCGCGATCTACATGCCGATGGTCCCCGAGGCCATCGTGTCGATGCTGGCCTGCGCCCGGCTGGGCCTGACCCACTCGGTGGTCTTCGCCGGCTTCTCCCCCAGCGCCCTGCGCCAGCGCGTCGACGACGCCGAGGCCCGCCTGGTGATCACCACCGACGGCCAGTGGCGCCGCGGTAAGGCCGCACCGCTGAAGGAAGCCGTCGACGAGGCGCTCTACGCCCACGGCGACGTCCCGCACAGCGTCGAACACGTGCTGGTGGTGCGGCGCACGAATCTCGAGATCGCATGGACCGAGGGCCGCGACCGGTGGTGGCACGAAACCGTCGCCCAGGCATCAACGGACCATGCCTGCAGCGCCTTCGATGCCGAGCACCCGCTCTACATCCTCTACACCTCCGGCACCACCGGAAAGCCCAAGGGCATCCTCCACACCTCGGGCGGCTACCTGACCCAGGTCGCCTACACCCACCACTACGTCTTCGACCACAAACCAGGGCAGGACGTGTACTGGTGCACCGCCGACATCGGCTGGGTCACCGGACACTCCTACATCGTCTACGGCCCGCTGGCCAACCGCGCCACCCAGGTCGTCTACGAGGGCACCCCCAACTTCCCCGACGAGCACCGGCACTGGCAGATCATCGAAAAGTACGGCGTCACAATCTATTACACCGCGCCCACACTGATCCGCACCTTCATGAAGTGGGGCCGCGACATCCCCGATGCCCACGACCTGTCCTCGATCCGCGTGCTCGGCTCGGTCGGTGAACCGATCAACCCCGAGGCCTGGCGCTGGTACCGCGAAGTCATCGGCGCCGGCACCGCACCCATCGTCGATACCTGGTGGCAGACCGAAACCGGCGCCATCATGATCTCGCCGCTGCCGGGGGTCACCGCCGCCAAACCCGGCGCCGCCATGGCACCACTGCCCGGCATCTCCGCGAAAGTCGTGGACGAAGAAGGCAATTCGGTCGAAATCAATCGAACCGAAGCCGAATCTTCGGACCGCTCCGCAAGCTCCGCGGTCGTCGGATACCTCGTCCTCGACCAGCCGTGGCCGTCGATGCTGCGCGGCATCTGGGGCGACGACGAACGCTACAAGGCCACCTACTGGGAACGCTTCGCCGCCCAGGGCTGGTACTTCGCCGGCGACGGCGCCAAGATCGACGCCGACGGCGCGCTGTGGGTCCTCGGCCGCGTCGACGACGTCATGAACGTCTCCGGCCACCGCATCTCCACCGCCGAAGTCGAATCCGCCCTCGTCGGACACCACAGCGTCGCCGAGGCCGCGGTCGTCGGCGCCAGCGACGCCACCACCGGACAGGGCATCGTCGCCTTCGTCATCCTCACCGGCGGCTCGAACAACTCCGGACAGCAACTCGTCGACGAGCTCAAGGCCGAGGTCTCCCGCGAGATCAGCCCGATCGCCCGCCCCCGCGAAATCCACATCGTTCCCGAACTGCCCAAGACCCGCTCGGGCAAGATCATGCGCCGCCTGCTGCGCGATGTGGCCGAGGGCCGCGAACTCGGCGACACCTCCACCCTGGTCGACCCCAACGTGTTCGAAGCCATCCGCGCCTCCAACGCCTGATCGACCCGCTTTTCGAGCCCACGTCCGGTGCCGCACCGGGCGTGGGCTCGGCCGTTCGCCGCCGCGAAGCACGGAGGCGGCCGTAAACAGCTACGCCTGAACCGGTAAAATTTCGTCAAGGAGTGCCGGGAAGTCTGGTCGGCGTGTGGTTGGTGAGCCCGTTGCGGGAGTGCCCGCCGCAGTCGCCGTCCGCTCCCGAAAGGAACTCCGTGATCGTCGCGCTGCGCTCCGAGCTCGCTCGTTATCTCCGCACCGAAACCGTCGGCGGCGCATTGCTGCTCGCCGCGGCGGCGGTGGCGCTGCTGTGGGCCAATTCGCCCTGGCGCGACGGCTATTTCGCGATGGTGGACACCACTCTCGCGATCCCACCGCTACATCTGGACCTCACTCTGGGCGACTGGACCAAGGACGGTCTGCTCGCGGTGTTCTTCTTCGTCGCGGGGCTCGAACTCAAGCGCGAACTCGTCGTCGGTGAGCTGGCCGACCGGAAACGGGCCACGCTCCCGGTGGTGGCCGCGATGGGCGGCGTGATCACCCCGGCGGTGATCGCCTTCGTCATCGGCTGGGGTGTGCCGGGGATGGATCGCGGCTGGGCGATTCCGGTCGCGACCGATATCGCCTTCGCGCTCGCGGTGCTGGCCATGACCGGCTCACGAATTCCGGCCGGGGCGAGAGTGTTTCTGCTCAGCCTGGCCGTCGTCGACGATCTGATGGCGATCGTGATGATCGCGGTGCTGTTCACCACCACAGCGGTGCTGATCTGGCTGGTGGGCGCCGCCGCCTGCTTCGTGGGCTGGGCGCTGGCGCAGCGGCTGCGTATCCGCACCCCGCTGGTGTACGTGCCGCTGGCGCTGCTGTCGTGGTATGCCCTGCACGAGGCCGGGATTCATCCCACGCTGGCAGGGGTGATCTGCGGGCTGCTGACCCGGGTACGCCCGGATCCGGAGGAGGACGAGGCGCCGGCCGCCCGGCTCGAGCATCTGTTCCAGCCGATCTCCGCCGGCGTGTGCGTCCCGCTGTTCGCGCTGTTCGCCTCCGGAGTTCCGTTGTCCGCCAGCGTTTTCGGCGAGCTGTTCACCTCGCGGCTGTCGTTGGCGATCATCGCCGGACTGCTGGTCGGCAAGACCGTGGGCATCTTCGGCTCGAGCTGGCTGGCGATCCGGTTCGGAATCGCCGCTCGGCCCGTGGGTCTCGGCAATCGGGATATGTCGGCCCTGTCGGTACTGGGCGCGATCGGTTTCACCGTTAGCCTCTTGGTGGCAGAACTCGCGTTGCCCGACCGGGCCGCGACCGAACTGGCGAAAGCCGCCGTGTTGATGACGTCCTTGACGGCCTCTCTGCTCGGTTCGGCGCTACTGTTGCGGCGTGGGCGGGCGCATCAGGCGCGGCGAGACGCGAGTGCGGCCACCGAATACGAGTGAAGGCCGGACAGCACCGGGACATGGAGAAGGGTCGAGCAATTGAGCTTCACAAACGGCGGTAACGACGCGGGCCGAAACCGGACCATCACCTCGATTCCGCTGTCCGAGGTCGATACCACCGCGAATGCCAGCGTCGGGGATCTGGTGCGCGACGCCGCCGAGCAGATGTCGACCCTGGTCCGCGCCGAGGTGGAGCTGGCCAAGGCCGAGGTGACCGGCGAGATCAAGAAGGGCCTGCAGGGCAGCGTCTTCTTCATCGGCGCCCTGACGGTGCTGCTGTTCTCGTCGTTCTTCTTTTTCTTCTTCCTCGCCGAACTGCTGGATGTGTGGCTGTACCGGTGGGCGGCGTTCCTGATCGTCTTCGCGCTGATGATCGTGGTGGTGGCGGTGCTGGCGCTGCTCGGCTACCGGAAGGTCCGCAAACTGCGGGCGCCGGAGAAGACGATCGAATCGCTCAAGGAAACCCGGACGGTGCTGCCGCACGGCTTTGGATCGCACGCCGACGGCCCAGCCGCCAAGCCGACGGCATAGTCCGGCTATTACGCTTTCGGCGTGTCGTCGAATCCGCTTCCCGATCCGTCCAGCGTCCGCTTCGACGGCCCGTGGACGCATCGCGATGTGCACGCCAACGGCATCCGATTCCACATCGCCGAGGGCGGCCCCGACGATGCGGTGGGCGATCCCGCGCGGCCGCTGGTCGTCCTTACCTTTCTTTCGTGGTGATAGAGCCCGCAGCCATCGGGTTCCGAATCACCTGGGAGCGGTGGGTTTGGCTTCATGGTCGTTGCCGAGGTTC